>NZ_PTXM01000023.1:0-175742 GCF_004343765.1 Burkholderia sp. SRS-25
GTGTCGATGTACTGGCACCCCGACAGTGCGAATCGCGCGGCCGTGGCCGCGACGATCGAGTGCCTGCGCGCCTGTGCGGCACCGCAGGTCGGCGGAGGGCAAAAAGCAGAGGTGGCCTGAAAGGGGCGCGGGCCCGGGGGGCCCGGGGGGGGGGGGGGGTGTGGTTTGTTGGGTGGGGGTTGCTTGGGGGTTGTTTTTGGTGTTGCCGTGGCTGTTTGGGTTTCTCGCGGCCGCCCCCCGCCCCCCGCCCCCCCGCCCCCCGCTTCCGTATTCACTCATCCGCAAACGCGCCCCTTACCGGAACAACAGCGCCAGCAACGTCGCGAGCGCGGCAATCGCGGCGATCCCCGCCGCCATCCCGGCCAGATGCGCGGCGACCACCAGGCCAGCCGGCAATCGCGCGGATGCCGGGCCGCAGGCCCCACCCGCCGGCCCGGCCCGCGATCGGAACGCGCCGCCGGCCATCACCCCCCACTCCCTTCAAGCGTATCGAGCAACGGCCGCGCCAGATGCAACACCTGATACACCGTACCCGCGCCGCCGTCGTCCAGCTCGTGTTCCGATACGAGCGAGCGCGTCAGCCGCCAGCGCAGCGAATCAAGGCTGACGACGGCCGCGACCGTACCCTGCCTCGCCGCCACGTCGCGATTGCGCTCGACCTCCCGTGACAGCGTCGCATCGAGGTCGGCATCCGCCGGAATATCCACGGCTTCCAGCCGCACGAAGCGCCCCGCCGATGCGCTGCCCTTGCGCGCATCCAGCGCGACCTGCACGTCGATCGGCGCACGCCCGAAGCTGTCCGTCACGACCCGGTAGCGGCCGTCCGTGACGAACCGGGCGAACGCCTGTTCATTGCGCCACAGATAAAGCGACGCGTAGCCGTTTTCCGTCGCACCGTAGCGGCCCGCCTCGCGCAGCAGGAACCCCTTGAACACCAGATCCGGCGTGTCGTCCCACAGCCTGCCGCGCTCGCGCACGCGATTGCGGATGATGTCGAGGTCGTAGTCCGCCGGCAGGCGGTGCGCGTAGTACGCGGTCAGCATGATCGACTCCTGGAAAAGAAAAGGGAGAAAACGAACGGCTTGAGAACAGCGTAGAAGACCTTGAATCATTTTGAAATACGATGGCAGAATATTTCAATGATTCGATTCATAAATGGATGAGTGCGCGATGAAAACGCTCGACATCGAAGCCGTGCTGGCGTTCGTGCTGACTGCCGACCTCAAGAGCTTCACACGGGCCGCCGAGGCGATGGACACCACGCAGTCCGCGGTGAGCCTGAAGATCAAAAAGCTGGAAGACAGCCTCGGACGACGCCTGCTGGAACGTACGCCGCGGCAGGTTCGCTTGTCAGCCGACGGCACCGTGTTCCTCGAACCCGCGCGCGAGCTCGTGGCCGCTCACCAGGGCGCGGTCAGTGCATTCGGCGCCGGCCAGCGGCGGCTGGTGATCGGCGTGAGCCATCATGTCGTCGGCGCCGATCTTCCGATGCTGCTTCGGCGCATGAGCGAAGCGGAACCGGGCCTCGTGCTGGAGATCCGGGTGGCCGCCTCGCGCGATGTGCTCGATGCGTTCGACCGCGGCCAGCTCGACGCCGCCGTCGCGCTGCAGCACGACAGCCGGCGGCTCGACGGCGAAACCCTCCTGTCGGAGTCGTTCGGCTGGATGGCTGCGACCGATTTCGAGTACCATCCGCCGCAACCACTGCGGCTCGCGACGCAGGCCGAGCCGTGCAGCGTGCGCCGCATGGCCGTCGGCGCGCTGGACGAAGCCGGTGTCGCATGGACGGAAGTATTCGTCGGCGGCGGCGTGGCGACGATCGGCGCGGCAGTGTCCGCCGGGCTGGCCGTCGCCGCGCTCGGGCATCGCGTGGCGCCCGTCGGGACCGTCGACGTGGGCATGCGATACGGGCTGCCGCCCTTGCCGACGCGCGACGTGGTGCTCTATTCGAACCTGACCGATGCGCGGGCCCGGCAGGCGCTGCGCACGCTGGGCGCGGCGTTGCGGTCGTCGGTCGGTGTTCGGTGATGTCGCGCGCGAATCGTCGGAGAATAAATTGGAACGCCCGCTGCCGCACCATTCACATTGACCCTTCGCCATTCCGTATCCGGCACCTTACCCCGGCCGGGCGCTGACGGCATCGAAAGGCATCGAGGCGCGCCACGGTAAAATTCAGTCTTCATCCCGGCCATGCGGCCGGCCGCTGCCCGCCCGGGCCAGCCCCCAAAGAACCGACACGCCATCATCACCTTGATTTCGTTACCGTTTCCCCGTCGCATCGCATGATGTACTCGCTCGCCACCACCTACACCCGCGAACTCGAGATCCGCAAGAGCCGCTTCATCGCGTACGCGATTCCCGTCGACGACCGCGACGCCGCAATGCAGGCCCTGCAACGCCTGCGCGACGAACATCCAGCGGCCACGCATGTGTGCTGGGCCTTGCTTGCGGGCGGTCAATCGGGGATGTCGGACGACGGCGAGCCATCGGGCACCGCAGGCCGCCCGATCCTGGAAGTGCTGCGCCATCACGATCTCGACGGCGTGCTCGGCGCGGTCGTGCGTTACTACGGCGGCGTGAAGCTCGGCGCGGGCGGGCTGGTGCGCGCGTACACCGATGCAATCGCGTCGGCGCTGCTCGATGCCGAGCGCGTCGAGCGCATCCGCTACACGCGGCTCGCGATCGAGATCGGCTATCCCGAGGAAGCGCGCGTGCGCCGCTGGATCGAACAGGCGGGCTACGAACTGGTGGACAGCGCGTACGGGATGACGGTCAAGCTCGTGATCAAGCTGCCCGAGACAGCCGACGCGCATGCGCGAACCGAGTTGTTCGACCTGACTCAAGGGCGATCGGGCTTTCCCGATCTGTAACGAGCGGCCGCTATCGTCCCCTCCGCGCCACCCCGCTGCCCCAAAATTCCGCCGAAATTTCAGATACGTCCGATAGAAAAACCGCGCGCCGCCACTTAATCTCACCGAGTTCCCGGCGATTCGTGCCGTGTACGTTCTATCCGCAGGCCGGCGCAGGCAACACGCAACCGCCACCGGCCGAGGCGGCACGCCTAGGCCGGCCGTGCCGACGCGCGGTTCGTCACGCGTCGCCAATAATCAAAACTCGACTACGGGATAACGGACGCATGTATCAACTGCAGACACTGCAAGCCCAGCTTGCGGAACTCGATCGGCGCATCAAGGCGGCACGCAGCCGCGAACGCCGCGCGGTGCTGGCGCAGGTACGCGAGCTCGTCACCGGCTACGCGCTGACCGCGCGGGAAATCTTCGGGCAGGGTTACAGCGATCGCGCGAAGCTGTTTACGGTCGGTGCGAAGTATCGCGACCCGGCAACCGGCGCGATCTGGAGCGGCCGCGGCCGCGCACCCGCATGGATCGTCGGGCGCGACCGCACCGCGTTCCTGATCCGGGAGTAACGCGCGCCGCGTTACGCGGCGCGCCCCTTCATCGCATCGAACCCGCCACGACCGCTCAGTAGGTATCCGGCACGATCATGTTGTCCGGCGTCGGCCGACGGATGTAATCCTCGTGATGCTCGCGCGGCGGCAGGTCGATCGGTGCGTGCGGCACCTCGTGATACGGCACCTGCTGCAGCAGGTGGTGAATGCAGTTCAGCCGTGCGCGCTTCTTGTCGACGGCCTGAACGACCCACCACGGCGCTTCCGGAATGTGCGTACGCAGCAGCATCTCTTCCTTCGCGGCCGTGTAGGCTTCCCAGCGGCGGCGGCTCTCGAGATCCATCGGGCTCAGCTTCCACTGCTTGAGCGGATCCTCGATCCGGCTCTGGAAACGCACTTCCTGCTCGTGATCGGTGATCGAAAACCAGTACTTGACGATCTGGATCCCGCTGCGCACCAGCATCTTCTCGAACTCGGGCACCGAACGGAAAAACTCCTCGTATTCCTCGTCGGTACAGAAGTTCATCACGCGCTCGACGCCCGCGCGGTTGTACCAGCTGCGGTCGAACAGCACGATCTCGCCGCCGGCCGGCAGATGCGCGACATAGCGCTGGAAATACCATTGCGTGCGTTCGCGGTTGTTCGGCGCCGGCAGCGCAGCCACGCGGCAGACGCGCGGGTTCAGCCGCTGCGTGATGCGCTTGATCGCCCCGCCCTTGCCGGCCGCGTCGCGCCCCTCGAAAATGACGACGAGCCGATGCCCCGTGCTCACGACCCAGTCCTGCAGCTTCACGAGTTCGCCCTGCAGGCGGAACAGTTCGCGGAAATATTGCTTGCGCGCCTCGCGGCGCTCCTGCGAAAACAGCAGGTCGTCGCTGTCGTCGAAGCGGCGATCGTCGAGCTCCATCTCGAGCTCTTCGTCGTAGGCGTCGACCAGATCCTCCTCGAAGCGGCGCTGGCGCGCTTCCATCGATTCCATATCGGTGCGGTCGTCGGTCTCGGTGCGGGTATCGTTGTCGCCCATGGGGCCTCCTTCCATCATTGACGCAGCCAAACTCCGCCATTATCCCAGTGTCGCGCGTCAAATTCATGAAAAAAGGGCCGGCGCGCCGGTCAGAAGCGGAACGCGAGCAGCACGCTGGCCAGTACGGGGTTCGCGGAAATATCGAACGTGTTCGACGCGAGCTGCCGGTTCGGCTGGTCGATGTCCAGCGTAATCTTCGTACGTAACGGAATATAAGTCACCATGCCGGTGATCCAGAACTGGCGCGTGATCTGGTAGCTCGCGCCGACGGTGAACACCGGCTCCCACACGCTCTTCACCTTGGCGGATACGTTGGTCTTGCCCGACAGCAGCAGGTCGCCACCGGCATCCCAGATACGCTGGAACAGCGACGGGTCGAGCAGCAGCGACTGCAGGCTGCCGATGTCCGCGCCCGCCGCGAGCAGCCCGCCGAGCGATGCAAGCTTGCGCTGGAACACGGGATTCAGGTTCGTATTCGTGAAGCGCGTATAGCTGATGCCGATGCCCGCGAACGGGCGGAATCGATCCTCGCGCTCGCCGAGGTAGTACTTGAACACGACGGAGCCGAGCCACGCGCGCGTGGTTGCGAGCGGGTTGCTTTGCGTGTTCGCGAGATCGATCAGCGGAAAGCGCCCCTGGACGCCGGAAAAAATCCGGTCGAGCGGCAGCGCGATACTGCCGTGCCCGCGCAGCGTCAGCACCGGCGGAATGCCGCCGCCCAGTTCGGCCGCCCAGTTTTCCGAGAAAAAGTGGGTCAACGTGAACGCCAGCGTGTTCGTATTGCCGAGCGACAGGCTCGAACCCTGGTTCTGGAAGCTGTTCAGCCCGAGGGCGTCCGTCTTCGTCGTCACGGGTGTCGATCGGCCGGTCGTGCCGACGAAGTGCCAGCCGAGGCCGACCATGTTGCGGTCGTCGCCCATCAGTTGCGTCAGCAGCGGCGGCGCCTCGGCGGCCGGCAGATCGGGCAGCCGCGACGGGTCGATCGGATGCAGTTCGTACGGCATCCGGTCGGCGTGGACGACGCCGACCGCCGGTGCGTCATCCGCCGTTGCATCGCGTGTCGCGGCCGGATCGCAGCCGCCGGCTGCGCCGTTGTCGTCGAAGCCGATGCCGTCCGCGCCGTCGTCGCGCGCTGCCGCGCATGCGCGCCCCGCGCCGCGGGTCCGCTGGCCGAGTGTGATCTCGCGCGCCGTGAACGGTACGGCATCGGCTGGCGGCACATCGGCCGAATCGCCGCGACCGTGGCGGGCCGGCCCCGCGTCGATCGCCCACGCGCTCGCATCGAACCCGTCCGCGTCGCCGCCCGGCCAGAAGCCGATCCCGTCGGCGCCGGCCTGCCAGCGTGGCTCGGCGTCGCCGTCCGGCTGCGGCGCGCCATGCGCGGCGGCCGCGCACGCGAACAGCGTCGCGCCGAGCCAGCGCGACAGCGGACGCACGGCGCCCGGCCGCGCGCGGCGGCGGTCGTGGTTCCGGCTCGCCATCGGCTCAGGCCGGCACGCCGAACAGGCGTTGACGGATGCGGTACAGCGGCTCGAACAGCCATTCGAGCAGGCTGCGCCGCTCCAGCACGATGTCGGCCTTCAGCATCATGCCGGCCCGCAGCGACAGCGGCCGCCCTTCGAATGCCGGCGTGCGGTCGGCCAGCTCGACCCAGGTCTTGAAGTAGGTCTGCGGCGTGGCGGCATCGCCCGGCAAGTTCAGCTCCTTCGCGGAAAACGCGACCGGCGAGATCGACAGCACCTTGCCGCGATACGTGCCGAACTTCTCGACCGGATAGCTGGCGTACGCGACCTTCACTTCCTGCCCCTTCTTCACGAAGCCGGCCTTCGACGACGGAATGTAGACCTCGGCGATCAGCCCGTCTGCCTTCGCGGGCAGGATCTCGACGACGCGCGTGCCCGGCGGGTCGATCACGCCACCCTGCACGACGTCGAGCCGCACGATCTGCCCGTCGGCCGGCGCGTACAGCACCTGGTTCACGTTCTCGTCGATGTTGTATTCCTTCGCGTTCAGTTCCTCCTGCTTGATCTTCAGTTCCGCGTTCGCACCGTCATACTTGCTCTGCATCGTGTCGAGGTCGCCGCGCAGCTTCATCGCATTCTTCGCGAGCTCGGCGCGGCGCAGCAGCAGGTCCTGGTACGCCTGCCCGGCCTGCAGGTACTGCGTGTTGACCTGGTTGTACTGTTCGAGCGTCACGACCTGTTCGTCGAGCAACTGCTTCACGCGTGCGCGCCGTTCACCGTACTCGTCGACGATGCGCCTCTGGTCCTGGATCTGCCGATCGATCAGCCCGCGGCTCTCGCCCTGCGCGGCAATCTGCTGGTTGATCTGCTGCACCGACGACTTGTATTCGAGCCGCGCCGCGTCGATCTGCTGCGTGACCTCGACGCGCTGCCGGTCGAGCGCCGCGCGCATCCCCTGCACGTTGTTGGCCTGGCTCACGAAGCTCGTGTCGCGCGTCACCGCCAGCAACCGCTGGCCGGCCTTCACGTGCTGGTCCTTGCCGACGTAGACGTCGCGCACGGCCCAGCCCGGCGGCGCGCTGACGCCGATCAGCCCCGAGCGCGGCGTCAGCATCCCCGACACGCTCTCGGTATTCGCGTAGCTGAGCTCGACCAGCGCGGTCACGAACATCGCGAACATCGCAAGCGACAGGTAGCAGAAGAACCGCATCGACACCGGCACGTCGACGACACCGTGAATCACGGTGCCGAAGGTCGTGCCGCGCGCGAGCTTGCGCGACGGCTTCTGTTCTCGGAGGGCAGAGTTCCAGGTCGGCATGGGGCGAACTCGTCAGGAGCGACGCCGCGCGGCCGCATCGAGCAGCGGCGCCGGCATCAGGTAAGGAGTGAAGTGTTCCCAGAAATGCCACTGTTCGGGCTGGCGCACGAGCGCCTGCTCGAGCCGGTCGACGATGCGCTGGTGCGTCGCGCGCACGGGCGACGCGTCGTCGTCAGCGCCGAGCATCGGCGCGAGCGGGCTGGCCGCGAGCTCGGTGAAATGCACCGCGCAGCGATCGCGGAACGGCACGCCTGTCGCATACGCAACGAGCAGCGGAATCCCCTGCTCGACCGCGAGCTTCACGCCGCCGCCGGCCATCCGCACCCAGCGGCCGCCGAGCCGGCAGCGGTTGGTCTTGCCGAACTTGCCGTGCAGGTCGGAGAACAGCAGGAACACGGGCGCCTCGCGCCGCAGGCTCGTGATCAGCCGGCGCAGGTGCACGCGCTCCTCGATGTCGATGAACTCGACTTCACCGGCGCCGTGTTCGGCGACGAGCCGCAGCGCATCGTCGAAGAACGCGCCCGGCGCATCGCGATGCAGGATCACCATCAGCTTGCGATCGTCGGGAATCATGAAGCGCAGCTTCGTGACGAACAGCATCAGGTTGCCGAAGTGCAGCCCCGCGAGCATCAGCGGGCCGCCGCGCACGAGCGCCGCTCGCAATTGCTCGTCGCCTTCGCACGTCATTTCATCGATCATCGACTTCATCGATTCGAGGCTGTGCGACCGCAGCTTGAGCCCCGCGAACTCGGCTTCGAACAGCTCGCGCACGATCGCCGCCGACACTTCCCGCACGCGTCGCGGATCGTCGTTCAGGTGCGCGCTCAGCATGTATGAAACTGCACGCTCGATCGACTCGCGAATGCACGGAAAACACCGCAGGCATGCGCCCGAGCACCACCGCATCAGCCGCAGCCCGCGCGCGGGCGACGTGCGCAGCGCGACGGCGCGCACCGCGCGCCGCGCCAGGAACGCATACGAGAACGGATTGAGCAGAAAGAGTCGTCCGAGCATCACCGCGTCTCCTCGGCCGAACGCCAGGCGTCGGTCACATCGGTCAATATACCGTCCTGCATCTCGTAGATCCGGTCGACCCTCGACAGGATCGACGCGTCGTGCGTGACGAGCACGATCGTGCACGGCAGCGTCAGCACGTTGCGGCAGATCTCGTGGGTCGTCGCCTGGTCGAGGTTCGACGAAAATTCGTCGAGGATCAGCAGGCGCGGCTCGCAATACAGCGCCCGCGCGATCAGGAGCCGCTGCATCTGGCCGGCCGACAGGAATTTCTGCGTATCGCCGAGCGGCGTGTCGTAGCGATGGTCGAGCCGCTCGATCTCGTCGTGGATGCATGCGAGCTTCGCCGCATCGAACATCGCGCCGATCCGCGGCGCGGGCGCGAAGTTCGTGATGTTGTCGCGGATCGTGCCGCGAAACAGCTGGTCGGACTGCGTGACGGCCGCGAGATGCTTGCGGTACTGCCGCAGGTTCACCTCCGCGAGATCCACGCCACCGACGAACAGCGTGCCGGGCTCGGGCCGCGCGAGCCCGCAGATCAGGTTCAGCAGCGTCGTCTTGCCGCTGCCGGTGCGGCCGACGATCGCGATCTTGCCGCCCGCCGGCACGTCGAGTGAGATGTCGCGCAGGATCGGGCGGTTGCCGCCCTTCGGCGTGTACGACAGCGCGCGGATCGCCAGCGCGCCGTCGAAACCGTCGACCGGCCGCACGACCGCGTCCGGCGCGGGCTCCTCCGTCTCGGTCTGCAACACGTCCGCGACGCGGTCCATGTGCACCTGCAGCACCTTGCGCCGCACGTAGAGCTGGATCGAGTCGATGAACTTGTCGGCGAACAGGTTCTTGTACTGGATGAACGCGTAGATCACGCCGATCGTGCTCTGCCCATGCATCACGAGCCACGCGCCATACGTGACGATCACGAGCTGCTCGACGTGCACGATCCCTTTCGAGATCGCGTCGAACAGCAACTGCAGCCGCTCCTGCTGGCGCATCGCCTGCAGCTTCTGCGTGAACGCGTTCACCCACAGGCTGCTGCGCGCGGTTTCGGCAGACAGCAACTTGATCGAGTGCGCGGAGCGAATGTTCTCGATCAGCAGCGCGTCGGCTTCGGCGCCGCGCGTGAGGATCTGCGACATCGCGTCCTGCAACTGCGGCTGGATCGCGAGCCGGCTCAGCGCGAACAGCACCATCCCGGCCAGGCTGATGCCGGCCAGCACCGGGCTGTAGTACAGCATCAGCACGAGCGTCAGCGTGCAGGTGACGATATTGAGCAGCCCGCCGACCAGCCCGTCGACGAGAAAACGCCCGACCTCCGACACCGACGACACGCGCGAGATCGAATCACCGGTGTTGTGGAACAGGAAATAGCCGATCGGCAGCCGCGCGAGATGCCCGACCATGTTCGCCGACAGCTGCTGCGACACGATGTTGCGCAGGTAGCTCTTGATGTTGCCGACGAGGTTCGCGTACAGCGTGTCGAACAGGAACACGATCGCGAACAGGATCGTCAGCAGGTACAGGATGTCGACGTCGGTCTTCTTCAGCGCCTCGTCGATCGTCAACTGCACGTACGACGGGCCGAGCAGCAGCAGGAGCTGCGCGGCGACGCCGCCCGCAATGCCGATCGCGAGGCTCTTGCGGATGCCGGTCAGCCCTTCGAGGTAGTCGCGCAGCCGGATCCGGTCGGCATGCCCCGCCCGCGTGAAGCCGATGTCCGGATTCAATTCGAGCGCGTAGCCGGTGATGTGCGTCAGCGCCTGCGCGAGCGGCAGCTTCGTCTCGCCGAGCGCGGGATCGACGATGTGCACGCTGCCGTAGCCGACCTTCGTCAGCACGACATAGTGGTTCATCCCCCAGTGGAGAATGCACGGCGTCTTGAGCGCGTCGAGTTCGCCTGCGTCGAACTGCAGCCCGCGCGCACGCAGGCCGAGATCGTTCGAGATCTCCATCAGGTCGAAGAACGACAGCCCGGAATCGATCCGGACCGGATAGCGGTTGCGCAGCGTGCGCAACGTGGTTTCGCGCCCGTGCCACGACGCGATCATCGCGAGGCAGGCCAGGCCGCACTCCGTCACCTCGTCCTGCAGGACCGGACGGACTTTACGCGTATTGAAGAGCATGGTCGGACACCCGGGGCGCGACGACGCGCCGCCCGGGCCTGCCGCTGGCGGGCCCGTGGCGGGGTCGTGCGCGATACGCATGGGCGCAGCCGGCACGCTGCCGGCTGCGACGGAAGATCGGTGTTACCGGCTGCTTGGCGAGCCGCTCAGCGCGACGAACCGAGCGACATCCGGAACTGTTCGACGGCGCGGGTCTGGTACTGGGTCATCAGGCCCTGGAGCGTGGTCCCGATCGACTGGTTGACGAGATCGACCGTATAGGCGGCCGAATTGGAGTAAAGCGACGCGCCGCCGCGAATCTGGCGGGCCTGTTCTTCCGTGATGTCTCGCATTCGTTGTGGCCTTTATATTGTCGGAATGCCCGCCGCCGTCAGCCAATTGCAATCTCAATGGCCGTTCACTTTATTACGGGGATAATCCGGCACTCCTGTCTCCTGATAATCGCCCGAACCGAAAATAATGCATTCCGGATTCGCTTTATTTCCACTGCGGCGATCGATTATTTTCCTTCTGTTTCGCAGCATTTCGCGCGGGGGGCGCCTCCCCGCGCACGGCGGTTACTTGCCGGTGTTATTGAACGTCTTCGGGTTCTGCAGGTAATTGCCGAGGCTCGGCAGGAACTGGCCGAGCGCGGTCACCACCGGCGCGGCGTCAACGGCGAGGCTACCCAGCGAGCTGATCGCACCGCCGCCATGCACATTCCTGACCTGTTCCGTCGTCATGACCTTCATCATTCTCTCCTCGTAAAAAATAAAGATGATGCAAAGAACCTTCATTGAAAGACAAACGGCTTTTAATCCCTAGCGACTTGTTAATCTAATAATCACTGCGATTACGAGCCGAAATCAGGCTATCATGCGAGCGCATCGGAATTCAATGGAGGACACACTCTTACAGTAGCGTTTTCCGATGCATCACGGTTGGCAGGCATTCACGCTGTTTGAATTTCAATTTCAATACGTTTAAATCCCGCCGGAATGCATTGCGGCACGGGCAGGAGACGGAGACAACCATGTTTGAAACGACGCGCACGAATCGCGGATCGGCGACGCGAAATGCGGGTAATTCCCTATCAAGTTTTTCGACTAGGTGGAATCCCCGACTTGCAACCGTGACATTGTTCGCTGTAACGATGACCTCCCTGTCCGCAAACGCGCATGCGTTCTGCCTCGACACCGCGTTCCAGTACGCGGTCGTGCACGACCCGCGCTACCTGCAGGCGCGCAGCGAATACGACGCGGCCCGCCAGAAATTCCCCGAAGCGCGCGCGCAGATGCTGCCGCAGGCCGCCGCGCAACTCGAATGGGGACGCTACGGTACGCACGCGAACCTGTTCGGCATCGACGTCAGCGGGTCGAGCAATGCCGCATACGGTTCCGCGCAGGTCACGCAGGCGCTGTTCAACGTGCCCTACCTGTACGACATGCGGCGCGCAACCGAGTACGAGGAATCAGCGAAACAGAAGCTCGAGGTAGCGCGGCAGGACCTGATCCTGCGCGTCGCGAACGCATGCTTCGAGCTGCTGAGCGCGCGCGAGAAACTGCAGTCGGCCGACGATGAAGTGAACGCGCTCACCCGGCTCGAAAGCGATACTCGCCGCATGGCGCAACTCGGGATGAAGACGATCGGCGATACGGCCGAAATCGAGGCGCGCCGCAGCCTCGCGCAATCCGACGAAGCCCTCGCGCAAACCGACGTCGACGCACGCCGTGCGCGCTACGAGACGCTGCTCGGTTCGACGATCGATTTCTCGCGCTGGCCGCGGCTCGCGATGCGCGGGTCGTCGCCGCGGATTCCGTCGGGCGAATACGCGCCGCAGGACAACCCCGCGTACCGGCAGGCATATCGCGACGTCCAGGTCGCGCGGCTCGCCGCGAAGCGCGTCGGCGCCGAGCACTTGCCGACCGTCGACCTGTTCGCGTCGTATTCGCGCGGGCTCAATCCGAACCTGCGCGGGCTCACCGACCGCTCGGACTTCCATCAGAGCGCGGTCGGCGTGCAGGTGACGATTCCGATCTTCTCGGGCGGCAGCGTGTACTACCGGCAGGTGGAGGCCGAGCACGTGACCGAGCAATACCGCAACCGGCTGCGTGAGGTCGAGGAGCAACTGGGCACCGATCATCGCGAGGCGTTGTCCGCGCTCGAATCGGTCGGCAAGCGCATCCGCGCGCTGCAGCAGTCGCTGCAGGCCGCGCGGCTCGCGTACGATTCGTCGATGAAGGCGCATCAGGTCGGCTACAGCACGACATACGAAACGCTGAACCTGCGGCGCGACATCTCGGGCATCCGGCAGAAGCTGTTCGACAGCTATCTCGACGCGCTGAAGCTGCAGCTGAAGCTGAAAAGCGTGCTGGGCACGCTCGACGAGCAGTCGCTGATCGCGGTGGACAGCTTCCTCGAAAGCAACGCGGCGAGTGACCGCAGTTGAATGCGGCACGGGCCCGATCGCCGCTCGTCAGTCCGGTGGCGGCAGCACGAGCGTATCCTCCGGCCCGAGCACGCGCCCATCTTGCGAACGCAGCTCCAGCTTCCTGACCGGCAGCCCGGTCTTCCGGTCGACGAGCAGCACGTGCGCCTCGTCCGGTTCGAAGAAGAAATCCTCGCCCCACTGCCGCAGCGCGACGAGCAGTGGAAACAGGCCGCGCCCTTTCTCGGTCAGCACGTACTCGTGATGCGCGCCGCCGTCCGCGGCCGGCACGATGTCCATGATCCCGTGCGCGACCAGGTTGCGCAGGCGCGCGGCCAGGATGTTCTTGGCCAGTCCGAGATTCTTCTGGAATTCACCGAAGCGCCGCAACCCGTCAAACGCATCGCGGACGATCAGCAGCGACCACCAGTCGCCGATCGCGTCCAGCGGGCGGGCAACACCGCAAAGGGAATCCTCGTGCGTGGTTCGTCTGTTCATCGATGCATGGGGGCGATGCCGCGCCCGGAATGCGGGCGGAACGGCGGTCGTTTCCGGTGAAATGAATGGTTGCAATATAAAACCCACGACACAAAAGATCAATCGTACGGAGCCTGACTGTTCATGACCGCCTAATGGAACCACCGATTTGGGCCCGATTGGCACGTCGACTCCTATTTACAGCCGATAAATTCCGGCACTGCTTCCTTCCGGCACGTCATCACGCAGCCGTAGCCCAGTCAATCTGCGGTTGACCCAGCCATCTTTTTGGTTGCAACTTGAAACCCAATATCCTACGCTTCAATTCGGTTTCAATTTGAAACCAAACTACCCGACTATCCGAAGGAGCGTTCGATGATCCGGCCCGATGCCACGTTCGATGGCACCTTTCCATTCGCCCCGCATTTCGACGACGCGTCCGGCTTCCGGATGCACTACGTGGACGAAGGCCCGCACGACGGCGAAACCATCCTGTGCCTGCATGGCGAACCCACGTGGGGCTATCTGTTCCGCCATCTGATCGCAGCGCTGGGTCCGACGCACCGCGTCGTCGTGCCCGATCACATGGGCTTCGGCAAAAGTGCGACGCCGCAGGACCGCAGCTACTGGCTGCAGGACCACATCGACAATCTGGAGCGTTTCGTGCTCGCGCTCGGCCTCGATCGCATCACGCTCGTGATGCACGATTTCGGCGGCCCGGTCGGCATGGGGCTTGCCGCGCGACATCCGGATCGGATCCGGCGCATCGTGTCCGCGAACGGGCCGACGCCGTTCGGCCAACCCTATCTCATCGACCGACTGAGCGCGAATGGTCGCGATGCGCCGTGGTTCCAGTGGATCATGCGCGCGGCGGCGGACGATACGCTGGAGACGGTGCTCGGTCAGCTCGGCTTCAACATTCTGAGCACGCTGAAGCTGAACGGGTTCGAAAATCACGCGGTTATCAGCGACACGTGGATCGCCGCATACGGTGCGCCGTTCGCGCAACCGGCCGACTGTCTCGGCGCGATCGGATGGGCCCGCGGGTTTGCCGCCGGCGCGCACCGGTTCGAGACGCCCGATGCGGCAGCGCTGCGCGCGATACGCGACAAGCCCGCGCTCGCGATCTGGGGAAACGCCGATCGAACGCTCGGCGCCGAACACTTCCTGCCGCTCTTCACGGCACTGTTTCCGTCCGCGCCCGTCGAACGGCTGGCGGGCGTCGGGCACTACTGCTTCGAGGATGCGCCCGACGCCATCGCGTCACGCATCGCCGAATTCATCCGGGCCACCGGTTGAGTGCGGTCCGCAGCCGGCGGCGCGGCGCCCGGCTGTGGAACACGGCGTGCGCGGCCGCCTTCGCCACCGCGCACGTGCCACTTCGCGTCAGTGAATGATCCGCGTCACGCCGCGCCCGCGCGGGTCGGCCATCGCCTCCGGCGTGTTGCCGTCGATCTTGATCACCTGGATGTCGCCGCTGAAGTCCTGCCCCTTCAGCGTATAGCCGCGCGCCTCGATCTGCTTCGCGAGTTCACCTTCGATCGGGTGGTACGGCTCCCAGAAGATCGTGTTCGGCGGCAGCAGCTGATGATGGAACCGCATCGCGCCAACGGCCTCCTTCAACGGCATCTTGAAGTCGTAGATGTTGTTGATCACCTGGAAGATCGACGTGAAGATGCGCGAGCCGCCCGGCGTGCCGATCACGAGCGACACCTTGCCGTCCTTCGTCATGATCGTCGGCGACATCGACGACAGCGGGCGCTTCTTCGGTTCGATCGCGTTCGCGTCGCTGCCGACCACGCCGAACATGTTCGCGACGCCCGGCTTCGCGGAGAAGTCGTCCATTTCGTCGTTCAGCACGATGCCGGTGCCGTCGGCGATCACGCCCGAGCCGAAATAGCCGTTGATCGTGTATGTGTTCGACACGGCATTGCCCCACTTGTCGACGACCGAGAAGTGCGTCGTTTCAGCCTTCTCCGGCATCGTCGTGCCGAGGCCCGGCTGCACGCTCTTCGTATCCGACGGCTCCTTCGGGTTGACTTCGCCCGCCCGCTTCGCGATGTACGCGTCGTCGGTCAGCTGCGCGATCGGCACCTTGTAGAAATCCGGATCGCCGAGATACTGCGCACGATCGGCGAACACGCGCTTCTCGATTTCCGCGACGAGGTGGATGTACTGCGGCGAGTTGAGCTTCACGCCCTCGAAGTCCTGCTTGAGGTCCGCCTTCATCTTCAGCAGCTGCACGAGGCCGATACCGCCCGAGCTCGGAGGCGGCGCGGTGATCACGTCATAACCGTTCCACTTCGCCTGCACCGGCTGGCGCCACACCGCGCGGTACTGCGCAAGATCCTCGGTGGTGATCAGCCCGTTGCCGTCGCCGGTCTTCATCGACGCGGCGATCAGCTCCGCCGTCTTGCCCTTGTAGAAACCTTCCGCGCCACCGTTCGCGATGCGCGTGAGCACGTCGGCAAGATCCGGCTGCTTGAAGTTCACGCCGGCCTTCAGCCCGGAGAAATACTTGTCGAAGTTGGTCTTGCCGCCGAACTCCTTCGATGCATCGACGCCGCGTTGCGCGAGCTGTTCGTCGACGACGAAGCCGTCGCGCGCATAGTGGATCGCCGGCGCGAGCACCTGCTTCCACTTCAGCTTGCCGAAGCGCTTCTGCGCTTCCCACATGCCGGCGACCGTGCCCGGCACGCCGGCCGCGCGCGGGCCGTACAGGCTCATGCCCTTGACGACGTTGCCGTCCTTGTCGAGGTACATGTCCTTCGTCGCGGCGAGCGGCGCGCGCTCGCGATAGTCGATGAAGTACGGCTTGCCGTCCTTGTAGATCGTCATGAAGCCGCCACCGCCGATGTTGCCGGCTTCCGGATACGTGACGGCGAGCGTGAACGCGATCGCGACGGCCGCGTCGATCGCGTTGCCGCCTTCCTTGAAGATCCGCTCCGCGGCATCCGCGCTGTACTTGTCGGCCACCGCGACTGCCGAGCTCGTCAGGACGGCCGGCTGCGGCCCCTTCGCATAGACCGGCGTGTTCGGCAGGAAACCGATGCCGGCCACCGTCGCGAGCGCGACCGCGGATGATTTGAAGCGATTCAGCGTAGTCATTGCATGTCCCCCATGTGGATCTCCTTCAGCCAGGAAAAGCACCTGTTCCGCTCATGGCCGCCGGCGCGCCGACGGACATATCCGGTTTCGTAGTATAGGGGGACAAAAAGGGTCGAACACGGGCGTGCAATGAAAGCGTATTCGTCATCGGCGCAAGGTCACGTAAAGGCTTCCGAACAGGTATGCGGATCGGTCGAAACGGCACGCGGTGTAGATCATCACGCAACGCACAAAAAACTGAAAGTTGCGAACTGCGCGGAAGACCACGTGCTACGTACAAAAAAATCTGCAAACGTCCCTCCCGCTGCACGGACCGATCTGCGAAGATAGCGCCCCGCTTTCGCGCTGCATCAATTTTTTCGTGCACGCACCGCTTCACCTTTCTTCGTCTCGCTTCCTATGGCATCACACAATGCGCATCATGCGTCCGGCTTCGCCGCCGGTGTCGCCGCCGCTGTCCTCGTCGCACAAACCGGCGCCACGGGCCCGTGGCACACAGGCATGCTCGCCGCATTCGCGGCGGGCGTCGCGGGCGGCACTGCGCCCGACTGGCTCGAAGTCGCATGGTGGAGCCGCAAGCGCCGCTTGTGGATCACGCATCGCACCGTCACGCACTGGGGCATCGGCTGGATCGCGCTGCTGGCGCTCGGATGGCACGGGCTCATCCATCATCCGCATCCGCTATGGGCCGCGCCGTTGTTCGGCTTCGCATGCGGCGGCATCATGCATCTGCTCGCCGACTGGCCGAATCCGCTCGGCGTGCCGTGGATCTGGCGGCGCCACTCACTGAACCTGTGGAACAGCGGGCATTGCGACCTGATCGTCGTGGCCGCCGCATGGGGCGGCACGCTGTGGCTCGCGCAGTCGTTGTGGTCGCGCGCGCCGCTGCTCGAACAGTGGCTCGGCTGGCTGCATCGCGTCTAGTTGCAATTCGTCACCATTCGACGCGCGATCGGCATGCCGACGCGCATGCAACTTTTCGTTCGTTGAAAGTGCGATGCACGCCCCCATCTGAATCTGGATCGCCGACACACCTGCCCGGCACGCGCGCGCGACGTCTGGCACACTGGCGATTCGATTCGCAAGCGCGCTCCGCGCGCTTGCACCCCATTTCAACGCTCCGATGGACGTCACAGCTACCCGCCCTGCCGCCAGTGCGCTCGACGTGTTCCACCCGGCCGTCGCCGCGTGGTTCCGGCGCACGTTCGCCGCGCCCACCGGCGCGCAGGCGCTCGCTTGGCCGCACATCAAGGCCGGCCGCTCGACGCTCGTTGCGGCGCCGACCGGCTCCGGCAAGACGCTCACCGCCTTCCTGTGCGCGCTCGACGATCTGGTGCGCGATGCGCTGGCGCACGACGGCACGCTGCCCGACGCGACGCTCGTCGTGTACGTATCGCCGCTGAAAGCGCTGTCGAACGACATCCACGTGAACCTCGATGCGCCGCTCGCCGGCATCGCCGAATCGCTCGCGCAACTCGGCCTGCCGGTGCCGGCGATCCGCACCGCCGTGCGCACCGGCGACACGACGCAGGCCGAACGTGCCGCACTGCGCAAGCGCGCGCCGCACATCCTCGTCACGACGCCCGAGTCGTTGTACGTGCTGTTGTCGTCCACGTCGGGGCGACAGATGCTGTCGAACGTGCGCTCGGTCATCGTCGACGAAATCCATGCGCTCGCATCATCGAAGCGCGGCAGCCATCTTGCGCTGTCGCTCGAACGTCTCGACGCGCTGGCCGGCCATGCGCTGCCGCGTATCGGTCTGTCGGCCACGCAAAAGCCGATCGACGCGGTCGCGCGCTTCCTGGTCGGCGGCCCGGCTGACGCGCCGCGCGACTGCACGATCGTCGACACGGGCCACACGCGCGAGCGCGACCTCGCGCTCGAATTGCCGAACGTGCCGCTCGAGCCCGTGATGGCAACCGACGTGTGGGAGCAGGTGTACGACCGCATCGCCGGCCTCGCGGCTGCGCATCGCACGACGCTGGTGTTCGTCAACACGCGGCGCACCGCCGAGCGCATGGCGCGCCATCTCGCCGACCGGCTCGGCAAGGAAGCGATCGCCGCGCATCACGGCAGTCTCGCGAAGGAGCACCGCTTCGACGCCGAGCAGCGCCTGAAGCGCGGCGAATTGAAACTGCTCGTCGCCACCGCATCGCTTGAACTCGGCATCGACATCGGCGACGTCGATCTCGTCTGCCAGGTCGGTTCGCCGCGCGGGATCGCACCGTTCCTGCAGCGCGTCGGCCGTTCGGGGCACCATGTCGGCGGCGTACCGAAAGGCCGGCTGTTCCCGCTGTCGCGCGACGAACTTGTCGAGTGCGCCGCGCTGCTCGATTGCGTGCAGCGCGGCGAACTTGACGCGCTGCGCATTCCCGAAGCGCCGCTCGACGTGCTCGCACAGCAGATCGTCGCCGAAGTGGCGTGCGCGGAATGGCAGGAAGACGCGCTGTACGCGAGTTTCACGCGAGCAGCGCCGTACGCGCGGCTGACGCGCGAGCGCTTCGACGAAGTGATGAAGATGCTCGCCGAAGGCTTCACGAGCCGGCGCGGCGTGCGCGGCGCATACCTGCATCGCGACGTGGTCGGCGGCACCGTGCGCGGGCGCCGCAACGCGATGATGACCGCCACTACGTCGGGCGGCACGATCCCCGACATGGCCGACTACGCGGTGCTCCTCGAACCGCAGGGCATCCAGGTCGGCACGGTCAACGAGGATTTCGCGATCGAGAGCCTCGCCGGCGATGTGTTCCAGTTGGGCAACCAGTCGTACCGAATCATTCGCGTGGAAACGGGCCGCGTGCGTGTCGAGGACGCGCAGGGCCAGTCGCCGAACATTCCGTTCTGGCTCGGCGAGGCGCCGGGGCGCAGCGACGAGCTGTCGGCGGCGGTCGGCCGGCTGCGTGCGCGGCTCGACGGACTGTTCGCCGACGGCGACCGGCTGACGGCACGTGGCAAGCGCCGCGACGGCACCGGTGACGGGGCCGGCGGGAGGTCCCCACCTCGAACCGACGCCAAAGCCGGCGCGAATGCGAAGTCAACGGCCGGGACCAAGGCCGAAGCCTCGCTCGACCTGCCGCACGACACCGTTGCCCCCGGCACCGCTGAAAGCCGCCTCGCGCCGGCGTTGCGCTGGCTCGTCGACGATCTTCACCTGTCGCCCGACGCCGCGCACCAGATCGCCGACTATCTCGCGCGCACGCGCGCCGCGCTCGGCGCGCTGCCGACGCAGGACACGCTCGTGATGGAGCGCTTCTTCGACGAATCGGGCGGCACGCAGCTCGTGATCCATTCGCCGTTCGGCAGCCGCATCAACCGCGCCTGGGGGCTCGCGCTGCGCAAACGCTTCTGCCGCAGTTTCAACTTCGAGCTGCAGGCGGCCGCGACCGACGACGCGATCATCCTGTCGCTGTCGCTCGCGCACAGCTTCGCGCTCGACGAAGTGTGGCGCTACCTGCGTTCGGCCAGCGCCGAGCACGTGCTGGTCCAGGCCCTGCTCGACGCGCCGATGTTCGGCGTGCGCTGGCGCTGGAACGCGACGACCGCGCTTGCATTGCCGCGCTTCACCGGCGGCAAGCGCACCGCGCCGCAACTGCAGCGGATGAAGAGCGAGGATCTGCTCGCAACCGTGTTCCCCGATCAGGTCGCGTGCCTCGAGAACATCGTCGGCGAGCGCGAGATTCCGCATCACCCGCTCGTCGACCAGACGCTCGACGACTGCCTGCACGACGCGATGGACACCGATGGCTGGCTTGCGCTGCTGCGCCGGATCGAGAGCGGCGCGATCGAACTCGTCGCGCGCGACCTGCCCGCGCCGTCGCCGCTCGCGGCCGAGATCCTGAACGCGAAACCCTACGCGTTCCTCGACGATGCACCGCTCGAGGAGCGCCGCACGCAGGCCGTGCAGTCGCGCCGCTGGAGCGATCCCGAATCGGCCGACGATCTCGGCGCACTCGACGCCGACGCGATCGATGCGGTGCGCGACGAAGCGTGGCCACTCGTGCGCGACGCAGACGAAATGCACGACGCGCTGCTCACGCTCGCGTGCATCTCCGATCGCGAAGCACGCGAACACGAAGGCTGGCTCGACCGGCTCGCGGAACTCGCCGAACGCCGCCGTGCGACGAAACTCGTGACACCTGACGACGCCGTGCTGTGGGTGCCAGTCGAACGGCTCGTGTGCGTGCGTGCACTACATCCCGACGCGCGCATCGCACCGGCGCTCAAGGTGCCGGCCGCCTGTGCGCAGCCGTGGGAAGCCGATGCGGCGCTCGTCGACGTGATCCGCGCGCGGCTCACCGGCTTCGGGCCGCTTGCGCTCGACGCGATCGCGACACCGCTCGGCCTGCCGCCTGCGTCGATCGCGACGGCACTCGCGGCGCTGGAGCGCGAAGGCTATGTAATGCGCGGCCGGTTCACACCGGGCACGACGGTGGACGAATGGTGCGAACGCCATCTGCTTGCGCGCATTCATCGCTATACGGTGAAGCGGCTGCGCCGCGAGATCGAGCCGGTCGAGCGCGCCGATTTCATGCGCTTCCTGCTCCACTGGCAACACCTGACACCGGACACCCGCGGCACGGGCCGTGACGCACTCGCGGCCGTGGTCGAACAGCTCGAGGGCTACGAGGCCGCGGCGAGCGCCTGGGAAGACGCGCTGCTGCCCGCGCGCCTCACCGACTACATGGCGGGCGGCCTCGACGAGCTGTGCCGCTCGGGCAAGCTCGTGTGGACACGCATCGGCGCACCGGCCCGCGCGGCCGGCACACCCGTGAAGACGACGCCGATCGTGCTGCTGCCGCGCCGCCACCTGTCCGCATGGCAGGCGCTGCGCGATCCCGATGCGCAACCGGCGCTGTCCGCGCGGGCCACGCAGGTACGCGACACCCTCGCCGCGCATGGCGCGATGTTCTTCGATGCGCTGCTCGACGACCTGCACATGCTGCCCGTCGAACTCGAGCAGGCGCTCGGCGAACTCGTGTCGGCCGGCCTCGTGAATGCGGACAGCTACGCGGGCCTGCGTGCGCTGTTGAAGCCCGCCGTCAAGCGCAGCGCGACCTATGCGCCACGCACCCGGCGCGGCGGCGCGCTGATCGGCGGGATGGACGACGCGGGCCGCTGGGCACTCGTGCAACGTCACGCGCCATCGGACGATGCGCCCATGCCGAAACGCGGCCAGGCCGCGACCGACCCCGACGCGCTCGAACACATCGCGTGGACGCTGCTGCGCCGCTACGGTGTCGTGTTCTGGCGGCTGCTCGAACGCGAAGCCGACTGGCTGCCGAGCTGGCGCGAACTCGTGCGGGTACTGCAGCGCCTCGAAGCGCGCGGCGAGATTCGCGGCGGACGCTTCGTCGCCGGGCTCGCGGGCGAGCAGTTCGCGCTGCCGGAAGCGATCCCGATCCTGCGCGAACTGCGTCGCCAACCGGGCGACGGTCAGTACGTGTGCGTGACCGGCGCCGATCCGCTGAACCTCGCCGGCACGCTGCTGCCCGGCGACAAGGTGCCGGCGCTCGCCGGCAATCGCGTGCTGTTCCGCGACGGCGTGCCCGTCGCCTCGCTGGTTTCGGGAACATTCCACTACGCACTCGAGCTGTCGCCCACCGCGCGCGAGGATGCCCGCCTGCGACTCGCACGCCACTGGTGACATCGGCTGACACGCGACACCGCACGGACTACTGATCGCCGGGCCGCGCGGCCGCCGTCGTTCGGGTAGCATCGAACGATTTTCCGCGCGGGCGCCCGCGCTCGAACACGACAAGACTTCCGGAGACTGCTGTCCATGCCCTCGCATGTCGAATCACCCGCCGCTCATCACGCGGGCTCGCTGACCATTTTCCAGGGCGCCGCGCTCTATATCGGCGCCGTGCTCGGCACCGGCGTGATCGCGCTGCCCGCACTGGCCGCCGAGGTCGCGGGCCCGGCCTCGCTGCTCGCATGGGCCGCGCTGGTCGTGCTGTCCGGACCGCTCGCGGCCACCTTCGCCGCACTCGGCGCGCGCTATCCCGATGCAGGCGGCGTATCGACCTACGCGCGCCGCGCATTCGGACCGAAGGCCGCGGCAATCGTCGGCTGGTGCTTCTACTTCGCGGTACCGGCCGGCGCACCGGCTGCCGCCATGTTCGGCGGCGCATACGTCGCGGCCGTCACGGGCGGCGGGCACACGACGGTCATCGTCACGGCTGCCACACTGATCGCAACGGTGTCGGCCGCGAATGCATTCGGCGTCACCGTTTCGGGCCGCATGCAGCTCGTGTTGTCGGCGCTGCTCGTCACGCTGCTGCTCGCCGCGGTGCTCGCTTCCGCGCCGCATGCGCACACCGCGAACCTGCATCCGTTCGCACCGCATGGCTGGCTCGCGGTCGGCCAGGCTGCCGCGCTGCTCGTGTGGAGTTTCGCCGGCTGGGAAGCGATCACGCATCTCGCGGCCGAATTCCGTCGCCCCGCGCACGACATGCCGCGCTCGGCGGGAATCGCGGTCGTGGTGGTCGGGTTGCTGTATCTGTCGGTAGCGGCCGCGAGCGTGACGGTGCTCGGGCCTTCCGCGGGCGGATCGGGTGCGCCGCTCGCCGAACTGATCGCGGGCGGCATCGGCGGCCATGCGCAGGTGCTGGCCGCCGCGGCCGCACTGTTGCTCACGCTCGGTACGATGAACGCGTATTTCGCGGGCGCGGCGAAACTCGGCGCGGCGCTCGGGCGCGACGGCGCATTGCCCGCATGGCTCGCGCAAGGCAGCCAGGTCGGCGGCGTGCCGCGCCGCAGCCTTGGCGTGATCGCCCTGCTCGCAGTGGTCGCACTGGCTGCGACGACGCTGTCGGACGTCGGGCCGAAGCCGCTCGTGCTCGTCACCTCCGGGTGCTTCGTGATGGTGTACGGGCTCGGCGCGGCCGCCGCGCTGAAACTGCTGCCGCGCGGCGGCATCGCACACCGTTGTGCATGGATTTCGCTGGTCGCGGTGGCCGGGCTGTTCCTGACGACCGGCTGGTACATCCTGTGCCCGCTGATGCTCGCGGGCGGTGCGCTGCTCTATCTGCAGGTGGCCGCCCCGCGTCAGTGACCCGGCAACTGCGCGCGGGCCGACACTCGCCTGCTTGCGGCGACGCGCGGGCTGATCGTCACCGAACCGCTGGCCGGATTGCCGGCCACTCCGCCAGCCACTTCGCAGTGCGCATCACCCGTGAGGGCGCAGCCTCGGTCATGTGCCGATGCTTCGCGCCCGTCAGGCGGGCACCAGCTCGAAGCTGAGCCGTTTGCCGAGCGCGGTGGCCGCGCTCGCGAGCGTCGCAAGCGTGAGGCTCGTGTCGGTTTCGTCGAGCAGACGGTTGAGCGCGGCGCGGCTGGTTTTCATCCGCGCGGCCATCGCGGTTTTCGTGATGTGCTGCGCCTTCATTTCCTGCCCGATCTGCCAGGCGATCACGCGCTTGATCGCGGTGGCGGTGGCCGCTTCGAGATTGCCGTCCTCCTCGAGGAAGGTATCGAAATCGCTGCCGATATGCGGATTGTTCGTGGTCGTCATGGGTACTCCAGTGCATGGCGTTGCCGGTGGCCTGACCGTCGAAGACGGTGCGTTCCGGCGCAACCGGGGAATTCAGATGGCGCGCATCAGCGCTTTCAGGCGCGCGACGGTGACATCGAGATCGTCCGACGGCGTGGCCCGCGACTGCTTGAAGAAGCCGTGCAGCAGGACCATCGTGTCGCCGGCGACCGTAAACAGCACGCGGGCGCTCCGCCCCGGCAGCATCACGCGGATCTCCCACAGATCCTGCGCCATCTTCCGGACCAGCGGCATGCCGAGCGGCCAGCCGAGTTGAACGGTCTTGATCTCTTCGCCGATCGCCCTTCGCTCCGCTTGCCCGAGCGCCTTCAGCCATTCGCGCACCGGCTCGTTGCCACGAGCCGTCTGGAAGAACCGCACGCCGAGCGTGACCTGGATCTGCTGTCTCGTCATCGTCCTGACACCAATCGTACCAAAATAGGTACGATATGCCAAGCACCCTGCGGCCCGCTACTGACCGGATGGCCAATCCGGCAGCCGGGAACGCGGGGCGGTCCGCCGGCTCAATCGTCGCGACGAGCCGGCTTGCGCGCCGCGCGTGACGTCCCGCGTTCACCCGTCTCGCCGAACCGCGACCGCGCGATGTCGCGCACGGCATCGATCAGCGTCCGCGCGACCAGCGACGGCTGCGCATCGGTGCGCAGCACCAGCCCGACCGGCTCGTCGGTGCCTGCCGACGGCAGCGGCAGGCGTGCCAGCACCCCGGCCGACAGGTCATATTCGGCCGCATAGAGCGGCACGAACCAGACCGCGTCGTTTTCGAGCGCCAGCGCACGCGCGACCGATATCGACAACACCTCGATGAACGAATCCAGCGGCGGCACGCCGCAAGCGCCGAGCAGCTGCTCGGCCGACTGGCGGATCAGCGTGCCGAACGGCGGCAACACGACCGGATAGCGCGCAAGCTCGGCCGCCGGCGCCGCATTCGAGAGCAACGGATGCCCGGCGCGCACGACGGCGACGAGCGGCTCGTTGTACAACTGCTCGAACGCGAGCCCGATCATCCGCTCCGGCTCCGACAGCCGGCCGATCGCGCACTCGATCGCGCCGGACTTCAGGCGCTCGAGCAGATCGGCATTCGCGGCCGTCGCGATCCGCACCACGACGCGCGGCCAGCGCTCGGCAAGGGCCTTCATCAACGCGGGCGCGAGCGATGCCGCGACGGTCGGCAACATGCCGATTTCCAGCGTCGCCGCGGCAGCGCCGCCTTCGCGTGCAAGCAGCCCGACACCTTGCCGCAACGCCAGCACGCACGCGTTCGCGTGCGGCATGAACAGTTGCGCCTCGCGGGTCGGCTGCGCGCCCTGCCGGCCGCGCTCGAACAGCTTCACGCCGAGGATCGCCTCCAGTTCGGCGATCGTTTTCGAAACGGCTGGCTGCGTGATCGACAGGCTTTCGGCTGCCTTCTGCACGCCGCCCAGTTGGGCGACCGCGAGAAAGCACTGCAGGTGCCGGAACTTGACGCGGCCGTCGGCGATACGGTTATTCATAACGGGTGGTTATGCGATTGACGATGAAATGCCATTTTGCATAACTTTCCGGATAGCCCCAAGCACTCGACGATGCCTCACGCGTTGCGCCGCAGTGCCTGGAAACCGGCCGGCTCCCACATCCGCTTCGCGATCAGCAAGCTGGTGCCGCGCTTCTGCGCGAGGGGCGCGGACGACGATTCCGCATGCAGCGCGGCCGCCTTGCTGCGCAGCCGCCGCAACTCCAGTTCGAGCTCCGCGGAGGCGGCCTCCGTGAGCATCCCTTGCGAGAACGTCATCGTCTCGCCTTCCCCGTCGAAGCGGCTGTCGAGGAAATCGCCGAGCGCGTGCGCGTGGAAGTAACGGCGGATCGGGCCGCCGGGCAGCCAGTCGAAATCGCGCGCGACGCGCACGCGAATCCGGTCGCCCGGCAACAGCGCGACGACGTTCATCCGGTCAAGCATCAGCAGATATTTCACGCACTCGGCCTTCGTCACCTGATAGACCGACACGATGTCCTCCACGGTCCAGTAGTTGATCGCGCAGACGGCGACGAGCAGCAGCTTGTCGTCGGACACGAGCAGCGCCTCCTGCTGCTCGGTCAGCACGCGCAGCCTCGGCGCCGACGCGGACGCCTCCTGCACGAGTTCGGCCAGCGTATAGCCGAGCAGCTGAGAGATCTCCACGACGCGCTCCAGCGTGAAACGGCCGCTGGCGAACAGCCGCTTCACGCTGGTCTCGGAAACGTCGAGCGCACGCGCGACGTCGCGGTAGGTCATGCCCTGCGCCTTCAGCTGGCGCTTCAGCATGTCGATGAGTTGGGCGGTTTCGGTCATTTTGGTATCAAAAAGTGATGCTTAAGGTCAGATATTAGGCTACCTGCACACGCAGAAGCACACTTTCGGATACTTGTCTGCATAATCCGCTCCGTGCTGTCACTGAACGACGGAGCCGACATGACCACCCGAACCGAAACCGCTGCCTACGAATCGCATCACACCGCCCCGCGCGATGCCCGCGACACGGATCGCACGATGCCGCTCGCCACGGTCCGCACGCTGGCCGCCGGCGCGCACGTCGGGGATCTCGTGTTCATCCGCGTGCCGTCGAATGCGCCGCGCGACGCGTCAGGTGCGACGGGCGCGACGGGTGCGTGGGCCAATCGCTTCGGCATCGTCGTCGACACGTCGGGCGACGAGCCCGTGATCGCCGAATCCGCGTTTGCGTGGACGAAGCTCACGCCGCTGTCGCGCTTCGTCGCCAGGACCGACGGCGGTCGCATCGCGCTGGCCCGTCGCGTCGCGGCGCCGACCGTCGATGCGCAGCGTCAGGTGCACGCAACCACCGAACAACGGATCGACGCACTGCTCGGCAATCGTTTCAACCTGCGGACGCGGCGCGGGTTCTGCGCGGGCTACGTGAGCGATGTGCTCGGTGCCGACCGGAATGCGACGCCGGCCGCACTGCTGCGCAGCGGCACGCTGTCACTCGAATTCGACGGGATCGTGTTCGATCCCGGCCGCCAGTCATAACAGGCGCCCAGGGAGACCGGATAACAACAAGAACGACAACACAAAAAAGCAGCGACGGGCTGGCTGGAGGGCCGTGCACGGGGTCGTCACCGACGACGCGAAGCCCGATCGTTTTTTCCGCCGGACAGGCACCCTGTCCGGCGGAATTTTTCATTGGTGCGTCGAACATAACCAACGGTTATGCGATTCGCGAAAAAAGGTCATTTTGCATAACTTTCCGGATTGGCTAAAGTCGTGCCATCCACTTCGCGAAATACCTGACAGGAGACGCCCGATGGATTCCCCCACGATCCTCACGCCGCGCGACTGGCCGTCGCATCCGGCCTATGTCCACCCCGAGTACCGTTCGTCCGTGAAGCGCGGCCCGACGCGCCCGCTGATCCCGCTGAAGGAGAAGCTCCGCGACCAGTACGCACCCGTCTACGGCGCCGAAGATCTCGGCGCACTCGACCATGACCTGACGAAAAACGCCGTGAAGAACGGCGAGCCGCTCGGCGAGCGCATGGTCGTCACGGGCCGCGTGCTCGACGAAGGCGGCAAGCCCGTGCGCAACACGCTCGTCGAGGTGTGGCAGGCGAACGCAGCCGGCCGCTACGTGCACAAGGTCGACCAGCACGACGCACCGCTCGACCCCAACTTCCTCGGCGCCGGCCGTTGCCTGACCGACGACGAAGGCCGCTACCGCTTCCTGACGATCAAGCCCGGCGCATACCCGTGGGGCAACCATCCGAACGCGTGGCGCCCGAATCACATCCACTTCTCGCTGTTCGGCGATTACTTCGGCTCGCGTCTCGTCACGCAGATGTACTTTCCCGGCGACCCGCTGCTCGCGTACGACCCGATCTTCCAGGGCACGCCCGAGGCCGCGCGCGATCGCCTGATCTCGCGCTTCTCGATGGACATCACCGAAGAAGGCTATGCGCTCGGCTACGAATTCGACATCGTGCTGCGCGGCCGCGACGCTACCCCGATGGAGCGCTGAACCATGACGACGCTGAAGCAAACCCCTTCGCAGACGGTCGGCCCGTATTTCGCGTATGGCCTGTGCCCGCAGCAATACGACTACGACCTGAAGAGCCTGTTCACGCCGACGATCGCCGCGGCACACGCCGAAGGCGAGCACGTGCTGCTGGTCGGCCAGGTGTTCGACGGTGACGGCAACGTCGTCGGCGACGCGGTGCTCGAATTCACGCAGGTGGACAGCGCAGGCCGCTACCCCGCGTCGCGCGACGACATCGCGAAATCCGGCTTCACGGGCTTCGCGCGGGTCGGCACCGGCACCGATGCGCAGCAGCGCTTCGTCATCGAGACGGTGAAGCCGGGCCGCATCGCCGCCGGCGAAGCGCCGCACATCAACGTGACCGTGATGATGCGCGGGATCCTCACCCACGCGTTCACGCGCGTGTACTTCGACGACGAAGCCGCCGCGAACGCAGCCGACCCGGTGCTGAACGCCGTGCCGGCCGAGCGCCGCGCGACGCTCGTCGCGAAACGCGACGCGCAGCCGGGCCGCCCGGTGGTCTACCGCTTCGACATCCGCATGCAGGGGCCGGACGAAACCGTGTTCTTCGACGTGTGACGCGCGTGCCGGCGCACGCCGGCTTCGCTCGCTACCGCACCGCCGCGTGGCGCGATACCGACAGGCATCGCGCCACGCGGCGTTTTTCATGGTCCGCCGTCATCATTCGATGCTGCAGCGCATCCAGCCGCGTCGCGGGTGCCGACGGCCTTGCCACGGGCCTTCCGCCCCCGTATCGAACGCGCGATTGAAACGCATGCTGCGATAGCACACAAGTCGTTCGTCCGACACGATATCGTTTGCGCGTTATGCGGCGTATTCTTCGCTATCCGCAACGCTTCGATGAGATTGAATCGGAATAGGCAACAATTACGCATGTCATGCGCGACATCGTCCGGCAGGCTGGGCGCGCATTTTTTCTGACCGAGTGCCTTTAAACGCGTCTGACCGAAGTTGGCAGGCGCGTATTTTTTTGGCGGCAACCGGCAGACCGGCGTGCCGTGCGCCGCTTCCTTCCGGTTAGCGCCGAATCTCCAGATAGCGGCTCGGCGTATCGCCCAGAATGCGGCGAAAGGCCGACGTGAACGCGCTGGCGCTCGCATACCCGAGATCGAGGGCGACCCGCGTCACCGGCTGCCCGTCGCTCAGGCGTGCGATCGCCGCGAGCATGCACACCTGCTGGCGCCATACGGCAAAACTCACGCCAGTCTGCGCGCGGAACTGCCGCGTGAACGTGCGGCGGCTCAAGCCCGCGTCCGCGGCCACCTGGTCGAGATCGGCCGCGATCGACGGCGACGCGAGCAGGTGCCGGCACACCTTCGCCAGCCGTGCGTCGGCCGGCAGCGGCGCATGCAGCGACAGGCGCGGCATCGTCGCGATTTCCGCGACCAGCAGCGCCATCAGCTTGCCCGCGCGCCCGTCGACGTCGTACAGGGCCGGCAGGTCGATCGCATCGTCGATCAGTTGCCGCAGCAGCGCCGATACGCCATACACACCGCACTGCTCGGGCAGGCCCGCCTCCTGCGCGGCGTCGCCGGACACGAACGTGTTGAGCATCGTGACCGGCCCGGTCATCGTCATTTCGTGCCGCACGCCGGCCGGCACCCAGCACGCGCGCTGCGGCGGCACCAGCCAGCGGCCGTGCGGCGTCGACACGCTGATCGTGCCGCGCGACGCGAACGCGAATTGCCCGCGTCCGTGCGCGTGCTCCGGAAACGTCGTGCCCGCCGCATAGTCGTTTGCAGTCACGACCACGCTTCGCGGAATGTTTTCGTAGGGATCTAACAGCGTATTTCTCACGGCCCGAATTCCATCATCAATGACCCGATATCGAAGGCGGGTCTCCTTCGCGCGATCTACGATCCGCTCCACGCTTGCGCGACCTGACGGCCGCAAGACCCGTCGGCCTGACAGGCCGGATTACCACTGCATCGGAGCGGACATGCCGAATACGTTTCATCGCGTGGGGGACGGCCCCCACCCTGTTCTTGTACTGCCCGGCTGGTTCGGCGACGCCCACGCGTTCGAACCGGTCGAAGCGTGGCTGTCGCGCGAGCACTTCAGCTATGTATTCATGGACTACCGTGGCTACGGCCGCATGCGCGACGCAGCGGGCCACTTCACGATCGACGAGATCGCCGGCGACGCGCTCGCGCTGGCCGACACGCTCGATTTCGCGACCTTCAGCATCGTCGGCCATTCGATGGGTGCGATGGCGGCCGAGCGAGTCGCCGTCATCGCGCCCGAGCGCGTGCGCGCGCTGGTGCCGATCACGCCCGTGCCGTGCGGCGGCCTGCCGTTCGACGCGGAGAAACGTGCGCTATTCGAACGTGCCGCCGACCACGTCGCCGATCGCCGGACCATCATCGATCGCAGCACCGGCGGCCGGCTGCCCGCCTCCTGGGTCGAGTGGAAAGCCGCGTATTCGGCAGCCCGTTCTTCGTCGCCGGCGTTCGGCGCGTACTTCCGCGCGTGGGCCGATACGGATTTCGGCGACGAGATCGCCGGCATCCATCCGGTAAAGGTGCTGATCGGCGAGCACGATCCGGCGTTCGACGCGGCACTGATGGCCCGCACCTACCTGCGGCGTTACCCGCTCGCCACCGTCGACGTGCTGCGCAATGCGGGCCACTACCCGATGAACGAGACGCCGCTCGCGCTGGTCGCGGCGATGGAAGCGTTCCTGCTCGCCGTGACGGCGAACCCCGGCGGCAACGCCTGACGACGCGCGGCGCGCAAGCAGGATGGCGGCAATGCGCATCACCGCAGCATGAACGACATCGCCGACAAGCTGTTCAGCGTGCGCACCACATGCTCGACCGAAGGCCCGTCGAAGCGCAACGTCACCGCATCGACGCGCTCCAGTTGCGGCAGCACGCAGAACAGGTCGGCCAGCGCCGCCGTCTGCACGCGCAGCGTGCACGCGGCCGGCGCGGGCCGATGGGCGCCGGCGCGCACGCCTGCCGACAGTGCGTGCGCAACCGCTTCGCGCGCAGCCGTTGCGATCCGCGCACACGACGCGGCGGGCGTGAGCGTATCGCCGCTCGACGCACCGCCGGCCGTCTTGACCGTCTCGAAATGCGCATCCGGAAACAACGGCTGCGTTTCCGCCGCGAACACGTCGTCGCCCGTGGCCAGCGCGACGTGCGCGCCGTATTCCCGCGCCAGCGCACCGTACAGCCCGGCTTCGCCGAGTTCGACGCCGTTCAGCCATACCTGCGTGAACGCGAAGCCGTTGATCGTGTGCGCGAGCACGCCGCGCGTCTGCGATTTCGCGTGATAGCCGATCATGAACACGAGGTCGGGCTGCTGTTCGAGGCCCGTCATCATCCCGAGCGTGCGCGGCTTGCCGAGCACGACACGCGCACGCGCATCGAGCCCGTCGGGCAGCAGGTTGCGAAAACCGCCGTGCGAATCGTTGACCCACACCGCCTGCGCGCCGCCCATGAACGCGCCTTCGATCGCTGCGTTCGCCTCGGCGGTCATCCAGCGGCGCGCGCGCTCGTATTCCGGATTGCCGGCGCGCGTCTGCTCGGTGGCGAATACGCCGGCAACGCCTTCGATGTCGGTTGAAATCAGGATCTTCATGACTGGATAAGACGTCCTTCGTGGCCTTCGTTGAACAGGCGATCGAGATCGGGCACCGCATCGCGCAGCGATTGCCGCACGTGGCCGTCGCGCCCGGCCACCGTCACGGCCTGCAGCAGCGCGTCGGCGATCGCATGCTCGACGCTTTCGGCCGCGGCCATGAACAGCGGATCGAGCGCCGCATCGGCGACGAGGGCGGGCAGCGCGATGGTCGATGCGTCGTGCGCGATCGTGCAGGCGGTGGAGAAAGCGAGCGCGATGTCGCCGCTGCCGTGCCCGTAGACCGAGCCCGTGCGAGCCAGCCCCGCACCTGCACGGCGCGCGAGCCGCGACAATTGCCGCGCATCGAGCGGCGCGTCGGTAGCCAGCAGCAGGATGATCGACCCTTGCTCCGGCAGCGCCACATGCGCGGCCTCGGCCGCACGCCGTTGCGCGACGATGCGCCCGACCGGCACGCCGCCGAGCGTCAGCATCGGCAGCCGGCCGAAATTCGCGAGCACGAGCGCGCCGACCGTATAGGGCCGGCCGGCCGCGACGGCGACGCGCGACGCCGAACCGATCCCGCCCTTCAGGTCGAAGCTCGACATCCCGCGCCCGGCACCCACCGCGCCGCGTGCGACATCACGCGACGCCGCGCGGCACGCGTCGTCGTAATGCGCGGCCGTAACCGCGAACGCCTGGATATCGTTCAGATAGCCGTCGTTGCACTCGAACACGAGCGGGTTGACGGTCGACCAGTCGCGGCCGATCTGCGGATTCGCCGCGATCGCCGCGCGGATCTGCGCCTGCGCGACCGCACCGACGCCGAACGTATTGGTGAGCGCGATCGGCGTCTCGAGGGTGCCGAGCTCGTCGACCTGCACGAGCCCGACACTCTTGCCGAACCCGTTGATCACCGCAGCCCCCGCCGGCACCTTGCTGCGGTACACGTCGCCCGGATGCGGCTTCACGACGGTCACACCCGTCTGCACGTTGCCGGCATCGAGCGTGCAATGGCCGACCGTCACGCCCGGCACGTCGGCGATCGTGCCGCGCGGCCCGGCCGGCAGCGTCGCCGTCCACATCGGTGCATCGCGCATCAGCGGCGCTCCAGCTTCGGATCGAGCGCGTCGCGCAGCCCGTCGCCGAGCAGGTTGAACGCGAGCACGGTCAGGAAGATCGCCAGGCTCGGGAAGATCGCGATGTGCGGCGCCGTCACCATGTCCGCGCGCGCCTCGTTGAGCATCGCGCCCCACTCCGGCGTCGGCGGCTGCGCGCCGAGCCCGAGGAACGACAGGCTCGCGGCCGTGATGATCGACGTGCCGATCCGCATCGTGAAGTAGACGACGACCGACGACACGGTGCCCGGCAGGATGTGCCGCATGATGATCGTCCAGTCCGACGCGCCGATGCTGCGCGCGGCCTCGACGTAGGTCATGTGCTTGAGCATCAGCGTGTTGCCGCGCACGAGCCGCGCAAAGGCCGGGATGCTGAAGATCGCGACCGCGCAGATCACGTTGACCATCCCGTTGCCGAGGATCGCGACCACGCCGATCGCGAGCAGGATGCCCGGGAACGCGAACAGCACGTCGGCCACGCGCATCGTGATGCGGTCCCACCAGCCTTCGTAGTAGCCGGCGAGCAGCCCGAAGAACGTGCCGATCACCGCGCCGAGCGCGACCGAGAAGAAGCCGGCCGCGAGCGAGATGCGCGTGCCAGCGACGATCCGGCTGAAGATGTCGCGGCCGAGCGAATCGACGCCGAACCAGTGCACGACCGACGGCCCCGCGTTCAACGCGTCGTAGTCGAAATAGTTCTCGGGATCGAACGGCACGATGTGCGGCCCGACGAACGCCAGCACGACGAGCGCCAGCACGAAGCCGCCCGCGACGAGCGCGACGGTCTGCTTGCGGAACTTGCGCCAGAATTCGCGCCACGGCGTGCGGATCGCGGCGGGTGCGGCCGGCGCCGCGGTCTGGACTGTCGCGTTCATGCGCGCCTCACTTGAACCGGATGGTCGGGTTGATGACCGCGTACAGCACGTCGACGGTCAGGTTGATCAGGATGAACTCGAGCGAAAACAGCAGCACGATCGCCTGGATCACGGGGTAGTCGCGCATCGTCACCGCATCGACGAGCAGGCGCCCGAGCCCCGGCCAGTTGAACACGACCTCGACGACGATCGAGCCGCCGAGCAGGAAGCCGAACTGCAGCCCCATCATCGTGACGACCGGGATCATCGCGTTGCGCAGGCAGTGCTTGAGCACCACCATCGGCTCGTGCACGCCCTTCGCGCGCGCGGTGCGCACGAAATCCTCGTTCAGCACCTCGACGAACGACGCGCGCGTGAAGCGTGCCATCACGGCCGCGACCGCGGCGCCGAGCGTCAGCGACGGCAGCACGTAGCTCTTCCACGAACCGTCCGGCACGACCGGCAGCCAGCCGAGCTTCACCGAGAAGACTTCCATCAGCAGCATGCCGAGCGCGAACGCGGGAAACGAAATGCCCGACACCGCGAGCGTCATCCCTAGGCGGTCGGGCCAGCGGTTGCGCCACACGGCAGACGCGATCCCGATTGCCATCCCGAACGCCGTCGCCCACACCATGCTGACGAGCGTCAGCAGCAGCGTCGGCATGAAGCGCTCGCCGATCTCGGTCGACACCGGCCGCTTGCTGCGCGTCGACACACCGAAATCGCCGTGCGCGATCTTCACGAAGAAGTTCGCGAACTGGGTCGGCATCGGCTTGTCGAGCCCGAGATCGGCACGCACGAGCGCGACCGTCGCATCGTCGGCTTCGGGGCCGGCCGCGAGCCGCGCCGGGTCGCCGGGCAGCAGGTGCACGAACAGGAACACCAGCACCGCGACGATCGCGAGCGTGGGCAGCAGGCCGAACAGGCGTTTGACGAGAAAATTCAGCATGGGGCACCGATCGAATCAGCGTACCGGCGGCTTGCGCCGCCGGCACCGCGTGGCGGGCGAGCCGCCGTCATCACCACTGTCATTTCAGCGAGATTTCGTCGAAGTTGAACGAGCCGTCCGGCATCACGTACGCACCCTGCAACCGCTTGCTGCGCGCATACACGATCTTCTCCTGCACGAGGAAGATCCACGGGGCATCGGTCCAGATCTGCTTCTGCGCATCGGCGTAGAGGTCGGCCTTCTTCGCGCGATCGACCGTCTCGAGCGCCTTCGTCAGATCGCCGTCGACCGTGTCGTTCTTGTAGTACGCGGTGTTGACGAGCTTCGGCGGCGCCGACGCGCCGGCGAGCAGCGGCGTGATCGCCCAGTTCGCTTCACCCGTCGACGACGACCAGCCGATGTAGTACATCCGCACCGGCGCCTTCGCCGGATCCGGCGCGCTCTCGACCTTCGCGACGCGCTCGCCGGCTTCCAGCGCCTGCACCTGCACCTTCACGCCGACCTGCGCGAGCTGCTGCTGCACGAACTGGATCGCCTTCTGCGACGTCGAGTTGTTATACGCGGACCACAGCGTCGTCTCGAAGCCGTTCGGATAGCCGGCTTCCTTCAGCAGCGCGCGCGCCTTCGCCGGGTCGTACGGCCACGGGCCCAGCTTCGTCGCGTAGTCGACACCCTGCGGCACCACGCCGGTGGACGGCGTCGCGAAGCCGGAGAACGCGACCTTCGCGAGCGCTTCCTTGTTCACCGCGTAGTTCAGCGCCTGGCGCACCTTGGGGTTGTCGAACGGCTTCTGCAGCATGTTCAGCGACACGTAGCGCTGCACGATCGACGGCCGCTCCACGATGTCGACCTTCGGGTTGCCCTTCAGGTCGGTCGCCTGCTCGAACGGGATGCGGAACGCGAAATCGGCCTCGCCGGTCTTGATCAGCGCCGCACGCGTGTTGTTGTCGACCACCGGCTTCCAGTCGATCGCGTCGATCTTCGGATAGCCCTTCTTCCAGTAGCCGGCGAACTTCTTCACCTTCAGGTCGTCGGTCTGCTTCCATTCGACGAACTCGAACGGGCCCGTGCCAACCGGATGCAGCGCGATGTCGCGGCCCCACTTCTTCAGCGCGGCCGGCGAGATCATCACGGCCGACGGGTGCGCGAGCGTGTTGATCAGCGCCGAGAACGGCTCACGCAGCGTGATCTTCACCGTGTACGGATCGACCACTTCGGTCTTCTCGATCACGCGGAACATGTTGTAGCGCTTCAGGTGGTTCGCGGGATCGGTCACGCGGTCGAAGTTCGCCTTCACGGCCGCCGCGTTGAAATCGGTGCCGTCGTGGAACTTCACGCCCTGGCGCAGCTTGATCGTGTAAGTCTTCGCATCGGGACTCGCGTCGTAGCTGGTCGCCAGCACGTTGACGAGCTTCATGTCCTTGTCGAAGCCGAACAGCCCCTGGTAGAACGACTTGACGACGGCCTGCGACACCGTGTCGTTCGCGTCGTACGGGTCCATCGTCGTGAACGTCGAATCCACCGCCATCACCGCGGTCTGCTGCGCGAACGCGGGCACCGCGGCCGACAGCGCGAACGCGCCGGCAAGCGCGACGAAACACGCGCGCGGACGAAACATCGGGAACGGATGCTGCTTGGTCATTTTGCTGGGCTCCTATCGGTGAATCGGTGACGCCTCACGGGCGTTTCGGTTTCGACTTCCTGCACGCTCGCGCATCGCCGTGGCGATGCATTTCTTCAGTACGCGCCGCCGACGCGGTGCGTCGCGACGTAATGATCGGGGCCGACCGCCACGAGCGGCGCGACGGCGGGCTCGTCGCCGACCGCGCGGATCGGGCTCGGAATCTCGTCCGCCGCCAGCTGGCGCGGCGCATGCCGGCGTGCCGGATCGGCCACCGGCACCGCGCTCATCAACTTCTTCGTGTACGGATGCTGCGGCGCCTCGAACACCGCGCGGCGCGGGCCGATCTCGACGATCTGGCCGAGATACATCACCGCGACGCGATGGCTGATGCGCTCGACCACCGCCATGTCGTGCGAGATGAACAGGTACGCGACGCCGAGCTCGCGCTGCAGGTCGAGCATCAGGTTGACGATCTGCGCCTGCACCGACACGTCGAGCGCCGACACCGATTCGTCGGCGATCACGACCTTCGGGTTCAGCGCGAGCGCGCGCGCGATCGCGATCCGCTGACGCTGGCCGCCCGAGAATTCGTGCGGATAGCGGCGCGCGGCCTCGGGCGGCAGGCCGACCTTGTCGAGCAGCCAGTCGACGCGCGCCTGCGCTTCGCGGCCGCTCGCGACGCCGTGCACGAGCAGCGGCTCCATGATCGAAAAGCCGACGGTCAGGCGCGGGTTCAGCGACGCGAACGGATCCTGGAAGATGAACTGGATGTTCCGGCGCAGCGCCTGCAAGTCATGGCCCTTCATCGCGCTGATGTCGCGGCCGTCGAATTCGATCGAGCCGCTCTGCGATTCGACGAGGCGCAGCAGCGAGCGGCCGGTGGTCGACTTGCCGCAGCCCGATTCGCCGACGAGCGCGAGCGTCTCGCCCGCGCGCAGCTCGAAGCTCACGCGCTCGACCGCATGCACGTATTGCGACACGCGGCCGAACACGCCGCTCTTCACCGGGAAGCGCGTGACGAGATCGCGCACGCGCAGGATCGGCGGTGCAGCGTGATCGACGGGCGGCTGCGCCGCGTCGTTCGCGGCGCACGCCGTGGTTGCGGGCGTCGCGCTCGCGCCCTCCACCTTCAGCAGCGGGAATTTCTCGGGCGCATCGGTGCCCTGCATCGAGCCGAGTTTCGGCACGGCCGCGAGCAGCGCGCGCGTGTAGCGATGCTCCGGCGCCGCGAAGATGCGATCCGATTCGCCCTCCTCGACCTTCTCGCCGCGATACATCACGAGCACGCGGTCGGCCACTTCGGCCACTACGCCCATGTCGTGCGTGATGAAGATCACGCCCATGTTCATTTCGTCCTGCAGCCCGCGCACCAGTTGCAGGATCTGCGCCTGGATCGTCACGTCGAGCGCGGTGGTCGGCTCGTCGGCGATCAGCAGCGACGGCCGGCACGACAGCGCCATCGCGATCATCACGCGCTGCCGCATCCCGCCCGACAACTGGTGCGGATAGCGCGCGAACACGCGGCGCGCCTCCGGAATGCGCACGAGTTCGAGCAGCCGCAGCGTTTCCGCGCGCGCTTCCGACGGGCTTTTCGACTGGTGCAGCGCGATCGCCTCGCTGATCTGGTCGCCGACCGTGAACACCGGGTTCAGCGACGTCATCGGCTCCTGGAAGATCATCGCGATATCCGCGCCGCGAATGCCGCGCATCGTCGCGCCGCTGGCCTGCGCGAGATCGACAATTGCACCGCCGCGCCGGCGGAACGCGATCCGGCCGCTCGTGATCGCGCCGCCGCCGTGCTCGACGAGCCGCATCAGCGCGAGCGACGTGACCGACTTGCCCGAGCCCGATTCGCCGACGATCGCGAGCGTCTCGCCGCGGTCGACGTGAAACGACACGTTGCGCACCGCGTCGAACGTCGCGCCTTCGCGGCGGAACGTGACCGACAGGTCGTCGACGGCCACCACGCGCTGCTCGGGCAGCACCAGGCCGGACGGGTTACGGCTCGAAGTCATCGTGGATCTCCTCCTCGTGCGGTGCGGTTTCAGGCCGTGTCGTCGTCGCGATAGATGCCGACCACCGGCGCTTCACCGACGCGCGCGTAACCGCGGTACATCCCTTCGGTGTTGAACGGCATCGCGACGTTGCCCTGCGCGTCGACCGCGATGATCCCGCCGCGGCCTGCGAGGCGCGGCAGCTTGTTCATCACGACGTCGTGCGCGGCATCGGCGAGCGACGCGCCGCGATACGCAATCTGCGCAGCCACGTCATGGGCGGTCGCGAGCCGGATGAACATCTCGCCGGTGCCCGTCGCGGATACCGCGCAGGTTGCGTCGTCCGCATAGCAGCCCGCGCCGATGATCGGCGAATCGCCGACACGCCCCGGCAGCTTGTTCGTGATGCCGCCCGTCGACGTCGCCGCCGCGATGTGGCCGTGCCGGTCGCACGCGACCGCGCCGACCGTGCCGTGCTTGCGATCCGGGTCGAGCGGTTCGGCCGGTTGCTGCTGCCGTGATTTGCCGAACGAGAACGTCGCCGCATCGTGGTCGAGCATCACGCCGGCCGCTGCGCGCGCCTTGACCCACTGCGCGTGACGCGCCTCGGTGTCGAAGTAGCCCGGTTCCGCGAGTTCGAGCCCCTGCGCGGCTGCGAACGCATCGGCGCCCTCACCGGCGAACAGCACGTGCTCGCTGGCTTCCATCACGCGCCGCGCGGCCAGCACCGGATTGCGCACGCGCGTCGCGCAGCAGATCGCGCCGGCGCCGAGCGTCGCGCCATCCATCACCGCCGCGTCGAGTTCGTGCTTGCCCTCGGCCGTATAGACGGCGCCGCGTCCGGCGTTGAACAGCGGACAATCCTCGAGCATCCGCACCGCGACGGTGACGGCGTCGAGCGCGCTGCCGCCATCGGCCAGCACCTGCTGCGCGGCCGTCAGGATGGCGGTCAGTTCGGCACGGTACTGGCGTTCGGTGTCTGAATCCATCGCCTCGCGCAGGATCGTGCCTGCGCCGCCGTGAATCGCAACGATCGCGGGTGAAGTCATGTTTTTTTCGGACGGTGAGTGGAAGGGTTGGCGGCCGGCAGCGTCGCTTGCGGCTGGACGAGCCACGGCAGCAGGAATTCGGTCATCTCGGCCGCGGATTTCGCGGATCGGTGCGTGCGCAGCGCGACCGCGTCGATCAGTGCCTCGATCATCGCGAGCACGGCCGCTTCCGACGTCGCCGCGAAGCGCCGCTCGGCCCTGACGTACAGGTTCAGCGACGCGATCGGTGCGAGCGGCGATTGCGGGCCGTCGGAGATACCCAGCACGCGCGCACCGCGCGCCGCCGCGCGGCGCGCCAGTTCGATGGTGTCCTTCACGTAGCGCGGAAACGCGAGCGCGATCACGAGATCGCGCGAGTCGGCCGTATACAGCCGCCGCGCGGCGTGCGACGGGCCGCCGAGCAACGCGAGCGACTGCACGTTGTCATGGCAGACGGACAGCCCGTGCTCCATCAGTCCGGTGAGAAACGCGCTCGACCCCGCGCCGAGGATCAGCACGCGCCGCGCGCCGACGATCGCCTCGACCGCGGCTTCGACATCGGCTGCGTCCAGTTGCGCACGCGTGTTCTCGATGTTCGCGACGGCCTGGTCGAATACCGCGTCGATCCACGCGGCTCCGCGTACGCCGGGCTCCTGCTCCTGCGCGGAACGCAGCCGCTCGACCGGCCCGAGCGTCGCCTCGAAGCCGCGCACGAGCGCCGCGCGCATCGCCGGATAGCCGTCGAAACCGAGCGCCTTCGCGAAGCGGTTTGCGGTCGCGATCGACGCATTCACGGCCTGCGCAAGTTCGTCGATGCGCATCGTCGCCGCGCGAAACGGATTCGCGAGCACGAACTCGCCCATGCGGCGGTGGATCGGCGTCATCAACGGCATCGCCGACGCGATCCGCTCGGCGATCGCGGGTTCGTCGTGACTGGCGTCGGGCGGAACGAGAGGCGTCATGCGAAGGGTTGTTGCAAGGATGATGAAAATGAATTTACACAACTCCCGTCTCGAAAAGAAATAAATTTTCATCACGGTTGTCACACCCCGCCCCGCCCCGTTCGCTCACCCGACGCTCGCACAGCCCCGCCGCACGGCCCTGGGCGCGTGATCGCCGTGCGTTGCCACGCACGCCGCGTGGCCGCGCTCATCGGGAAAACCCCAATCAAGTTCGTTCGAATGCATTTTCACGTTGACCGCATTCGAATTCGAACATAGGATGCTCGAAAATGATCAGTCGTCAGATAACATCGCAGCCCGATGACGACAAAATGTTCGTTCGAATGCCGTATTTTCGATATAAGCCGGTATGACCTGCGCCCATCAAGATCGGACATCGTACGAATAAAACGAACAAGCCATCCCGAGCGGATGGCCCTTACGGATCGGCTGGCGCCGTGCGCCCGCCCCTCTGACAGGAGACAGCAGTGAAAACAGTCAAGGCGTTGCGCTGGTGGATCATCGTGCTCGTATGTCTCGGCACGATCCTCAACTACCTCGCACGGAACTCCCTCGCGGTGCTCGCCCCCGAGCTGAAGCAGGTCTTTTCGATCTCGACTCAGCAGTATTCGTACATCGTCGGCGCGTTCCAGATCGGCTACACGATCATGCAGCCCGTGTGCGGCTTCATCGTCGACCTGATCGGGCTGCGGCTCGGGTTCGCGCTGTTCGCGATGCTGTGGTCGGTGGTCGGCGTCGCGCACGGCTTCGCGTCGGGCTGGCTGTCGCTCGGCATCCTGCGCGGCTTTCTCGGGCTGTTCGAGGCCGCCGCGATTCCGTCCGGGATGAAGGCGGTCGCCGAATGGTTCCCCGATCGCGAGAAGTCCGTCGCGGTCGGCTATTTCAACGCGGGCACGTCGCTCGGCGCCGCGATCGCGCCGCCGCTCGTCGTGTTCCTGTCGATGCAATTCGGCTGGCAGGCCGCGTTCATGGCCACCGGCGCGCTCGGCTTCGTGTGGGCCTCGCTCTGGTACGCGCAGTACCGGTCGCCCGCGGACCATCCGCGCATCACGCCGCAGGAACGCGCGCTGATCCGCGACGGCCAGGCGACGATGCCGCCCGTGTCGAAGCGCCGCATCCGCGATGTCGTCACCGCGCGGCGCTTCTGGGCCATCGCGCTGCCGCGCTTCTTCGCCGAGCCCGCGTGGCAGACCTTCAGCTTCTGGATACCGCTGTATCTCGCGACCGAGCGCCACATGGAACTCAAGCAGATCGCGATCTTCGCGTGGATGCCGTTTCTCGCGGCCGACCTCGGCGGCATCGCGGGCGGCTACCTGTCGCCGTACCTCATGAAGCGGTTCAAGCTGCCGCTCGTGTGGTCGCGCGTGGCCGGCGTCGCGCTCGGCGCGGTGCTGATGCTCGGGCCCGCGATGATCGGGCTCGTCGCGTCGCCGTACACCGCCATCGCGCTGTTCTGCGTCGGCGGCTTCGCGCACCAGATGATCTCCGCACTCGTCAACACGCTGTCCGCCGACGTATTCGATCCCGAGGAAGTCGGCACCGCGAGCGGCTTCGCCGGAATGGCCGCGTGGATCGGCGGGCTCGGTTTCTCGCTGCTGGTCGGCGCGCTCGCCGACAAGATCGGCTATGCGCCGCTGTTCGCGTGCCTCGGCCTGTTCGACATCATCGGCGTCACGCTGCTCGCGATGCTGATCCGCGGGCAGTCGAAGCAGGAACGCCTGCTCGCCCGGCACGCCTGACCTTCGCTCTCACCAGGAATCGCATTCATGACTTCGCTTCTTCATCCGCCCGTGTTCCGCGTCGCCGGCCAGCACGCGAACCGTGTGCTGCTCGCGTCCGAGGTGGGCGCGACCGTCGAGATCTTCGTGCTCGAGGACGACATCGTGCGGGTGCGCGTGCTGCCCGACGCGACGGCACGCAACCCGCGCACGTGGTCGATCGCGCCGGGCCTGGACGACGTACCGCTCGACGGGCGCGACCGCCTCGATCTCGACGGCTTCACGCTGCCCGCCTATACGCTCGTCGAAGACGACGATGCCGTGTGCATCGAGACCGCGCAGATCCGCGTCGCGGTGCGCCGGCAAGGCGGCCATTGCACGTGGTCGATGCGCGGCGCGGACGGCACGTGGCGCGTCGCACTCGCCGACCGTGCGACGCAGGCGTACAACTTCGGCTGGTGGGACGATCGCGCGTATCACTACGTCGCCCGCGAGCGCGGCGACAAGGTATTCGGCCTCGGCGAACGCGCGGGCGACCTCGACCGCACCGGCGCGCGCTTCGAGATGCGCAACATCGACGCGATGGGCTACAGCGCGAAGCATACCGACCCGCTGTACAAGCACATCCCGTTCTACATCACGTGGTCGCCCGCTGCCTGCCAGGGGTTCGGGCTGTTCTACGACACGCTGTCGGACTGCGCGTTCGACATGGGCCGCGAACTCGACAACTATCACGGCCCGTACCGCTATTTCGTCGCCGAGCATGGCGATCTCGACTACTACTTCATCGCCTCGCCCGGCACGCCGCTCGCGGCCGCGCGGCGCTTCACGTGGCTCACCGGGCGCCCCGCGCGCACGCCCAAATGGGGACTCGGCTATTCGGGCTCGACGATGAGCTACACCGACGCGCCGGACGCGCAGCAGCAGATGAACCAGTTCGTCGAACAATGCGGCACGCACGACATCCTGTGCGATTCGTTCCACCTGTCGTCGGGCTATACGTCGATCGGCGCGAAGCGCTACGTGTTCAACTGGAACCGCGACAAGTTTCCCGACGCGAAGGGCTTCGTGAAGCATTACCGCGACCACGGCATCCGCCTGTGCGCGAACATCAAGCCGTGCCTGCTGCGCGACCATCCGGCATTCGAAGACGCGGCCAGGCGCGGGCTGCTGATCCGCTCGGCGTCCGGCGAGCCCGCATGGGTGCAGTTCTGGGACGAGGTCGGCGCGTATCTCGACTTCACGCAGCCTGACGCGTACCACTGGTGGCGCGAGCAGGTCACGTCGGCGCTGCTCGACTACGGGATCGAGTCGACCTGGAACGACAACAACGAGTACGAGATCTGGTCGCCCGACGCGATCGCGCACGGCTTCGGCCAGCCGTTCCCCGCGCGCGAGGCGAAGGTGCTGCAGACGATGCTGATGATGCGCGCGTCGTGCGACGCGCAGCGCGCGCATGCGCCGGCGCAGCGGCCATTCCTCGTATCGCGCTCCGGCGGCGCCGGCATGCAGCGCTACGTGCAGACGTGGTCGGGCGACAACTATACGTCGTGGGAAACCTTGCGCTACAACCTGAAGATGGGCCTCGGGCTCGCGCTGTCGGGCGTGTCGAACATCGGCCACGACATTGGCGGCTTCTCCGGGCCCGCGCCGTCGCCCGAACTGCTGCTGCGCTGGGTGCAGTTCGGCATCTTCATGCCGCGTTTCAGCATCCATTCGTGGAACGACGACGGCACCGTCAACGAACCGTGGATGTACCCGGAGATCACCGCGCAGATTGCATCGCTGATCAAGCAGCGTTACCGGCTGCTGCCCTACCTCTATCACCTGCTGTGGCTGTCGACGACGCGCTACGAGCCCGTGCTGCGGCCGACCTTCGCCGATTTCCCCGGCGATGCACGCTGCTACGACGAATGCGACGACATGATGCTCGGCGACGCGCTGCTCGTCGCGCCGGTCGTCGATCCCGGCCTGACGGCGCGCACCGTGTACCTGCCGTCGGGCGCGCGCTGGATGTGCTGCGCGAGCGCGCAGGCATTCGACGGTGGCGCGAGCGTGACGCTGCCCGCGCCGCTCGACACGCCGGTGATGCTGCTGCGCGAGGGCCGCGTGCTGCCGCTGAACGTGGCGGAACAGCATTTCGGCGCGCGTGCCGACACGCGCGGCTTCCTCGTTGCGCCGCGCATCGAGGACGGCATCGCCTACGGCGAATGCGTCGAGGACGACGGCGAAACGGAAGCATGGCGCGACGGCGAATACGGGCTGTGGCGCATCGAGACCGGCCGCGAAGCGTCGGGCGCGCTCGGCGTATCGGTGCGCTGGGACGGCCGCCCGGCCCGCCCGGCCGACCGCGTCGAGATCCTGCTGCCCGCTTCGCTGCAAGGCCCGCTCGCCGTGCGCGGCGCGCGCGTCGAGCAGGATGCGCAGGATGGCGCATGGCGCCGCCTCGTCGTCGCATTCGACAACTGAACCGCGTCACCCACGCAAGACGGGCCGTTCACGCGGCCCGCCGCCCGCCACAGAGGAGGCGACCGAGCCTCGCCCACCTTGAAAAGATGAAGAGATCTGGAGATCGTCAATGAACGCACCCGTCAACCGCTATGCAATCCTGATTTTATCGGCCGCATCGCTCGGCACGACCGCCGCCCACGCACAGAGCAGCGTGACGCTGTACGGTGTCGTCGACGATTCGCTCGCGTACGTGAACAATCAGCAGGGCCATTCGAACGTCTACATGCGCGACGGCAACCTGTATGCGTCGAAATTCGGGCTGCGCGGCGACGAGGATCTCGGCGGCGGCACGCATGCGATCTTCGACCTGCAGTCCGGCTTCAACCTGAACAGCGGCGCGCAATCCGCCGCCGGCCTGATCTTCAATCGCCAGGCGTTCGTCGGCCTGCGCAACGATCACTACGGCACGATGACGGCCGGCCGCCAGTACACCCCCTACTTCCTGTTCGTCGGCCCGTACGCGTCGAGCAGCTGGCTGACCGGCGCGACTGGCGCGCATCCGGGCGACATCGACGGCCTCGACACGACGATCCGCGTGAACAACTCGGCCACCTATACGTCGCCGACCTTCGGCGGGCTGACCGCGAGCGCGATGTATGCATTCGGCGGCATTGCCGGCGCGACCGGCAAGGGCAACACGTTCAGCGCCGCGCTGCGTTATGCGAACGGGCCGATCGGCGTCGCGGCCGGCTACCTGCGCATCAACAGCTCGGGCTCGTCGGCCGGTTTCCTGAATCCGGCGACCGCCGCGTCGGGCAGCTTCGCGGTGTCCGTGCTGAACCAGGGCTACCTGACCGCAAAGGCCGTCGAGCAGGTCGCGGCAGCCGGCAACTACACGCTCGGCGACCTGACGATGGGTCTCAACTACTCGAACGTGAAATACCTGCCCGGTAACGGCTCCGCGTTCACGGACACGGCCGTGTTCAACACCTACGGCGCGCTCGCCGCGTACCGCTTCACGCCGACATTCTCGGTAGCCGGCGCGTTCGCGTACACCCTTGCGTCGAAGGCAAACGGCGTCAACAGTGCGGCCCGCTACCAGCAGTATTCGCTGAAGGAGTCGTACAGCCTGTCGAAGCGCACGACGCTCTATGCGCTGCAGGCGTACACGCATTCGAGCGGGCAAACGCTCGGTGCGCAAGGCGCCGGCCACGTGATCGACGCGGCGCCGATCGTCGGCGATTCGCAGCAGCTCACGCCATCGACGACGCACGGCCAGTTCGTCGGGATGGCCGGGATCGCCGTCACGTTCTGAACCCCCGCGGCAGCGCCTTCGGCGCGCTGCCCCTGCCCCGGGAGACACGCATTGCGCAGATTCCACGCGTGCTGCCCGGGCGCCCGATACATGGCTGCCGCAGCGTTTTCGGCGGACTGTCCGCCCGCCGTGCGAACCGTGCGGGTTTTCTCGATCTCCTCAATACCTTACAATTCGTCAGGTTTCCCCTTCTGCATGCCCCCTTCTTGCAGTCCTGACACCGCGGTACACTCGACGCACGCCGTATCAGGGTCCGACGCGTGACGTACGCGCCGGGCGGCGTCGCGCCTCGTTGCGCCCACAACTGGATGCCAGCCATGCCAGATTCCCGTCCCTCGCCCCGCACGACATTCAAGCCCCAGGTCGTGCTGCCCGCGCTCGCGGTCATCGGCGCGCTGCTCGTCGTGTGCGCACTGCGCCCGAGCGAAGCCGGCGCGCTGTTCTCCGCCGGCCAGCAATGGGTCATCGCGCGCTTCGACTGGTTCTACGTGCTCGCCGTCACCGGCTTCCTCGTGTTCCTCGTGCTGATCGCAGCCAGCGACTTCGGCAACATCCGGCTCGGCCCCGACGATGCCGAACCCGAATTCAGCTTCGTGTCGTGGACAGCGATGCTGTTCGCGGCCGGCATGGGCATCGGCCTCATGTATTTCGGCGTCGGCGAGCCGATGCAGCATTTCCTGAAGCCGCCGACCGTCGACCCCGGCACGCCCACCGCCGCGCGCGAGGCGATGCTGATGACCTTCTTCCATTGGGGCTTCCACGCGTGGGCGATCTACGGGCTGATGGGGCTCGTGCTCGCGTACTTCGGCTTCCGCTACAACCTGCCGCTGACGTTGCGCTCGGGGCTGTATCCGGTGCTGCGCGAGCGCATCAACGGCTGGATCGGCCACACGGTCGACGCGTTCGCGCTGGTCGGCACGGTCGCCGGCATCGCGACGACGCTCGGCTACGGCGTGATGCAGCTGAGCGCGGGCCTGCATACCGTCGCCGGCTGGGACACCGGCAGCAACGTGTTTCGCATCGGGCTCGTTGCGGTCGTCGTGATCCTCGCGGGCGTATCGGCCGCGACCGGCCTCGACAAGGGTGTGCGGCGGCTGTCGGAGCTGAACCTGCTGCTTGCGTTCCTGCTGCTCGCGTTCGTGGTCGTCGCGGGCCCGACCGCATTCCTGCTGCGCGCGCTCGGCGACAACATCGGCCAGTACCTGTCGAGCCTCGTCGACCTGTCGTTCCGCACCTATGCGTATGCGCCGCCGCGAGAAGAAGGCTGGTTCGGCGGCTGGACGATCCTCTACTGGGCGTGGTGGGTGTCGTGGTCGCCGTTCGTCGGCATGTTCATCGCGCGCATCTCGCGCGGCCGCACGATCCGCCAGTTCGTGATCGGCGTGCTGCTCGTGCCGACCGCGTTCAACCTCGTATGGATGACCGTGTTCGGCAACAGCGCGATCTGGCTCGATACGCACGGCGCGGCCGGCGCGCTCGCGCAAACGGCAACCAACGTCGACGCGCTGCTGTTCCGCTTCTTCGATTTCCTGCCGATGCCGCAACTGCTGTCGATCGCCGCGATCGTGCTGATCGCGGTGTTCTTCATCACCTCCGCCGATTCGGGCGCGTTCGTGATCGACCAGATCGCCACGCGCGGCAACGCTCATTCACCGGTGTGGCAACGGCTGTTCTGGGCCGCACTGCTCGGCGTGACGGCCGCGGTACTGCTCGTCGCAGGCGGGCTCGGCGCATTGCAGGCGATGACGCTGATCGCCGCGCTCCCGGTCGCGATCATCATGATCGCGCTCTGCTACGGGCTGTGGCGCGGGCTCGCGGCCGACCGCGTGCACTATTCGCAGGACGTCGCACCCGCGACGAGTTTCTGGACCGGCCAGCACTGGCGCCACCGCCTGACCCACATCCTGCGGCAGACGACCGAAGCCGAAGCGCGCCAGTTCGTCGCCGAGACGGTCGAGCCCGCGTTGCGCAAAGTCGCCGACGAGCTGCGCGCGAGCGGTGTCGATGCGAACGTGCAGCGCGACAGCGACGATGCCGTGCGGCTCACCGTGCCGACCGCCGACCACCGCGATTTCGTGTACGGCGTGCGCGTGACGGTGAAATCCGCGGCCGCGTTCCTGGTGCGCGAGGCGGCCGAGCCGGAAGCGGAACGGGCGCACGTGTACGGGATCGTCACGTTCTTCGAGGACGGGCGGCTCGGCTACGACGTCGAATACCTGCGCGGCGACGAAGTGATTGCCGACGTGTTGCGCCAGTACGAACGCTACGTGTCGCTCGCGGCCGACAAGCGCACGCATCTGCTGAGCCGCGCGCCGGGGCATGCGACGGAGGCCGAATGAACTTCGCCCTTGCCGTGCCGTGGCGGTCTGCCACCCACGATGGAGCGGCACGATGACCGGACTCCTGCAAAGCCGCGCCTCCGACGTCATCGCGCTCGGCACGCTCGCCGCGCTCTACCTCGGCGGTGTCGGCATCGCACTGTGGCGAATCCGGGCCGCGGCGCCGCGGGGCAAGATCTACTGGATCGTCTGCGCGGCGCTGCTCGCCGGCGGCGCCATCGCGATGGGCATCAACCTGTCGCCGATGCCGGACACCGGGGACATGCCGCCCGGGTTTGCACTCGGCGTCGAAGCGGTCCTGCTCGGTCTCGCCCTGGTCGCCGGCGGTTGCGCGTGGTTGATGCTGCGCGCGCGGCGACGCTGACGCGCGACTGTCACGCGGCCCGGCTTCGCCTCGTGCGAACGGCCACGCGCGGGGCGAACCGGCCGGCCCTTCCTGGGCCTACCTGTTTACCGCAACGCGTTACGCGGACGGTGCGCGCGCCGTCACGAGCCAGATTGCCGCGTCGAAGCGCACATCGGCACCATTCACGTAAGGCGAGAACGCCGCACGCATCGTGTCGACCACGCGCCGCCGAGTCGCCTCGTCCACCTCCAGCAACGCCAGCCCGACCGGGCCCAGCCGCGAGATGTAGTCGTCCAGCGCGGGCTCGGGCAGCACGCATGGCAAATCGACCGGCTCGATCACGATGTCCGCCCAGCCACTGTCCGACAGCACCGACGCGATCCGCTGCCGTTCGCCGAACGCGAATTGCCCCGGCGCGCCGGGCCGCCGGGCGGGCAGGTTCGGCAGCAACGGCGCGGCGGCTTGCTCGGCGATCGTCATGAATGGATTGTCGGCCGCGCTGCGCCATGCGATGAACCGCATCTGCGCATTCGGCCGCGCCGCATGCCGCAGATTCGCAAAAGCACGCTCCGGATCGTCGAAGAACATCACGCCGAGGCGCGACACGATCAGGTCGACGCTCGCGGGCTCGAACGCGTGGGTCTGCACATCGGCGCGCACGAAGCGGGCATGAACGCCGCTGCGTTCGGCGCGCGCCCGTGCGGCGTCGATCATCCGGGCCGAGATATCGATGCCCGTGCATTGCACATCCGCCCCGAGCCGCCGCGCGATCGCGAGCGTGACCGCGCCCGTGCCGCAGCCGACGTCGAGCACGCTGCACGCGGATGACTTGGCCGCCGCATCCGCAAGCAACTTCTCCAGCGGTTCGAACATCCGGTCGATCGGCGCCTGCGTGTCGACCCAGGCGCGCCCCGACGGGCCGTTCCATAGCGCGGATTGTTCATCATTGGGCCGGCTGGTTTCCATCGTCGATTCCCCTTCTGGTTCGTTGATCGTGCCTCGCACTTTGCTGCTTCAAGCCGGCTTGAGGTCAAGGCCCCGGCCGCGACCTGCCGTCGCAATGTCGGCGCCCAACCCGTGTACGACCCGCCGTCCTCCTTTTCACATTTCTTACATTCGCGCTGCGTATCGTTGACGACTTTCCTACGGTGCCTCCCATGCGACGATTCCTCACGCGCGCGCTGCTCGTGCGCTGCGCCCCTCTTGTTGCGCTCGCCGCGCTGTCCGCGTGCTCGAACCACATCGATTCGCCGGCCGATCCGGCGAGTGCGTCGGTCAACGTCCAGGCCGCATGGGTCGAGATCGGCGATGCGAACCAGGCGATCGCACGCGTCATCACGAACTATGCGCCCGCGTCGGCCGGCGATCCGCTGTGCCCGCAACTGACCGTCGACGGCAAGCTGTCGCGCATGTCCCTGCGCGCAGGCGCCGCGACCCTCGCCCAGCGGCCCACCGCCAGCGATCCGTCCGATTCGAAGCCGTCGAGCTTCCCGGTGTCCGTCTGCGAGATGACGCTGCCGGCCGGCGCGCAGGCGGCGAGCGTCGCCGGCCGCACGCTGCCGCTGCCGAAAGCGCAGCCGCAACGCATCGCGATCATCGCCGACACCGGCTGCCGCATGAAGAAAGCCGACAACGCGTGGCAGGCGTGCAACGACGCATCGGTCTGGCCGCTCGACACGATCGCGGCCAGCGTCGCGAAGCTGTCGCCCGATCTCGTGATGCACATCGGCGACTACCACTATCGCGAGAACGCGTGCCCGCCGGACATCGCCGGCTGCAAGGACAGCCCGTGGGGCTACGGCTGGGATACGTGGCAGGCCGACCTGTTCCGTCCGGCCGCCCCGCTGCTTGCGAAGGCGCCGTGGGTCGTCGTGCGCGGCAACCACGAGGAATGCGCGCGGGCGGGCCAGGGCTGGTTCCGCTTCCTCGATCCGCGCCCGTATTCGGCCGCGCGCTCGTGCGACGATCCGGCCAACGACAACAACGCGAACTATTCGGAACCCTATGCTGTGGCGCTCGGCGGCGGCTCGCAGGTGATCGTGTTCGACACGGCGAAGGTCGGCCGCACGCCGCTCAAGACGACCGACGCGCAATTCGGCATCTACCAGAAGCAGTTCCAGACGGTCGCCGCGCTCGCGTCGAAGGCCGGCATGACGACGACGATCTTCACGAACCACCATCCGATCCTCGCGTTCGCACCGATCGCCGGCAGCACGCCCGCACCGGGCAACCTCGCGCTGCAGTCGGTGATGTCGAGCCTCAACGCGCAGGCGTACTACCCGCCCGGCGTGCACGTCGCGCTGCACGGGCACGTGCACGACTTCCAGGCGATCAACTTCTCGTCCGGGCATCCGGCGACGATCGTGTCCGGCAACGGCGGCGACAATCTCGACGTCGCGCTGCCCGACCCGTTCCCGGCCGGCCTGACGCCCGCACCGGGCGCCGTGATCGAGCGGCTGTCGCACCACAACAGCTTCGGTTTCCTGATCATGGAACGCCGCGCCGCGCCGGCGACCGGCTGGGTGTTCCACGCGTATTCGGCGGCCGGCAAGCTGCTCGCGTCGTGCAACCAGTCGGGCACGACGCTCGCCTGCGACAAGACGGGATTCATTGCGCCGTGAGCGAAGGCGCTCGATGTGACGGCCGCGCTGCAGGCGGCCTGCAAATGCTGCGCGCGCTGGCCACGGCGGCCGTGCTTGCCGGCCTGACGCTCGCCGCTCATGCCGCGCCGGCCGAAACGGTCCTGCTTCCTGGTGCGCCGCCTTCGCGCATCGTCGACACGATCGGCAACGGCACGCCGCAGGTGGCCGGCAAGATCGATGCGGCGACCGCGCGCTTCGCGCCCGACCCGACGCTCGTCGCGCTCGGCCGCCGGATCTTCTTCGATCCGCGGTTGTCCGAGCCGCGCGGCATGTCGTGCGCAGGCTGCCACGATCCGGGCCGCGCGTTCGCGCCGACGCTGTCGGCCGCCTCGCTCGCGGGGCCCGGCGTGCCGGAAGGCAGCCGGCCCGGGCGCTTCAGCCAGCGCAACGCACCGTCGCTGCTTTATGTGCGCTACGTGCCGCGCCGCCACTTCTACCAGGATGACGACGCACCCGCGCCGTCGCCGTTCGGCGGCCTGTTCAGCGACGGCCGCGCGGATACGCTCGCCGAGCAGATCCGCGGGCCGCTCTTCGATCCGAACGAGATGAACAACCGGTCGCCGGCCGCGCTGCTGCGCAAGGTCGACGCGACCGAACTCGCGGCCGATCTCGCCGCGCGCTTCGGCGCGCCGGTGCGGCGCGATCCCGAGCAACTGGTGCGCGCGATGGGCCTGGCCGTCGAAGCCTATCTGCAGAGCGACGAGATGGCGCCGTTCGCGTCGCGTTTCGATGCGTTCCTGCGTACGCGCAAGCCGCTGGCGCCGGCCGAGATGCGCGGCCTCGCACTGTTCCGGAATCCCGACAAGGGCAACTGCATGAGCTGCCACACGCTGTCGGAAACATCGAGCCGCCCGGAGCGTTCGCTCTTCACCGATTTCGGCTACGACGCGATCGCGGTGCCGCGCAACCGCGCGCTGCCGGCGAACCGCGATCCGCGCCATTTCGACAACGGGCTGTGCGACACCGCACGGCGGCTGCGCTGGCCCGAGCCGACGCAATGGTGTGGCTATCTGCGCACGCCGGGGCTGCGCAATGTCGCGGTCAAGCAGACGTTCATGCACAACGGCGTGTTCACGACGCTGCGCGACGCGGTCGCGTTCTACAACACGCGCTCAACCGACCCGAGCTTCTGGTATCACGGGGCCAGAACATTCGACGACGTGCCGGCCGCCTATCGCGGCAACATCAACGTCAACTCGACGCCGATGAACCGCCGGCCCGGCACGCCGCCCGCGTTGAGCGACGCGGAAATCGACGACATCGTCGCGTTCCTCGGCACGCTGACCGACGCGCGCTATACGAAGGTTGCCGCCCCTGTGGCGCCCGCTGCCGCTTCTGTCCCGATCATCCGAACTGCCGTGCCGGCTCGCTGACCTGGCCGAACGGCCAGCCTGGACGTACCCGCTTGCGGTCACCGCAAACACTGGTTATATTTACAGTACTGTATTTATGAACAGTGAGGTGCGCGATGGAACATCTGGTTCGTATCGTCAACGAAGCCGATCGCCAAGTGCTGGCGTGGCTCCGCGCTCAAGTCGGTGATGCCCGCGTCGAGCGCGCGGCTCGCCAGCTCGGGCATACGCGCAAGCCCTTCCCGTCCGCCGTATGCCGGTATCTGGGCATGAGCGCACCGGCCACGCTGCGCCAGGCCGAACGGCCGCGCGCCGCACGCGATTTCTCGGTCGGTGATCGTTACCTGTCGCTGATCCGCCAGCACCTCGCTACGCACTCGGCCAGCCGATGAAATGGCGGCGGCTGGCCGTGTCGATGGCCCGGAAAGCTGCGGGGCTCGCGAATTCGCCAGCCCGGCCGTCCGACACCGCGCTTACGTGGCCGCGGTGGCTTCCCGTACGAGGCGCCCGAGCGTTTGGAATGCCGCTTCGTGCGCCGCATCGAACACGCGCGTGCATGCGAGCCGGATATAGCCGTCGAAGCGGTCGGAGTTCGAGAAGATCGAACCGGGCGCGATCCTGACTCCGTTCGCCAGCGCGGCGTCGAACAGCGCCTCGGAGCGCACGCCGTCCGGCAGCGCGATCCACAGCAGCATCCCGCCCGGCGGCTGGTTCATCCGGGTTCCGGCCGGGAAATGCCGCGCAATCGCATCGATCGTCACGTCGCGCTGCACGCGCAACTGTTCGCGAAACCGGTGCAGATGGCGATCGAACGCGCCCGAGCCCACGAATTCGGCGGCAACGGCCTGCAGCAACGCGGCGTTGTGCCGGCTGTGCGCGAACTTCAGCATCTTCACGCGCGCGTGCCAGCGCCCCGCGCTTATCCAGCCCAACCGCATCCCCGGGGCCAGCACCTTGTTGAACGACGGGCAGTAAATCACCGTGCCGTCGCGGTCCCATGCCTTCACCGGCTTGACCGGCTGCGGCGCCTCGACGAGCTCGCGATAAGGCTCGTCCTCGATCACGGCCACGCCATGGCGCGAGCAAAGCGAGACGAGCGCAGCCTTGCGCTCGTCGGGCATCACGCAGCCGAGCGGGTTCTGCAGGTTCGGCACGACGACCACCGCCCGGATGTCCGGGTACGCGGTCAGCGCCACTTCGAGCGCCTCGATCGACAGGCCGGCTGTCGGGCTGGCCGGGATTTCGAGCGCACGCAGGCCGAGGCTTTCGAGCAACTGGATCAAGCCGAAGAAGGCCGGCGATTCGATCGCGATCGTGTCGCCCGGGCGCGACACCGCGCGCAACGCAAGATTCATGGCATCGACGCCGCCGCTCGTCGACATCACGTCGTCCGGCGTCACCGTCACGCCGTACGACAGCGCGCGCTTGGCCATCGTCTGCCGGAATTCGGGCGAACCGCCAACGGGCCCGGCATCGGTCAGCAACGTGGGCTTGCGCCGCAACAACCGGATGGCGAGCGCCTGCAGGCGCTCGGCCGGATACAGCGTGGCCAGCGCGGACGCGCCGCCGAGGTTCAGCGCATCGGGTGCCGCGTTCGCGCGGTCGATCACGCGCGACACGCGTTCGTGCAGCCCCGCGAACGGCGGCTCGACGCTCAGCGGCGGCCCGTCGCTTTCCGGCAGCGTTTCGAGCGCGGCCGACGCGCGGCGCCGCACGAAGTAGCCGGAGCGCGGCTTCGCTTCGCACCAGCCGGTATCCTCGAGCCGCCGGAACGCCTGGATCGCGGTCGACAGGCTCACGCCGTGCTGTGCCATGAACGCGCGCACCGACGGCATCCGGTCGCCCGGCGACAGCGTGCCGGCCGCGATGATGCGGCGGTAATGCTCGGCGAGCCGTTCGTAAAGCGGCTCGCCGTCCATGGGCAAAGGCAGGCGGGATGAATCGGCGAAAAGCGTCATGCAGGCGATCGTGCCCGCACGGCCGATCTCACGCCAGATACAGATTCCGGGGAAACGCACCGATACAGCGACACAAAATCGTCGCCTGCACCGCAACAGATTCCCGGCCCCTGAATCTGTCGTGCCGGTGCCCGTTTCCCTAACCTGATTGCACGCAGTCGCCTCGCCGTCGCGAGGCCGCGCAACCGGGAAAGGGAATCGCCATGCAGACGCATCACATCCGCCTCGACGCCGGGCAAAGCCACTTTGCGTGGTTCGACAAGGGCAGCCAGGTCATCGTGCTGGACGGCGCGCTGGCGGTCACGCTGCGCCATGGCGGGCTCGACTGGCTGCCCGACGCGCCGCAGCACATTCGCCGCCTGCTCGACGAAGGCGAATGCCTGACGCTCGAGACGGCCGGTCATGTGGCGCTGTCGGCCGGCGGCACCGGCGCGGTCAGTACGGCGGTCGTGGAACCAGACGAACAGCCCGGCGTGCTCGCGGCATGGTGGCGCGCGATCCTGCGCCGGCTGTCCGGACGGATACGCGGAGGCCATCAAGTACGCGAGCATTCCTGAAACGGCGATATGCCACGTCACCGAGGAGCGTCAGGCTGCCACCGCATCATTCGGCGAAGATCTGACGCGATCCGGTTCGACCGCGCTCATACGAATCAACCGACTTTGACCGGTTCAACCGTCTCTCCCCCTGCCACGCGACGATCACGACATCATCGCCCGCTCCCGCGACGCTCGAGCCACTCGAACACCGCCATCCCTGCCAGCATCGCGACGACGAACACGATCCCCTTCGCCGATCCGAAACCGATCGACACGATCGCGGGCCCCGGGCAGAACCCGGCGATCCCCCAGCCGATGCCGAACACGGCACTTCCGGCAACCAGGCGCACCGTGATCGCCCGCACGGCCGGCAACTGCATCGGCAAGCCGAGCCACGTCCGCGTCCGGCGCTTCGCCCATGCGAACGCGAACACGGCCACGCCGATCGCGCCGGCCATCACGAATGCGAGCGACGGATCCCAGCGGCCCGCCAGGTCGAGAAAGCCGAGCACCTTCTGCGGATTGGCCATGCCCGACACGATGAGGCCGATGCCGAACAGCAGCCCAGCCAGAAACGCGAATCCTGCCTGCATGTCAGCCTCCCAGCACGTGCCGTCGCACGAAGACGGTCACGAACCCTGCGACCATGAAGACCACCGTCGCGACCACCGAGCGCAGCGCCCCGCGCGACATCCCGCACACGCCGTGGCCGCTCGTGCAGCCGCCTGCATAGCGCGTGCCGACGCCGACCAGCAGCCCGGCCGCCATCAATTCGAACCACCCTGCGTCGACCTGCGGCGTCAGGCGGCTCCCGGCGACCTGCATCACGAGCGGTGCGGCGATCAGCCCGGCGACGAATGCGGCGCGCCAGTTGCGCTCGCCCGCGCGTGCCGTGAGCAGACCGCCGACGATGCCGCTGATGCCGGCAATCCGGCCGTTGAATGCGACGAGCCACGCGGCCGCGAGCCCGATCAGCACGCCGCCGGCCAGCGACAGCCACGGCGTGAAATGAAGCGCATCAAGCTGCATCGCGCCGCCCCTTCGCGGCCGGGCCGCAGAATTGTTCGTACAACACGCCCATCACCGCGATCGCGGCCGGGCTGTCGAGCGAATAGTGGATGTTCTTGCCGTCGCGGCGCGTGCGAACGAGCGCGTTGTCCCGCAACACGCCGAGCTGTTGCGACAGGGTCGGCTGGCGGATATCCAGCGCTGTCTCGAGATCGCTGACGCATCGCTCGCCCTGAGACAGTTCGCAAAGCAGCAGCAGCCGGTCGGGATTCGACAGCACCTTGAGCAGCGCGCAGGCCGATTCGGCGGCCGCGCGCATCTGGTCGGGTTCCGGCAACCCGGTGGAAAGATCGTCGTTCATCGGCGCGGGAAGACAATTAAAGAGTCAATATTATATCACTCAGTGTAATGAAATCCCATGCCGCTTGCCGACAGGCGGCCTTGCCCCCTCCTTCGCTCAGGCCTGCTCGCCCGCCATCGCCTTCGCGGCAGTCACGCGCGTCGACTCGGCACGGACCACGCCGAGCGCCAGCACCGCCATCCCCGCGATCACGCACGGCGCCGCGACGACGGCAAACGCAGTCGACAACGGCACGCCCATCGCCAGCATCGCGCCACCCGCCATCGATCCGACGACCGAGCCGCCACGGCCGATCCCGTTCGCCCAACTCACGCCGGTGGTGCGGCACTCGGTCGGATAGAACGCAGCCGACAGTGCGTTCGCGCCAACCTGAGACCCCGACACGCAGAAGCCGGCCGCGAACACGGCGAGCGCGGCGCCCCACGGCGACGCGGCAAGCGCGCCGATCGCGGCGACGAATACGCCGGCCGCCGTATAGCTGCAGGCCAGTACGCGATGCGGATCGAAACGGTCCATCAGCCCGCCGAGGACGATCGCGCCGAGCGTGCCGCCGATCTGGAACATCGCGGTCACGCGCGCGGCCGTCTGCAGCGTCGCGCCGGTCGTGCGCAGCAGCGTCGGCAGCCAGCTCGACAGCAGGTAGATCACGAGCAGGCTCATGAAGAACGCGAGCCACAGCAGCAGCGTGCCGCGCAGCAGGTCGGCGCTGAACAGACGGCCGAGCGGCGATCCGGCCGGCTTGCCGGCAGGCGCGATGAACGACGCGTTCAGAAGATGGGGATCCGGCGCGATACGACCGAGCATCGCCGCGATCCGTTCGCGCGCCGCGCCGGTGTTGACGAGATAGCGCACCGACTCCGGCAGCCGCCACGCGAGCACCGGCAGCAGCAACAACGGCGCGGCCCCGCCGACGATGAGCACCGACCGCCAGCCGTGATGCTCGATCAACGACGCAGCCGCGAGCCCACCGAGTGCGGAACCGATCGTGAAGCCGCAGAACATCGTCGTCACCAGCAGCGAACGGCGTCGCGCCGGGCAGTATTCAGACGTCAGCGTGATCGCATTGGGCATCGCGCCGCCAAGCCCGAGCCCGGTCACGAAGCGCCACGCGATCAGCTCGGTCAGGCCGCCCGCGCTCGCCGACGCGGCGCTCGCGATGCCGAAGCACGCCACGCACGCGAGCAGCAGCCGCTTGCGGCCGAACCGGTCGCCGAACGGCCCGAACACGAGCGCACCGGCCATCAGCCCGGCGAGCCCCGCGCCGAACACCGGCGCGAGCTGCGCGGGCGACAGGCCCCATTCCGCACGGATGACGGGGGCGATGAACCCGATCGATGCGGTATCGAATCCGTCGATCGCGACGATCAGAAAGCACAGAACGACGATCGCGGCCTGAAACGGCGCCACGCGATGCCGGTCGATCCATTCGCTGACGTCGATGGACAGCGTATCGGCCATGATGATGTCTCCTCCAGGAAGGCGGTCGCGCGTCGTGTCGTTGAAATGCGCGCCGCCGGAATCGGGCTAACCGTGCCGCCTCAAGCGACGGAATTCAGGCAATCCTCCGCGCGCCAGCCGTGCAGCCAGTCGAGCGCGTCGTAGAACTGCGCCTGCGTGCGGCCGACCCAGAGCCCGTTGCGCACCTGCCGCTCGACGCCCTTCGCGTGATAGATCCGCCCCATCTCGCGCGCCGAATACAGCACGCGCGCGGTGCGCGGAATCCGCGCACGCTCGTACAGCGCGAACGCTGCCTCGAAATTGCCGTCGGTCCGTGCCACGGCCGCGCCGAGCGTCACCGCGTCCTCGAGCGCCTGGCACGCGCCCTGCGCGATGTATTGCGTCATCGGATGCGCGGCGTCGCCGAGCACCGTCGCACGGCCTTCGCTCCAGCGTTCGACCGGATCGCGATCGGCGGTCGCCCAGCGCTTCCACGACGTCGGCCGGTCGAGCATCTGCTTCGGCAGCGGATGGACGCCGTCGAAGTACGACAGCACTTCCTCCTTGCTGCCCTCGCGCACGCCCCAGGTTTCCTGCTCGCGGCTGTGGAACGTGACGACGAGGTTGTACTGCCGCCCGCCGCGCAGCGGATAGTGGACGAGATGGCAATGCGGGCCGGCCCATACCACCGGCGCATTGATCTGCAGGTCCTTCGGCATGTTCTCGACGTCGACCACCGCGCGATACACGACGTGGCCCGTCACGCGATGCGCGTCGCCGATCAGCGCGTGGCGGATCGCGGATTTCACGCCATCGCAGCCGATCACCGCATCCGCGCGATAACGCTCGCCGTGCTGGTCGGTCACGGTCACGCCGTTGCCGTCCTGCTCGAAGCCGCACACCTGCGTGCTCGTCCGGAATTCGATCAGCGGATGATCCTTGACCGCCTCGTAGATCGACAGGTGAATGTCCGCTCGATGAATCACCGCATACGGATTGCCGAAGCGCTCGCGGTATGCGACGCCCGTATCGACGCGCGCCACCTCGCGCGCATCGACCGCATCCATCAGTTGCAGCCAGTCGGTGAACACCGCCCGGCTGCGCGCAGCCTCGCCGACGCCCAGCGCGTCGAGCGCGTTGAATGCGTTCGCCGCGAGCTGGATCCCCGCGCCGATCTCGCCGATCCGATCTGCCTGTTCGAGCAGCTTCACGCGGATGCCCTGGCGCGCGAGCGCGAGCGCCGTCGCGAGCCCGCCGATGCCCCCGCCGATCACCAGCACGCGCCGGCCGTTGTGTTTTGTCTCGCCCATGTCTGTCTCCTGCTTCGTGTTACGCGACGAAATCCGGTTGCCGCTGCGGCTGCGCCGCGTCGAACGCCGGCTCGTGCCGCGCGTGTTCATAAACCGCGAGGCTGCGCGGATACGCGCTCAGGTCGCAATCCATCCGCAACGCGTTCGCGACCTGCGGCACGAGGCATACGTCGGCGAGCGTCGGCGTGTCGCCGAAGCACCACGGGCCCTCCGCGGCACGCGCGAGCAGCCGCTCGACGCCGGCCATCCCTTCCGCGATCCAGTGCCGGTACCACGCGGTCTTCTGCTGCGGCGCGACCTTCAGTTCGCTGTCGAGATAGCGCAGCACGCGCAGGTTGTTGAGCGGATGGATGTCGCATGCGATCAGCGTCGCGAGCTCCAGCACGCGGGCACGATGGCGCAGTTCGAGCGGAATCAGTCGAGGCGCCGGCTGGATCTGGTCGAGGTAATCGAGGATCGCGAGCGACTGCCCGAGACGGAAATCCCCATCGACCAGCGCCGGCACCGCGGCCGACGGGTTCACGTTCGCGACGTACGCCGCCTCGCGATGCTCGCCGGTGCGGATGTTGACCGGCAGCGTGTCGTAAGGCAGCCCTTTCAGCGCGAGCGCGATGCGCACCCGGTAGGATGTCGAACTATTGAAGAAGCTATGCAGTTGCACGATGTCGCCTTTCGAGGAAGATGCGTCAGACCACGCGAACGGTCAGTTCACCGAGCCGTTCGAAGCCGACCTTCATCACGTCGCCCGCGACCACCGCGCCGACGCCTTCGGGTGTGCCCGTGAAGATCACGTCGCCCGGTTCGAGGCGGAAGAACTTCGACAGGTCGGCCACCGTTTCCGCGACCGACCAGATCAGGTGCGACACGTCGCTCTTCTGCTTCGTCGCGTCATTGACGGTCAGCCACAGGCCGCCCTGCTCGAAGTGACCGACGTCGCTCGCCGGATGCACGGGCCCGATCGGCGCGGAGCGGTCGAATGCCTTGCCGATCTCCCACGGCCGGCCCATCTCGCGCATCTTCATCTGCAGGTCGCGGCGCGTCATGTCGAGGCCGACCGCATAGCCCCACACGTGTTCGAGCGCACGCTCGAGCGGAATGTCCGAGCCGCCCTTGCCGATCACCGCGACGAGCTCGGCTTCGTAGTGATAGTTCTGCGTCTGCGACGGATACGCGAGATCGAGCGTGTCGCCGTACGCGACCGGCACGATCGAATCGGCGGGCTTGCAGAAGAAGAACGGCGGCTCGCGATCGGGATCGAAGCCCATTTCACGTGCATGGGCCGCGTAGTTGCGGCCGACGCAATAGACGCGACGTACCGCGAACTGCGCGTCGCTGCCGGCGACGGGGAGCGCCACGGGCGCTTCGGGCGGGAAAACGAAAGTCATGAATGGCTCCAGCGTGAATACGAATAAAGGAGTGCGCCACGGCGACGGCGCGCGGAAAACGGAAAACGGGAAACGAAGCGTCGAAGCCGGCCGGCGTCAGTCGCGCGCTTCGCGCAGCAGGTTCAGCGCGGACAGCACGGGCCGGTCGGAATAGCTGAACAGCACGCTGTCGGACGACGCAGACAGCCGCACGGGCGCCCACGACGGCGCGACGAAGATGTCGTGCGGCTCGAATTCGAAGGCGTTGCCGCCGATATGCGCGGTACCGCTGCCTTCGACGACGCAGTAGATCGTCGCGTCGGTGCTGCGGTACGTGCGGCCGTCGAAACCGGCAGGCAGGAACTGCATGAAGGTGGCGATCGTCGGCATCGGCCAGCCGCCCGTCGCGGGGTTGACGTAGCGCAGCTTCACGCCGTCCCACGCGTCGAGCTCGCCGTTCCGGTACAGCGCGTCGAGCGCCTCGCGGGTGCGTGCATACGGATAGCTGAAGATCGGCGACGTCGGATCGCTCACGCGGTGCCGCACCGGCACCATGTTGTGACCGAAGCGCGCGAAGCTGTCGCCTTCCGCGCGATTCACGGGCTGCACGGCTTCCGGGTAGTTCTCCGCGAAGCCTGCGTCGAGGTTCGCGAGCAACGGGATGTCGAGCCCGTCGAGCCACACGACCGGCTCGCCGCCCGCTTCCTCCGCCGGGTTGCCGTGGTCGTGCCATGCCCACGACGGCGTGATGATGAAGTCGCCCGGATGCATCGTCGTGCGCTCGCCGTTCACGGCCGTCCACGCGCCGCGCCCTTCGACGATGAAGCGCAGCGCCGACTGCGTATGCCGGTGGCTCGGCGCGATCTCGCCCGGCAGGATCAGCTGCAGCCCCGCGTACAGGGTCGGCGTCATGCTCGACTTGCCGGGCAGCCCGGGGTTTTCCAGCACCAGCACGCGGCGCACGGCCTCTTCCGCACTGATCACGCTGCCGGCCTGCATCACGAGGTCGCGCACCTGCGCGTACTTCCAGATTGCGGCCTGCGCGGCCGGCTGCGGGGATTTCGGCACGAGGTTGTGCAGCGATTCCCACAGCGGCGCCAGGCGTTGCTCGGCGATCCGTGCGTAGTAGGCGGCGCGCGACGCGTCCGGGTAGGTCGTCATGATGTCTCCTTGCAGTCGGCCGATCGGCGTCGGCGCTATGTCGGGGCGAGGACCACGAAACAGTCCGTCAGCTGATTTATATTCGACCCAGACATACCCGGTAAAATGGTCAAATCATCTGATCCATATGTTTTCGGATATACCTACACGCGACGAGGCATGCGATGGACTGGACCCACCGGCTGCGACTGCGGCATCTGCAGGTACTGTTGAGCCTTGCCGGCACCGGCAATCTGAGCCAGTCGGCGGTTGCGCTCGCGACCACGCAGCCCGCGCTGTCGAAATGGCTGAAGGAACTGGAAGAGGATGTCGGGCTGCCGCTGTTCGAGCGGCATGCGCGCGGCCTGCGGCCGACACCGTACGGCGAAGCGCTGATCGAGCATGCACGCCGTGTCGAAGCGCAGCTCGACGTCGCGCGCGACGACATGGCCGCGCTGCGGGAAGGCGGCAGCGGCCTCGTGACGATCGGCACGTCGGGCGTGGCCGCGGCCGATACGGTGCCGCTCGCGGTGTCGCAGTTGCTGAAGCGGATGCCGCGCGCGCAGGTGCGGCTCACCGAAAGCACGATGAACCAGCTGATGCCGCAACTCGCCCGCAGCGAACTGGATATCGTCGTGGGCCGCTCGGGGTCGACATCCGTCGATCCGCTGCTGCATGCCGAAGCGTTGTATGTCGATCCGGTCGTGTTCGTCGCGCGGCCCGGCCATGCGCTCGCCGGTGCGACGTCGGTCGGCTGGAACGACGTGCTCGCCTACTCGTGGATCGTGTGGCCGTCGGGCACACCCGTGCACAATGCGCTGGAGGCCGCGCTGTCGGCCGCCGGCCGCGTGCGGCCGCCGCACTGCGTCGAATCGAATTCGTCGATCCTCAACCTCACGCTGCTGAACAATACCGATCTGCTCGGCGTGGCATCGCACCGCGCTGCGCAACGCTTCGAGCAATTGAACGCGATCCGGATCCTGCCGATGCGGCTCGAAGGCCAGGGCGCGGTGTCGATGTACTGGCACCCCGACAGTGCGAATCGCGCGGCCGTGGCCGCGACGATCGAGTGCCTGCGCGCCTGTGCGGCACCGCAGGTCGGCGGATGGCAAAAAGCAGAGGTGGACTGAAAGTGGCGCGGCCCGGCGTCAACCGGGCCGCGTTGCAGTGACGACGCAAAGCATCACGCGCCGTCGCAGGATGCGGTACCGTCCAGCATCAGCGTGCCGACCCGCGCGGGCACGAGCGGCGTGCGCGGCACCGGCGGGGTCCAGCCGAACAGCGCCTGCGCGGCTGCGCCGCACACGCGGCCCTGACACGCGCCCATCCCGCAGCGGGACTGCAGTTTCGCGGCCGTCCAGCCCGGCGCTTGCGCGACGGCATCGAAACGCACGTCCTCGCAACGGCACAGCAACGTGTCGGCCCGCGCGAGCCGGCGGATCGGCTCGCGGATCGCAAAGCGCTCGCGTACGGCATCGGCAAACACCTGCCAGTGCGCCCGCTGCGCGACGAGCGCAGCCAGCGGCGCCGTCTGCCCCGTCGCCGCCAAACCGGCGATTTCGCCTTCGACCATCGCCAGTTCGCTGCCGCCGACGCCCGTACACTCGCCCGCCGCGAAAACCCCGTCACGGCTCGTCCGCTGGTGCACATCGACCGCCACCGCACCGTTGTCGATCCGGCAGCCGAGATGGCTCGGCAACACGGTGTTCGGCACGAGGCCGAAGCCGCACGCGAGCCGGTCGCAGTCGACGTCGAACTCGCGATCGCCCTGACGAATCCGCACGCGTTCGAGCCGCGTGTCGCCGAACGCTTCGACGACATGCGCATCGGGCCGATAGGCGGCGGTGACGAGCTTCGCGGCCTGCGCGAGCTTCGACGGCCAGCGCCACAGCCCCGCCCCGAAACGGGCCACGTCGCCCCATGCGGCCTGTTCGAGCACGTGCGACACGCGTGCGCCGGCCTGACGGGCCGTCGCCGCGCTCGCCAGCAGCAGCGGCCCGCTGCCCGCGATCACCGTGCGCTGCCCGCGCACGTCGAGGCCGTACTTGATCAACGCCTGCAAGCCGCCCGCACCGGTGACACCCGGCAGCGTCCAGCCTGGGAACGGCAGCAGCAGCTCGCGCGCGCCGCAGCAGAGAATCAGCGTGCGGAAGTCGAGCAGCAGCCCGCGTTCGTCGTCCTCGAGCAGCAGCGTGCCCGGCTGCGTTTCGGCGACGATGCGCGTCGCCGCGAGATGCGTGACGTTCGGCTGCCGCAACACCGCGAGCCGCTCGGCGGCGGCCGACGGCGGCGCAGCCGCTGCGCGTTGCCGCCAGATCTGCCCGCCCGCGCGCGGGTTGTCGTCGACGATCGCAACCGTCGCACCGCCGCGCGCGGCGGCCCGTGCGGCCGACAGCCCGGCCGGCCCCGCGCCGACGATCGCGACGTCGACGCTCAGTCGTTCCTGTTTCATCGCGTGCGCTCCACCTGCATCCCGTCGCGGCACAGCGTCTGGCAGGCCAGCCGGCGGCGACCGTCGATCGTCATCCTGCACTCCTGGCAGATGCCCATCCCGCAAAACGGCGCACGCGCCGCACCCGTGCACGACACGCGCGTCGTGTCGTCGCCGCTCGCCGCGACGGCGGCGGCGACGGTCGCGCCGTCGGCCACCGTCAGCGCGCGGCCGTCAAGATGAATGATCATGACGGCCTCCGCAGGGCCGCCCCAAGGAGGCTGACCACCCCCGCGGGGAGCAGCGAACGAAGTGAGCGTGGGGGTCGTTTCATGTCAGCGCTCCGGCTACGAGGGACGCGCTCAGGAAGCGTCCCGGCAAATAAGGTTCGATATCGATGGGCGGCCGTTCGCCGGCCATCAGCGCAGCGACGAGCCGCGCGCTGCCCGGCGCGGTCGTCACGCCGAGCCCTTCGTGCCCGACGGCGAGCCACACGCCCGGCCGCGCCGGATGCTCGCCGAGCAGCGGCAGCCCGTCGGGGCTCGCGGAACGGAACCCCGTCCATGCGCGAATGCCGTTCAGGTCGGCCAGGCCCGGCAGATAACCCACCGCGCGGCGCAGCATGCGCGCGAGCACGGGCGGGTCGACTTGCGCGTCCTCGGTGTCGAACTGGCGCGACGAACCGATCAGCAACTGGCCGGTCGGCCGCGGCTGCACGTTGAACGCGACCGACGTGCCGTCGCTCGCATGCGCGCTCGCGGCGTAACCCAGCTCGACGAGCTGGTGCGACACCTGGCCCGGATAGCGGTCGGTAATCAGCAGATGGCCCTTTTTCGGGCGCAGCGGCAGCTCGGGCAGCAGCGTGCGCGCGGCAACGCCGTTCGCGACCACCACCCGCTCCGCGCACAGCGTGTCACCACTCGCGAGCGTCACGCTCAGGCCATCGACCGCGACGGCCCGGTCGCGCCGCAACGTGATGCGCGGTGCGCGCTGCAGCAGCCAGTTCGCGGTGACGGGCGCATAGAGGATCGCGTCGCCGGGAATCTTCAGTGCACCGCCCAGGCCCGTGCGCAGCATCGGCTCCAGTCGAGCGAGCGTCGCCGCGTCGATCAGTTCGCCCGCCACGCCATGCGCGGCCAGCGCCGCCTGCTTCGCGCGCGCCAGATCCATTTCGTGCTCATCGGCGGCGAGCCACAGCGTGCCGCAGTTGCGGTACGCGCACCCTTCGGGCATCTCGCCGCTCAGCGCGCGCCACAGTTCGATCGAGTAATGGCTAAGCGCGAGTTCGGCCGCGTTGTCGTCCATCGCGACGAGGTGCCCCATGCCCGCGCCGGTTGCCCCGCCGCTCGCGTCGTCGACGACGAGCACGCTCAACCCGCGCTGCGCGAGTTCGTGCGCGCACGCCGCGCCGACGATGCCGGCGCCGATCACGACGACATCCGTCTTCGTGTCGCTCACTGCGCAATACCCCAGCCGAATGGATCGTCTTCCTCGATCAGCAACGTCGCTTCCGCGCTCAGGTGCGCGCTGCCGCGGATCGTCGGCACGATGCCGCCGTCGGCCTGCTCATAGCTCGCCTGGAACACGCTGCCGATCACGCTCGCCTGCCGCCATACGGCGCCCGGCGCGAGCTTGCCGTCGGCCGCGAGGCATGCGAGCTTCGCGCTCGTGCCGGTGCCGCACGGCGAACGGTCGTACGCGAGGCCCGGGCACAGTACGAAGCTGCGGCTGTCGTGCTCCGGATCGTCGGCGAACAGCTCGATATGGTCGATCTCGCCGCCGTTCGCGCCGGTGATGCCCGCGCGTTCGAGCCCTTCGCGCACGGCCGACGCATACGCGGTGAGCGCCGCGACGTTGTCGCCGGCAACGTGCTGCCCGTGGTCGCTGATCAGGAAGAACCAGTTGCCGCCCCACGCGATGTCGCCCTTCACGGGGCCGTAACCCGGCACGTCGAGCGCGACGCCCTTCGCGTGGCGATACGCGGGCACGTTGCGCACGCTGACCGACAGGTCGTCGTGCAGCGTCGCCTCGACGGTGCCCACGGGCGTTTCGATCCGGTGCACGCCGGGCGCGATGCGCCCCATATGGTGCAGCGTGCGCACGACGCCGATCGTGCCGTGCCCGCACATCCCGAGATAGCCGCTATTGTTGAAGAAGATCACGCCGGCCGCCGCGTCGGGCGACACGGGTTCGCACAGCAGCGCGCCGACCAGCACGTCGCTGCCGCGCGGTTCGAGAATGCAGGCGGTGCGGTAGCGGTCGTGCTCGCGCGCGAGCACGTCGCGGCGCTCGGCCATCGTGCCGCTGCCGAGCGCGGGGAAACCGGACACGACGAGCCGAGTGGGTTCGCCGCCCGTATGCGAATCGATGATCTGGATGCGCTTCATCATGAGCCGTCCGAGGTGGGGAAAGGAGCACAGCTTCCTCCGTCGCGCGTCCGCCCGCTTGTGGCTTTTCGATGAGGACGACGACGAAATCGGCATAGTGCGCGGCGCCCTTCCCGCGCCGTCCGGCCGCTGTGCCGATTTCGTCATTTTGCTCCGCGATACGACTCAAGCGTGATGGGCGTTTGCGCGGCGATACTGGTTGCCACACCGACACCTGTCGGCCGACCGATACAAACACGTAGGAGATTGAAGTGAGCCGAAACGCCATTCAGTGGACCGGGGTTTTCCCGGCCGTCAGCACCCAGTTCAAGCCGGACTTTTCCCTCGACATCGACGCCACGCACCGCGTGGTGAAGAACCTGGTGAACGACGGCGTATCGGGCCTCGTGGTCTGCGGCACGGTCGGCGAGAACACGTCGCTGTCGACGAGCGAGAAGCTCCAGGTGATCGAAGCCGCACGTGATGCGGCCGGCGGCAAGATTCCGGTGATCGCCGGCATCGCCGAATTCACGACCGAATTCGCGCGCAACACGGTGCGTGAAGCACAGCGTGTCGGTGTCGACGGCGTGATGGTGATGCCCGCGCTGGTCTACTCGGCGAAGCCGCACGAAACCGCCGCACACTTCCGCGCAGTCGCAACCAGCACCGACCTGCCGGTGATGGTCTACAACAATCCGCCGATCTACAAGAACGACGTGACGCCCGACGTGCTGATCGCGCTGCAGGATTGCGAGAACATCGTCTGCTTCAAGGATTCGTCGGGCGATACGCGCCGCTTCATCGACCTGCGTAACGCGGTAGGCGATCGCTTCGTGCTGTTCGCGGGCCTCGACGACGTCGTGGTCGAGAGCATTGCCGTCGGCGCCGAAGGCTGGGTGTCGGGCATGTCGAACGCGTTCCCGAAGGAAGGCGAGACGCTGTTCCGCCTCGCGAAGCAGAAGCGTTTCGACGAAGCGCTCGCGCTGTATCGCTGGTTCATGCCGCTGCTGCACCTCGACGCACGCCCCGACCTCGTGCAGTGCATCAAGCTGTGCGAAGAGCTGGTCGGCCGCGGCAGCGCGATCACGCGTCCGCCACGCCTCGCGCTGCAGGGCGACACGCTCGCGGAAGTGAAGGCCATCGTCGCGAAGGCGCTCGAAACGCGCCCGGCGCTGCCCGACGTCGGTCTCTGATCGACTCCCCCTGCGGCGGCGCGCGGGCTTTCCCCTTGCGCGCCGCCGTCTCCGGTCCGGCATGGCCTGCGGGCCCCGTTCATACCGGCGCCCGCCCGCGCCGCGCGTGAACGCCCCGCAGCCCGCCCCGGTCGATCGAACCGGGCGACGCCGGCCGACAGGCTAGCGCCGCTGCTCCGTCGGAGCGCGGCGCACCTCGAGCCTGTGCCGATATTCCTCCAGGAGACACGCCCATGCCAGGCCAAGGCAACGCTCACCCGTCTGTCCCGCTTTCCCGTTCCGCGCACCCCGACGCGGGTCACGGCAAGTTCAAGAAACAGCTGTCGCTGACCGATCTCACGTTCATCGGTCTCGGCGCCATTTTCGGTTCGGGGTGGCTGTTCGCCGCGAGTCACGTGTCGACGATCGCGGGCCCGGCCGGCATCTTCTCGTGGCTGCTCGGCGGCTTCGCGGTGCTGCTGCTCGGCATCGTCTACTGCGAACTCGGCGCCGCGCTGCCGCGCGCGGGCGGCGTGGTCCGCTACCCGGTGTTCTCGCACGGCCCGCTGCTCGGTTACCTGATGGGCTTCATCACGCTGATCGCCTTTTCGAGCCTGATCGCGATCGAAGTCGTCGCCGCGCGCCAGTATGCGGCCGCGTGGTTTCCGGGCCTGACCGTCGAAGGATCGAGCGACCCGACCACGCTCGGCTGGCTCGTGCAGGCCGCGCTGCTGTGCTTCTTCTTTTACCTGAACTATTCGAGCGTGAAGACGTTCGCGAAGGCGAACAACATCATCAGCATCTTCAAGTTCATCGTGCCGCTGGCGGTGATCGCGGTGCTGTTCACGTTCTTCAAACCCGCGAACCTGACGATCCAGGGCTTCGCGCCGTTCGGCACGCCGGGCATCGAGATGGCCGTGTCCGCGGGCGGCATCATCTTCGCGTACCTCGGGCTCACGCCGATCGTGTCGGTCGCGAGCGAAGTGCGCAATCCGCAGCGAACGATCCCGATCGCGCTGATCCTGTCGATCCTGCTGTCCACGCTGATCTACGTGCTGCTGCAGCTCGCGTTCATCGGCAGCATCCCTACGCAAATGCTCGCCGCCGGCTGGCACGATGTGAGCAAGGCGTTCTCGCTGCCGTACCGCGACATCGCGCTGGCGCTCGGTGTCGGCTGGCTCGCGGTGATGGTCGTCGCCGACGCGATGATCTCGCCGAGCGGCTGCGGCAACATCTACATGAACGCGACGCCGCGCGTCGTCTACGGCTGGGCCAAGACTGGCACGTTCTTCAAGGTGTTCACGCGCGTCGACGAAGCATCGGGCATTCCGCGCGCGGGCCTGTGGCTCACGTTCGGGCTCGCGATCTTCTGGACGCTGCCGTTCCCGTCGTGGGAAGCGCTGATCAACATCGTGTCGGCCGCGCTGGTGCTGAGCTATGCGGTCGCGCCCGTATCGGTCGCCGCGCTGCGCCGCACCGCACCCGACCTGCCCCGGCCGTTCCGCGCGAGCGCGTTCGGCATCACCGGCCCCGCGTCGTTCGTGATCGCCGCGCTGATCGTCTACTGGTCGGGCTGGAGCACGGTGTCCTGGCTGCTCGGCCTGCAGATCGTGATGTTCGTGATCTATCTCGCGTGCCGCCGCTGGGTGCCGACCGCGCATCTGAGCCTCGCCGAGCAGGTGCGCTCGTCCGCGTGGCTGATCGCGTTCTATGCCGCGATGATCGCGCTGTCGTACCTCGGCGGCTTCGGCGGCACGGGCCAGCTCGCGCATCCGTACGACACGGTCGTCGTCGCGGCCGTTGCGCTCGTCATCTACTACTGGGGAGCGAACACCGGCGTGCGCGCCGACAAGCTGCAACTCGACGACGACGAGGACTGACACGTCCGCGCCCTTTCCCATGATCCCTTCGGCCGGGCGCCCCACGCCCGGCTCCTGCTTTTTCCGAGGAAAACCATGCAACTTACAGGTCATCTCCTGATCGGCCAGTCCGCCGTCGCCGGACAGAACGGCACCCTCCACGCGATCGCCGCCGCCACCGGCGAACGGCTCGAACCCGCCTTCGGCGGCGCGAGCCTGCACGACCTGGAGACGGCCTGCGCGCTCGCCGACGACGCCTTCGACACGTATCGCGAAACGTCGCTTGAAGCCCGCGCCGCGTTTCTCGACGCAATCGGCCGCCACATCATGGCGCTCGGCGACGAACTGATCGAGCGCTGCGTCATCGAAACGGGCCTGCCGCGCGCCCGCATCGAAGGCGAGCGTGGCCGCACGGTCGGCCAGCTCGCGCTGTTCGCGTCGCTCGTGCGCGACGGCGGTTTTCTCGACGCGCGGATCGATCCGGCGCGCCCCGAGCGCAAGCCGCTGCCGCGCGTCGACCTGCGCCTGCGCAACGTCGCGGTCGGGCCCGTGGCCGTGTTCGGTGCGTCGAACTTTCCGCTCGCGTTCTCGGTCGCCGGCGGCGATACCGCCTCGGCGCTCGCGGCCGGCTGCCCGGTGATCGTCAAGGCGCATTCGGCGCACCCTGGCACGTCGGCGCTCGTCGGCCGCGCGATCCAGCAGGCCGCGCGTGAAAGCGGGATGCCGGCCGGCGTGTTCTCGCTGCTGTTCGACGCGTCGCGCGAGATCGGCCAGACGCTGGTCGCCGATCCGCGCATCAAGGCGGTCGGCTTCACCGGCTCGCGTCGCGGCGGCGTCGCACTGATGCACATCGCCGCCGCCCGCCCCGAGCCGATTCCGGTCTATGCGGAAATGAGCTCGATCAATCCCGTGCTGCTGTTTCCCGCCGCGCTCGACGCGCGCCACGATGCGATCGCGCCGCAGTTCGTCGCGTCGCTCACGCTCGGCGCCGGGCAGTTCTGCACGAATCCGGGCCTCGTGCTCGCCGTCGACGGGCCCGCGCTGCGCGCGTTCGAGGAAGCGGCCGCCGCTGCGGTGCGTGCCGCGCCCGCGCAAACGATGCTGACGCCGCACATCCATGCCAGCTACGAACAGGGCGTCGCGGCGCTTCGCGGTCACGCTGCCGTCGAGCTGCTCGCGCAAGGCGCCGAAGGCAATCGCCTGCAGGCCCGCGCGGCGCTGCTGGCGACCTCGGCCGAGGCGTTCATCACGCACCCCGAATTGCGCGACGAAGTGTTCGGCCCCGCTTCGCTGATCGTGCGCTGCCCGGACGCCGACACGCTGCATCGCGTGCTGAAGTCGCTCGAGGGCCAGTTGACGATCGCCGCGCACCTTGCCGACGGCGACGCGCCGCTGTTCGCCGCGCTGCGCCCGCTGCTCGAGCGCAAGGCCGGCCGCATTCTCGTCAACGGCTTCGGCACGGGCGTCGAGGTCGGCCATGCGATGGTGCATGGCGGCCCGTTTCCGGCGACGTCCGACACGCGCACGACCTCCGTCGGCGCGCGCGCGATCGAGCGCTTCCTGCGTCCCGTGTCGTATCAGGACCTGCCGGACGCGCTGCTGCCGGAAGCGATCCGCAGCGGCAATCCGCTGAACGTGCCGCAACGTATCGACGGCGTGCCCGCGCCGCGGGAGGCGAACCATGTCTGAGCCGATCGCCGAAATCGTCCTGTCGCTCGACGAAGTCCACGCGCTCGCGCTGCGCGTGCTGACGCACAACGGGATGTCCAATGCGCATGCGCGGGCCATCGCCAACGTGATCACGCAGGGCCAGCGCGACGAATGCCATTCGCACGGCGTGTACCGGCTGCTCGTATGCGTGCGTTCGCTGAAGAAGGGCAAGGTCGATCCGCAAGCCGTGCCGACGCTGCGCCGGCTGTCGTCGTCGATCGTCTCGGTCGACGCACATCGCGGCTTTTCGCTGCTGAGCTTCGAGACAGGGCTGCCGGTGCTCGTCGAGATGGCCACGCAGCACGGCATCGCCGCGATGACGATCAACCACTGCTACCACTTCTCCGCGCTGTGGCCCGAGGTCGAGGCGATCGCGGCCGAAGGGCTGGTCGGCATCGCGATGAACCCGAGCCACAGCTGGGTCGCGCCGGAAGGCGGCCGCGAGCCGGTGTTCGGCACGAACCCGATCGCGTTCGCGTGGCCGCGCCCGGGCGGCGTGCCGTTCGTGTTCGATTTCGCGACGAGCGCGATCGCGCGCGGCGACATCGAGCTGCACGCGAAGCAAGGCAAGGCGATCCCGCCGGAATGGGCCATCGATGCCGACGGCCGGCCGACCACCGATCCGAAAGCCGCGCTGCAGGGCGCGATGCGCACATTCGGCGGCCACAAGGGTTCGGCGCTCGCGGCGATGGTCGAACTGCTCGGCGGTGCGCTGATCGGCGACATGACGAGCCGGGAATCGATGGACTTCGACGAAGGCGTCGGGGCGACGCCGTGCCACGGCGAGCTCGTGATCGCGTTCGACCCGAAGGTGTTCCTCGGCGACGATCTCGACACGGGGCTCGCGCGCGGCGAACGGATGTTCGAATCGATCGTCGCGCAGGGTGCGCGGCTGCCGTCGCAACGCCGCTTCGACGCCCGCGCGCGCAGCATCGCGAACGGCGTGCGGATCCCGAAGGCGCTGTACGACGAGATCCTGACGCTGCTCGACTGACGCGCGATCGAGCGGCACGGCTTCGTCGTCGGCAAGACGGGCGATGAAGCCGCTGCCGGGCTCCGCTGGCGATGGCCGGCTTCCGGCTTCGCGTGTTCCCGCCATTTCGTCTTCGCGCCGCGCTTTGTTCGCTTTGCTCGGTTCTTTCGGCTCGTGCGCCCACGCGCTGCCCGCCGCGCCCCACCCGCGCCGGTCGGCCTTGCCCGCCGGCGCCGCCCGCCCGGCGGCTGTGGGATAATCACGGAGTTTGCCCAAGGCGCAGCTCAAGAGGTTGTTCGCACGGGCGCGAGAGAGGCCTTTATTCCCCGTGCCTCCACCCTTTTCCCGCGATATTTCTTCAGCAACGACCATGCCCACTTACCGTTCCAAAACCTCCACCGCCGGCCGCAACATGGCAGGTGCGCGCTCGCTCTGGCGCGCCACCGGCATGAAAGACGACGATTTCTCGAAGCCGATCATCGCGGTCGTCAACTCGTTCACCCAGTTCGTACCCGGGCACGTGCACCTGAAGGATCTCGGCCAGCTCGTCGCGCGCGAGATCGAGGCTGCCGGCGGCGTCGCGAAGGAATTCAACACGATCGCGGTCGACGACGGCATCGCGATGGGCCATGACGGCATGCTGTATTCGCTGCCGAGCCGCGACATCATCGCCGACTCGGTCGAATACATGGTGAACGCGCACTGCGCGGACGCGATGGTCTGCATCTCGAACTGCGACAAGATCACGCCGGGGATGCTGATGGCCGCGATGCGCCTCAACATCCCGGTGATCTTCGTGTCGGGCGGCCCGATGGAAGCGGGCAAGACGCGCCTTGCGAACCCGGTCACCAAGGCCATCGAAGTGAAGAAGCTCGACCTCGTCGACGCGATGGTGATCGCGGTCGACCCGTCGTATTCCGACGCGGAAGTCGCCGAAGTCGAGCGCTCGGCCTGCCCGACCTGCGGTTCGTGCTCGGGCATGTTCACCGCGAACTCGATGAACTGCCTGACCGAAGCGCTCGGCCTGTCGCTGCCCGGCAACGGCACGGTGGTGGCCACGCACGCCGACCGCGAGCAACTGTTCAAGCGCGCCGGCCGTCGCATCGTCGAACTCACCCGCCAGCACTACGAGCAGGACGACGAACGCGTGCTGCCGCGCTCGGTGGGCTTCAAGGCGTTCGAGAACGCAATGACGCTCGACATCGCGATGGGCGGCTCGACCAACACGATCCTGCACCTGCTGGCGATCGCGCAGGAAGCCGGCATCGACTTCACGATGAAGGACATCGACCGACTGTCGCGCGTCGTGCCGCAGCTGTGCAAGGTCGCGCCGAACACGAACAAGTACCACATCGAGGACGTGCACCGCGCAGGCGGCATCATGGCGATCCTCGGCGAGCTCGACCGCGCCGGCAAGCTGCACACCGACGTGCCGACCGTGCATACGCCGACGCTGAAGGACGCTCTCGACCAGTGGGACATCGTCCGCACGCAGGACGACGCAGTCCGCACGTTCTACCAGGCCGGCCCGGCCGGCATCCCGACGCAGGTCGCGTTCAGCCAGAACACGCGCTGGCCGAGCCTCGACCTCGATCGCGCCGAAGGCTGCATCCGCTCGTACGAGCATGCGTTCTCGAAGGAAGGCGGCCTCGCCGTGCTGACGGGCAATATCGCGCTCGACGGCTGCGTGGTGAAGACGGCCGGCGTCGACGAGAGCATCCTCGTGTTCGAAGGCACGGCTCACGTAACCGAATCGCAGGATGAGGCAGTCGAAAACATCCTGAACGACAAGGTCAAGGCCGGCGACGTGGTGATCGTGCGCTACGAAGGCCCGAAGGGCGGCCCCGGCATGCAGGAAATGCTCTACCCGACCAGCTACATCAAGTCGAAGGGCCTCGGCAAGGCCTGCGCGCTGCTGACGGACGGCCGCTTCTCGGGCGGCACGTCGGGCCTGTCGATCGGCCACTGCTCGCCGGAAGCGGCAGCGGGCGGTGCGATCGGCCTCGTGCGCGACGGCGACAAGATCCGCATCGACATCCCGAACCGCACGATCGACGTGCTGGTGTCGGACGAGGAACTGGCGCGCCGCCGCGAAGAGCAGAACGCCAAGGGCTGGAAGCCGGCGCAGCCGCGTCCGCGCAAGGTGTCCGCTGCGCTGAAGGCCTACGCGAAGCTGGTCATGTCCGCCGACAAGGGTGCCGTGCGCGACCTGTCGCTGCTCGACGACTGACAGGGGTAGCCCGACCGGCTGCCGGCAACGCGCAGCCGGTCGGGCCGCGGGCCGTACGACCGCCCGCTCGCCCACCCAGAAGCCGCTCTCCGGAGCGGCTTTTTTTCGTCCGGCGCCGGTAGAAAGCGCCGGCATCGTCAGTGACGGAATTCTTCCGGACCGCCGCCGCGTGCAGCGGACGGCCGCGCGTCATGCACGGGCGGCGGGCCGCCCGGTGCGGCCTGCGGCGGCCCGCCCGGTTGCGGGCGCCCCTGCCCCGGCGGCCTGCCGCCCGGCCCGAGCCGCGGTTCCGCGCGGTGCTCCCACCGATCGCGGTCATGGAACCACGGCCGGTGACGATAGTAGCGATCCCAGTACGCGCCGATCGCGAACCCCGTGATCGGCACGCCGATGATCGCGCCATATTCGAGCAGCGGCGCGTAACCGCCCTGGTACGGATAGTCGATCAGTTGCGCGTCGATCCAGCCGCGCACGCCCGGCAGCGCGACGTCGCACCACGTGTAGTCGCTCAGGCAGCCGAACACGTCCAGCGCGGTGCCCGGCGGAATCTGCGCGACCACCGGATAGTCGGGCGCCGGCCCGGCGAACAGCTCGGCCGGCGAGTTCGTGTAGCCGGTGCTCTGCGCCTGCGCAATGCCCGGCGCGGCCGCCGCGCCGAGCAAGGCGACGCACAGGCCGCGAACGATCGTATTCCTCATGCTCATGATGCTCTCCCGCGCGGTGCCCCCGCGCGCCGGTCAATGCCGATGCCCGCCCCAGCCGCCACCCCAGTGGCCGCCGCCCCACGGACGATGCCAGTACCCGCCGTGTCCGCGCCAGCCACCGCCCCATCCGCCCCAGAAGCCGACCGAGATAGCCGGTGCGCCCCAGCCGTACCAGCCCGGGTAATACGCGGGGGCGTAGTACGGATACGGATAGGGGTAGGGATACGGCGGCGGATAGGCCGGCGCGACGTAGACGGGAGCCGGCTCGACCACCGCCGCAGCCGGGCCCGGCGAAGCGGTGGCCGGTGCAGCCGGCGTGACGGGGATCTCGCGCTGCGTCAGCGTGGCCGGCGCCGGCGCGTAGTAAGGCGCATAGCCATACGGACTCGTGTAATAACAGCCGCCGAGCGCCAGCGTCGTCAATGCGAATACCGCACACCTCGCGGCAGGAAACGGGGTCATCTGTTGCTCCGGCAGAATCCGCGCATCGCCCCCAGGCGCGCGCCTGACTCTAGCTTACGTCCCCTGCAGATTTCCGCTCGATATGATCGGTTACTTTTTGTTTCCTGCACCGGACGGGGCTCGGGCACGCCGCGTGCTGGCACGTCTGCCACGCCCGCGTTGAAGTTCGCACAAATGCCCTCAACTTGAACGATGTCAGGCTGGCCGGCGCGGACGGGGTTCGCGAACAACCGGCGGCCCGAAACCAGCGGACTTCGGCCCGCCCAGACAGGAACGCGGCTCACGCCGCCATCGACATGACTACGCCACGCCCCACTCCCCGGGCGGACACGCCGCTCGATCCGATCATCCAGTTGCTGGCGCTCGCCGGCGAACAGGGTTATCTGACCCACGCCGACCTCGTCGACGCGCTGCCGCCCGAAAGCGACAGCCCCGACGCGCTCGACGTCGTGCGCGCCGCGCTCGCCGACATCGGCATCGCCGTGCTCGACGAGCCGCCCGCGCCTGCGCCGTTCGCCGGTTCGGCGCCTGTCGACGTCGATCGCGATGCGCTCGACGAAGGCCGCGCGATGCTCGGCGACCTCGCACGCGGCACGAGCGCGTCGACCGATCCGCTCGCCCTCTACATGCGCCGCATGCAGGCGGTGCCGCTGCTCACGCGCGAAGGCGAAATCGTGCTGGCGCGCGAGATCGAGACGGGCCGTCACCAGATCCTGCACGCGCTCGCCGGCTATCCGGCAGCGGTGGACGCGCTGCTTGCACGTCATCGCGCAACGGCTTCGACCGGCGCAGCCGGGTCGTCCGATGACGACGCCGGCGACACGCCTGCGCCGGCCAGCTACGACGCGTTGCAGGCGGCCGTCGCGGCCTTGCGCGGCGCGTTGCACGCACACGGCTACCGTTCGGACGAATACCGTGACGCACGCAACCACGTCGCCGCCCTGCTCGGCTCGATCGCGTGGATCGCACCGGCCGTCGACGACGCAAGCGGCGTCGTGCGCACGCTCGTGTCCGCGCCGCATCGCGCCGTGGCGGGCGAAGCCGCCTGCTTCGACACGGTCGCGCGGCGGGCGCTCGCCGCCGCGCTTGCAGACGGCCAGCAGAAAGTGCGCGACGCCACGCGCGCGATGCTCGAGGCGAACCTGCGGCTCGTGCTGTCGATCGCGCGCAAGTACATGAACCGCGGCGTCGACCTGCCCGATCTCGTGCAGGACGGCAGCCTCGGCCTGATGCGCGCGATCGAGAAATTCGAATACCGGCGCGGGTTCAAGTTCTCGACCTATGCGACCTGGTGGATCCGCCAGGCGATCGCGCGCGCGGTCGCGGATCGCGCCCGCACGATCCGCGTGCCCGTGCACGTCGGCGACCAGTACCAGCGCGTGCAGCGGCATGCGCTGCGGTTTCGCCAGCGCACGGGCCGCAGGGCGACGCCGGCCGACCTCGCGGCCGAAACCGGCCTCGACGAGGACAAGCTGCGCGCGGTGCTCGCGCTGCCTGCGGAGCCCGTATCGCTCGACACGCCGCTGCCCGACGCCGACACCGGCCTCGTGGAGCTGATCGAGGACCAGGCGTCGGCCAGCCCGTTCGAGCAACTGGCCGACACGCGGATGCGCGAGTGCGTGAGGTCGCTGCTCCGGTCGGTCACGCCGGCCGAGGCCGACGTGCTGCGCCGGCGGTTCGGCCTCGGCGGCGCCGAGCCCGATACCTACGACGCGATCGCGCAGGACGCAGGCATGTCGCGCGAACGCGTGCGGCAGATCGAGAAACGGGCGCTCGCCACGTTGCGCACGGCAGCCGAGGCAGAAAACGCGCAGTCGTTCCTCGACGCTTGATCGCATCACGCGACGCACGGTCGTGCCGCTTTCCGGCACGACCGTGCGCTTCGAACCTGTGCTACGTTTGCCATTGACGTGCGTCAAGTTTTCTTCGTCGCGTGTCGCGACAATGATGAACAGCCGACCGGCGCATTGCTCGCCGTGTCCATTCCGTTTGTGCTTCCCCAGGTCCCTCGCCATGCAGACGAGCGCCAGCCAAACGTACGAGGAAAACCGGCATATCGCGGCCTGCCTGCGCGAGGCGGCGCAGCGGCTGGCTGACCAGGGCGCGAATCCGTACCGGGTCGCCGCATACCGCGCGTCTGCCGAGACGGTCGATGCGCTCGACCTCGACATCCGCACCCTGTTCGAATCCGGCGGCGTCGATGCGCTCGGGATGCTGCCCGAGATCGGCACGGGCGTCGCCCAGGCGATTGCCGAGCTGCTGGTGACGGGGCGCTGGCGCCAGCTCGACCGGCTGTGCGGCGACGCCGAACGCACCTCCGCGTTCGAAGCGGTCCCGGGCATCGGCCACGCGCTCGCGCTGCGCATTCACGACCTGCTGCATATCGATACGCTCGAGGAACTCGAACGCGCGGCCCGCACCGGCCAGCTCGAAACGATCTCGGGCGTCGGCCCGCGGCGCGCGGCCGGCATCCGCACCGCGCTCGACGACGTGCTGAGCCGCCGCCGGCGCTGGCAGGGCCACGTGCAGGACGCCGGCCCCGGCACCGAGCCGCCCGTCGAACTCCTGCTCTACATCGACCGCCTGTACCGCAACAAGGCCGCCGCCGGCGTGTTGCCGACGCCTGGCTTCGTGCAACGCGTCACCGCGCATCGGCGCCCCAATGCGGACGACTACGTGCCGCTGCCCGTCATGCATATGACCAAGGGCGGCTGGCATTTCACCGCGCTGTGCCTGCATGCCGCGATGCGCACGCCGGAGGCTTCCCGCCCGACGGACTGGGTCTCGCTCTATTTCTACGACGCCCTGCAGTGCGAACACCAGCGCACCGTCTTCACCGAAACGTACGGCTCGCTCGTCGGCAAGCGCATCGTGCGCGGGCGCGAGCGGGAATGCCGCGTGTACTACGCGGGATAAATCAGTCGTCGCCGGTTTTGTCGAAGTCGAACGCCACGCCGAGCACCGACGCGATCTCGCGACATGCATGCGTGAGCGTGCGTGATCGGCGGCCGGAATAGTCTGCCGCGAGATAGAACCAGGTCGAATGCGGCCCGCAATCGTCTTTACTGTTCCGTTTCGGTACGTCGAACCAGAACTTCACCATGTAGCCGCCCTTCCAGCGAACCGGAATCACGTGCGTGAGCTGCATTCTCGTGATTGCGCCGTGGCGAAACCGGAAGGTGTCGTCGCCGACGCGGAACCCCGACCACGCGCCGTCGTTCGACGCGAACACGGTCAGCATTTCGTCCGGCAGCACGACGTACGGGGCGTCTTCCTTGGCCGGCTCGGCCGCCGACACCATCGCCGCCCCCGAACCGTCACGCCCCGTCTCGACGTCCACATAGGCTTCGATCGTCCGCTTCGCCTTGTCGTAGAAACTGCGCGTCACTTCGGACCGCGCGGCGTCGGCAATCAGCACCAGTTGTTTGAATCGTACCTGCTCGCCGTATCGAAGCGGCACATCGTGCAGGTCGTCGGGCTCGTCAGCCAGTTCGTCCTCCCGATCATCGGTCGGTACAGGTGGAGCGGTCATGACAGGCGGTTCAATGCCCCCGCGCCGCCGTGTCACCCAATCGATTCCCAACGCCAGCAGCACTTGCGGCGTCACCATCACGACGGCCATCGTCGCGAGCCCGGCGAGCACCCCGTAATGCGGCGCGACCCTCGATGCCGCATACGCGGCAGGAAACACAAGCAAAATCCACACACGCAACCCCGTTGCCCCTGTTTTGGATGTCCGGCAAGGAATGGCTCGGCGCACCACCCTGCCGCCACACCAACCCGCCAATGCCCGCTCGCCGCCTACGCGCCTTCCGTCTTCGTCCGGCGGGCCGGGTGGCGATGCGCGGCGATGCGCAGCAGCTTCTGGAACGACGGGCATTCGAGATGGTTCGATGCCGGGCACACGGCCGCATGCCGCAACGCATCGCGCACGGCGCCGAGCCGGCGGATCGTGCGGTCGAGTTCGTCGGCCTTGCCGTCGAGCTTCGCGCGATCGATCGCAGGCAGGCCGTCCGTGCCGACCATCACAAGGATGTCGTCGAGCGAAAAGCCGGCCTCGCGGCCCAGTGCGATCAGCGCCAGGCGCTCCAGCACCGACTCGTCGTACTGCCGCCGCAGCCCGTGGCGGCCGATCGGCACGATCAGCCCTTTTTCCTCGTAATAGCGCAGCGTCGACGCGGGCAATCCCGAGCGTCGCGCCACCTCTGCAATGTCCAGCCGGCTCATGCTTGACCTCAAGTGAACTTGAAGTTGCAAGATAGTCGTTCGACTCCATGAAGACAAGCCCGGACTGCCATGAAACCGTTGAGACCCCGCTGTATTCCGCTGCACGGCGCAGCCTGTTCCCTTCTCTGTGGAGGGACGCGATGAGCCTGCCCGCCATCCTGCTCGACCTGCTGCTGATCGGCTCGGGCGCCACGCTCGTGATGGATCTGTGGACGCTGTTCCGGCGGCGTGCATTCGGCATTCCGTCGCTCGACTATGCGCTGGTCGGCCGCTGGATCGGTCACATGATGCATGGCCGGTTCCGGCATGCGTCGATCGTCGCCTCGGCACCCGTTCCCGGCGAACGCGCGCTCGGCTGGGTCGCCCATTACGCGATCGGCATCGCGTTCGCGGCGCTGCCTCCCCTGATCGCCGGCCACGCGTGGATCGACGCGCCGACGCCGCTGCCGGCACTCGTCGCCGGGCTCGCGAGCGTCGCCGCCCCGTTCTTTGTGATGCAGCCGGCGCTCGGTCTCGGCATCGCGGCGTCGCGCACACCGCAGCCGGGCGTCGCGCGCCGGCGCAGCGTCGTCACGCATCTGTCGTACGGAATGGGGCTCTATCTTGCGGCGTACACGCTCGCGGCGCTGGCCCGTTGAGCACATGAACTCCACAAGGCCCTAACAACTGGCGTCGGCTCGACCGAGCCGACATCGACACCCACGCAAGCGCTTTGTCGAGCCCAGCGGGCACTCGTCCTGTGCCAGCCGGACGAAGGCCACGCCGGGCATCGGCACCAGCGCAACGGCAATGACAACGCCGCGTGCCGGCATGGGGGCAAACGCGGCGTGCTCGCGCGCTGCCGCCCGGTGTTTTCTGGTCGTTCATCCGGGCCGCCCGAATGGCGGCCCACATCATTCCCCGCCGCAGTCGATCAGGTTGTGGCGTACACGCCCGAGCAGCCGCACCAGCGTATCGCGCTCGTCGGGCGTGAAGCCGCGCAGCCCGTCGTCGGCGACGGTGTCGCCCACTTCGAGCATCTGCGGAAAGATCTCGCGCGACTTGTCGGTCAGCCGGATCACGAATGCGCGGCGATCGTCGTCGTTCGCGATGCGCTCGATCCAGCCGTAGCTTTCCATCCGGTCAAGCAACCGCGTAAGCGAGATCGGCGCGATCTCGAGCCATTCGGCGAGCCGCGCCTGATTCATCTCGCCCTTCCACGTCAGGTACGCGAGCACGCGGCTTTGCGCCCGTGTCAGCCCGATGCGCTTCGCGCGCCGGTCGAACAGGCGTCCGTTCAGGCGGGCAACGTCGGCGATCAGATAGCCGATCCGGTTCTCGTAAGTCTTGTCCATGCGGCGATTATAGGGGTCAAGCCGACAATGCCCAGGCGATAAGCGGATATATAATAAGCGTGCTTATAATTCAAGTCATACCGGATCGCCGCCCACGGCGACCGCCCCACGGAGACACCGCTTGAACCCCGCCGCCGATGCCCCCGCCTCGCCCGCGCTGAACCGGCCGATGCTGACCTTGTCGATCATGCTCGCCACGCTGATCCAGACCCTCGACAGCACGATCGCGAACGTTGCACTGCCGCACATGCAGGGCACGCTGTCCGCGTCGCAGGACGAGATCACGTGGGTGCTGACCTCGTATATCGTCGCCGCGGCGATCGCGACCCCGCTCACCGGCTGGCTGTCCGACCGGCTCAGCGTGAAACGGCTGCTGATCGTGTCGATCGCGGGCTTCACGGTTGCGTCGGCGCTATGCGGGCTGTCGGAGACGCTCGTGCAGATCGTCGGCGCGCGCCTGCTGCAGGGCGTGTTCGGCGCCGCGCTGGTGCCGCTGTCGCAGTCGATCCTGCTCGACATCAATCCGCGCGAGAAACAAGGCCAGGCGATGGCGATCTGGGGGATGGGCGTGATGGTCGGCCCGATCCTCGGCCCGACGCTAGGCGGCTGGCTCACCGACAGCTACAACTGGCGCTGGGTGTTCTTCATCAACGTGCCGATCGGAGCGTTCGCGCTCGCCGGCGTGATGACCTTCCTGCCCGCACGCGCGCCGCGCCCGCACGTGAAGTTCGACGCGTTCGGCTTCGCGACGCTCGCGCTCGCGATCGGTGCGTTCCAGGCCATGCTCGACCGCGGCGAACAGCTCGACTGGTTCGGCTCGTACGAGGTCCGCATCGAGGCGATCGTCGCGGCGCTCAGCTTCGCGTTCTTCCTCGTGCATACGGCGACCGTCGGCAAGGCGTCGTTCTTCAAGTCGGAACTGCTGCGAGACCCGAACTTCGCCACCGGCACGCTGTTCATCTTCGTGGTCGGCGCGGTGCTGTACGCGACACGCGCGCTGCTGCCGCCGATGCTGCAGAACCTGATGGGCTACCCGGTCGCGACGACGGGCCTCGTCACCGCGCCAAGCGGCGCCGGCACGATGATCGCGATGCTGTTCGTCGGCAGGCTGCTGAAATACGTGGATGCGCGGATGCTGCTGCTCGCGGGGCTGTCGATTTCCGCGCTCGCGCTCTGGCAGATGATGCAGTACACGGTCGTGCTGTCCGAAGCGGACATCGTGTGGCCCGGCGTGGTGCAGGGCTTCGGGCTGGGGCTCGTGTTCGTGCCGCTGAGCGCGCTGTCGTTCTCGACGCTGCCGCCCGATCTGCGCGCTGACGGCACGGCCACCTACAGCCTGATGCGCAACATCGGCAGCAGTATCGGCATCTCGATCGTGCAGACGCTGATGACGCGCAACACGCAGGTCGCGCATGCCGACCTCGCGACTCACATCACGCCGTTCAACCCGGCGGTGCAGGCGATGACCGGCAGCCGCCTCGACATCGCGCTGCTCGACCGCACGATCAACCAGCAGGCGTCGATGATCGCGTACCTGAACGACTTCAAGCTGATGTTCGTCGCGACGCTGCTGATGATTCCGCTGTTGCTGCTGATCCGCCCGCCGCAGAAAACGGCGAGCGTCGAGATCGCGCACGCGGCGATGGATTGACGGGCGCACGTACGGCGCGCGCCCGCTTCGCTTCGCGTCAGGCCTTCATCGTGCCGGTGCGCACGTAGCGCTCGTGCCACGACAGCGCCTCGGCGAGCAGATGCGGCGTATGTTTGCCGAAGCTTTCGCGCGACGCGCGCTCGAAGTAATCCTCGAGCATCGGCCGGTAATCGGGGTGCGCGCAGGTCGCGATGATCTTGCGTGCGCGCTGCTTCGGCGACAGGCCGCGCAGGTCCGCGAGGCCCTGCTCGGTGACGACCACCGCGACGTCGTGCTCGGTATGGTCGACGTGGCTCGCCATCGGCACGATCCGCGAGATCGCGCCGCCCTTGGCGGTACTCGCCGACATGAAGCACGACAGGTAGCCGTTGCGCGCGAAGTCGCCCGAGCCGCCGATGCCGTTCTGGATCTTCGTGCCCATCACGTGCGTCGAGTTCACGTTGCCGTAGATGTCGGCCTCGATCATCCCGTTCATCGCGATGCAGCCGAGGCGGCGCACGAGTTCCGGATGGTTGCTGATCTCCTGCGGGCGCAGCACGATCTTCTCGCGGAACGTCGCGATTTCGTCGGCAAAGCGCTGCACGGCGGCCGGGCTCAGCGACAGCGCGGTGGCCGACGCGAAGCTCAACGTGCCGTCCTGCAGCAGGTCGAGCATGCCGTCCTGGATCACCTCGGTGTACGCGGTCAGGTTCGAGAAGCCAGCCGAGCTGAGCTCCGCGAGCACCGCGTTCGTGATGTTGCCGACACCCGACTGCAGCGGCAGCAGGTTTTCCGGCAGGCGCCCGCGCTTCACTTCGTGACGCAGGAAGTCGATCAGTTGATGCGCGATCTGCTTCGACGTCGCGTCCGGCGCTGAGAACGCGTTGCTGCGATCCGGCGCGTCGGTCTCGACGATCGCGACGATCTTGTCGGCCGGGCAGCGCAGGTACGGCTCGCCGATCCGGTCGTCGCTCTTCGTCAGCGGAATCGGCTTGCGGTGCGGCGGCAGCGCGGTGCCGTAATAGACGTCGTGCATCCCGTCGAGGCCGAGCGGCTGGCGCGAGTTGACCTCGAGGATCACGTGCTTCGCGCGTTCGAGCCAGGTCTTGTTGTTGCCGATCGACGCGGACGGAATCAGCAGGCCGTCCTCGCGGATGCCCGCGACTTCGACGATCGCGACATCGAGATCGCCGTACAGCCCGAACCATGCGTACTGCGCGACGTGGCTCAGGTGGACGTCCTGGTAGTCGACTTCGCCGCCGTTGATCTTGTCGCGCAACGTCGGGTCGGACTGGTACGGCAGGCGCATCGAGATGCCGTTGGTGCGCGCGAGCGCGCCGTCGAGTTCCGGCGCGGTCGATGCGCCCGTCAGTACGTTGATCCGGAAGTCCTCGCCGCGCGTGTGCGCCGCGTCGATGTGGGCGGCAAGTGCGGCCGGTACGGCTTTCGGATAGCCGGAGCCCGTGAAGCCGCTCATGGCGACGGTCATGCCGGGGCGGATCAGCGCGGCGGCTTCGTCGGCGGTGCGGACGAGCGAACGCAGGGCGGGGGCGAGGATGCGTGATGAAGACATGGCTGGTTTCTGACGCTTGGGTCTGTCGTTGACGTCGCGGGGGGTGTCTCCTGAGCGACATGAAGCCCTTGGGGCCGCGCGGGGCGGCCGGCACCACAGGCACCGTCGGAGTATCGCAGAGGCCATCGCCGCGAAATGTCCGCCAAATGCAAAAGATCCTTGCCGGATTTGCCGGGTATCGAACGACCGTTGTGTGACAGGCGCGCCGTTTAAATCGAGTTCAAACGAAAGGTGTGCGAAAGCTTCGGACAGAATGGCCTGCCGTCGATCACCAACCCGCGCTCATCAATCGACGGATTTCCATTCGGATTTATCGCCTGTCGATCAACAATGACCGATGCCCGTCCGACGCGGCCAATTGTCACCCGATGCGGCTCGTTCCGATCTGACACACGTCAAGCTCGCACACGCCGCGCGACACGCGGAGGGAAGCACGAAAAACACCGCCGCACCTGCCTGTGAGGCCCGTCCGTCCTTGACAGTCGCGCGACGCGAACCACACTGGAATACGAAAGCCGCAGCCCCGCTCGCCCCCCCTTTCGCGCACGCGCTTTTCGGCCGGCCGATCGCCGCAAGACGCGGTAACACTCCCTCATGTCAGGACATTGATCGAATAAAAAGCACCAAATTACAATTCCGTATATATTTCGCCGATGGACCAAAGAAAAACCGCCACACGTTCCGAACCGCCCCTGCCTCGCACCTGGGATGCGCGGCTCGCGCGCTCGCTTGTCCGACCGCTCGTCGACACGCCCGTCACCCCGAATCACCTCACTACCGTTCGCCTGCTGATCGGCCTCGCCGGCGCCTGGTGCCTCGCGCACGGCGGTTTCGGCTGGAGCAATGCAGGCGCGTTCCTGATCGTGCTGTCGAACTTCGTCGACCACACCGATGGCGAGCTCGCGCGCATCAGCGGGAAATCCAGCAAGATCGGTCATTTTTACGACCTCGCGGCAGACGCGCTCGTCACGGTCGCGCTGTTCGTCAGCATGGGCGTCGGCATCGTCGCCCAGGGCGGCCAGATGGCTGCGTCGCCGGTGCTGCTCGGCGCGGTGGCCGGCGCGGCCGTCGCACTGATCTTCTTCCTGCGCATGCGGATCGAATCGTTCGCCGGCAAGGCCGGCACCAAGCAGGCATTCGCCGGCGGCTTCGAGACCGAAGACGTGCTCTACCTGCTGCCGCTCGTGACGCTGTTCGACGGCGTCGAGCCGTTCCTGCTCGCGGCGTCGATCGGCGCCCCGCTGTTCGCCGCGTGGGTCGTGTTCGACTGGTGGCGCATCGTCCGGCGCGGCAACGTTTCGCAGAACCCTACTGAAATCCAGGCTTCCAAATGACTCCTAGCACGCGCGACGACTCCGTGCTGAGCCCGGCACGCCCCGCGCCCGTGCGCGCGGCCGCGGCCGACCCCGATCGCACCGTGGCCGACCGTGTCGGCACGCTCGACCTCGACCGCCTGCGCGGCGACTACACGCGCCAGGGCTCGTTCCTGTACCTCGACCAATTCCTGCCGGCCGACGCACATGCGAAGCTGGCCGGCGCCGCCCGCGCGATGCAGGCCGGCCTGAACCGCAATTACCTGCCCGGCCACAAGCAAGGCGGCAGCGTAAGCCGTCATACGATCGACGAACAGGCGCCGTACATCGCCGAACTGTATCGCTCGAAGGCGCTGATCAGCTTCCTCGAGAAAGTCACGGGCGACAAGCTGATGCTGTCGCCGGACGACGATCCGCACGCGTACGCGCTGTATTACTACACGAAGCCCGGCGACCACATCGGCTGGCACTACGACACGTCGTACTACGACGGCCGCCGCTACACGCTGCTGATCGGCGTGATCGACGAATCGTCGTGCCGGCTCGACTACGAGCTGCACACGCGCAATCCGGACGTGGCCGACGAACCGGGCTCCGTCCAGATCGCCGACGGCGGCATCGTGCTGTTCGACGGCGACAAGCTGCGCCACCGCATCACGCCGCTCGGCCAGAACGAGATGCGCGTGTCGCTCACGTTCGAATACGTGACGAACCCCGGCATGCGGCCGTGGAAGCGCTTCATCTCGAACATGAAGGATGCGATCGCGTATTTCGGTTTCCGCCAGGTGTTCAAGCAACTGGCGACGCGACGCACGACCGGGTCATGACACGCGCCGGCCTCATCCTGCTGTCCCTCGGGACCGCACTCTTCGTTGCACTCCTTGCCTGGCAGGGCGTCGGCGCGGTTGCGTCCACGTTCCTCGCGGCCGGCTGGGGGCTCGCGCTCGTCGCGGCGTTCCACGTCGTGCCGCTCGTGATCGACGCGATCGCAATCTCCGTGATGTTCCGCCCCGGCCAGCCGGGCGCCGAGCTCGGCAACGCGCTGCGCGCGCGCTGGGTCGGCGAATCGGTGAACAGCCTGCTGCCCGCCGGGCAGATCGGCGGCCCCGTGCTGATGGTGCGCCACCTCGCGCAGCGCGGCACGCGGATGGCCGACGCGGCGGCCGCCGTCACGGTCAGCACGACGATGCAGGCGCTTTCGCAGATGGCGTTCGCGCTGATCGGCATCGCCGCGTTCAGCCTGTATGCGACGCACGAATCGGTCGCGCACCTGCGCACGCCCGCGCTGATCGCCACCGGCGTGCTCGGCGCCCTCGCCGCGCTGTTCTACGTGGCGCAGCGGCGCGGGCTGTTCGGCCGCGGCCTGCGCCTCGCGTCGAAGCTGCTCGGCCCGCGCGACTGGTCGTCGCTGGCTACCCGCGCCGATGCGATCGACGACGCGGTGGGCGCGCTGTACCGCGATCGTGCGAAGGTCGCGAAGACGTTCGCATTGAGTCTCGTCGGCTGGATCGTCGGCACCGCGGAAGTGTGGCTCGCGCTGCACTTCCTCGGGCATCCGGTGAGCTGGCTCGACGCGCTGCTGCTCGAGAGTGTCGGCCAGGCCATTCGTGGCGCGGCCTTCGCGATCCCGGGCTCGCTCGGCGCGCAGGAAGGCGGTTACCTGCTTCTCGCGCCGCTGGTCGGACTGCCGCCCGACGCGGCGCTCGCGCTGTCGCTTGCGAAACGCGCGCGCGAACTCGCGCTCGGCCTGCCCGGCCTGCTCTATCTGCATTTCAGTGAAAGAAACTGGCAGCGGCGCCGTGCGCCGCAGCCGCTCGCCGACTGATCGTTCAGATCCGCCGGCTTTTTGGTTGGAGAACCCATGCGAGCCATCATTCTTGCGGCAGGCCTCGGCTTGCGCCTGCAACAACCGCCCGAGGCGCAGTTCCCGAAGTGCCTGCTGCGCTTCGACGACGTTTCGCTGCTCGAGCGCCATCTGCGTGTGCTCGACGCCGCGGGCGTCGACGAGATCGTGCTTGGGCTCGGCTTCCAGCACGAGAAGGTCGAGCAGGAATTGAAGCGCCTCGGCCGCCAGGCCGAGATCGTGATCAACGACCGCTACGACCTCGGCAGCGTGCTGACCGTGCATACCGTCGCCGATGCGATGACGCGCGGCGGCGACGTGCTGCTGATGGACGCCGACGTGCTGTATGACGAGAACATCCTGCACGCACTGGTGGCCGATTCCGACCGCGCGGTCGACCGCCTGCTGATCGATCGCGACTTCGAAGCCGGCGACGAGCCCGTCAAGCTGTGCCTGAAGGACGGCGTGCCGGTCGAACTGCGCAAGCAGCTCGCGGTCGACCTCGAGTACGACACGATCGGCGAATCGGTCGGCTTCTTCCGCTTCACCGAAGGCACCGCGCGCCGCCTCGCGACGATCGTCGCGGGCTACGTCGACAGCGGCCGCGCGAACATGCCGCACGAAGAAGCCGTGCGCGACCTGCTGCTCGAAGGCGGTCACTCGTTCGACGTCGCCGACGTCACCGGCTCACCGTGGATCGAGATCGACTTCCCGAACGACGTCGCTCGCGCCACGCAAGAAATCCTTCCCCTGATTCAACGCACCACCGCAGGAGTCGCACGATGAACGCACGCGAACCCAACTTCACCGAATCGCGCAGCGCACGCCTGCGCCGCATGCTCGTCAGCAGCGACCTCGAATTCCTGATGGAAGCGCACAACGGCCTGTCCGCGCGGATCGTCCGCGAAGCCGGCTTCAAGGGCATCTGGGCGTCGGGCCTCGCGATCTCCGCGCAGTTCGGCGTGCGTGACAACAACGAAGCCAGCTGGACCCAGGTCGTCGACGTGCTCGAATTCATGGCGGACGCGAGCGATCTGCCGATCCTGCTCGACGGCGACACGGGCTACGGCAACTTCAACAACGTGCGCCGCCTCGTGAAGAAGCTCGAGCAGCGCGGCATCGCCGGCGTCTGTATCGAGGACAAGCAGTTCCCGAAGACCAACAGCTTCATCGGCGGCGAGCGCCAGCCGCTCGCGGAAATCGACGAGTTCTGCGGCAAGATCAAGGCCGGCAAGGATTCGCAGACCGATCCCGACTTCTCGATCGTCGCGCGTGTCGAGGCGCTGATCGCCGGCTGGGGGATGGACGAGGCGCTGCGCCGCGCGAACGCATACGCGGAAGCCGGCGCCGACGCGATCCTGATCCACAGCAAGCTGTCGCGCCCGGACGAGATCCTGCAATTCGCGCGCGAATGGAGCGGCAAGGCGCCGCTCGTGATCGTGCCGACCAAGTACTACAGCACGCCGACCGACGTGTTCCGCCAGGCCGGCATCAGCACCGTGATCTGGGCGAACCACCTGATCCGCGCGTCGGCATCCGCGATGCAGGCGACCGCACGCGAGATCCACGAGAGCGAAACGCTGATCAACGTCGAAGACCGCGTTGCATCGGTCAACGAGATCTTCCGCCTGCAGGACGCCGACGAATACTCGGCGGCCGAGCGTATCTACCTGTCGTCGTCGTCGCGCGCGTCGAACGCGGCGATCGTGCTCGCCGCGAGCCGCGGCAAGGGCCTGGAAGCCGTGACCGAAGACAAGCCGAAGGTCATGCTGCCGGTCGCCGGCAAGCCGCTGCTGCGCTGGCTCGTCGACGGCTTCAAGACGCACGGCGTGAACGACATCACCGTGGTCGGCGGCTATCGCGCCGACGCGATCGACACGTCGGGCATCAAGCTCGTCGTCAACGAACGCCACGCACAGACGGGCGAACTCGCGTCGCTCGCCTGCGCGGCCGACCGCCTGACCGGCGACACCGTGATCTCGTACGGCGACCTGCTGTTCCGCAGCTACATCGTGCGCGACCTCGCGGAGAGCGAGGCCGAGTTCAGCGTGGTGGTCGATTCGTCGCTCACCGAAACCAACCAGAGCGTGCGCGATTTCGCGCTCTGCTCCGCCGCTGACGATCGCGGCCTGTTCGGCCAGAAGACGTACCTGCAACGCGTATCGAGCGACGTCGCCGCAGGCACGCCGCACGGCCGCTGGATCGGCCTGCTGAACGTGCGCGGCGCCGGTGTCGAGCGCCTGAAGGCGATGCTCGCGACACTACAGGCGCGTCCGGATTTCGACACGCTCGATATCCCGTCGCTGCTCAACGAACTGATCGCCGCCGGCGAGAAGATCGAAGTGCAGTACGTGCACGGCCACTGGCGCGGCGTCAACGATCTCGAAGACTTCCGCCGCGCGGGCGACTTCGCGCACGGCCAGACGCCGCTGTCCGAACCGGGTGCCGGCAACGGGGGCGCGCAATGATCGAAGCGGCCCAGTTCGTCGAGGCCGCGCGCGAGCGCGGTTTCGACTGGTACGCGGGCGTGCCCTGCTCGTACCTGACGCCGTTCATCAATTACGTGCTGCAGGACCCGACGCTGAATTACGTGTCGGCCGCGAACGAAGGCGACGCGGTCGCGCTGATCGCGGGCGCGACGCTCGGCGGCAAGCGCGGCATTGCGATGATGCAGAACTCGGGGCTCGGCAACGCGGTGAGCCCGCTCACGTCGCTCACGTGGACGTTCCGCCTGCCGCAGCTGCTGATCGTCACGTGGCGCGGCCAGCCGGGCGTGGCCGACGAGCCGCAGCACGCGCTGATGGGCCCGATCACGCCCGCGATGCTCGACACGATGGAGATCCCGTGGGAGACCTTCCCGACCGACCCCGAACAGGTCGGCCCGGCACTCGACCGCGCGATTGCGCACATGGACGCGACGGGCCGCCCGTACGCGCTCGTGATGCAGAAAGGCAGCGTCGCGCCGTATGAGCTGAAGGCCAACCCGGCCGCGAAGCCGCGCGCGCATGTCGCCGCGCAGTCGTCGTCGCGCACCGCGTCGGCCGACGCGTGGCCGACCCGCCAGGACGCGCTGCAGCGCGTGATCGCGCACACGCCGGTCGATTCGACCGTCGTGCTCGCGTCGACCGGCTTTTGCGGCCGTGAACTCTACGCAATCGACGACCGCCCGAACCAGCTGTACATGGTCGGCTCGATGGGTTGCGTGACGCCGCTCGCGCTCGGCCTCGCGCTTGCGCGCCCCGATCTGCGCGTGGTCGCGGTCGACGGCGACGGCGCCGCGCTGATGCGCATGGGCGTGTTCGCGACGCTCGGCACCTACGGCCCGGCCAACCTCACGCACGTGCTGCTCGACAACGGTGCGCACGAATCGACCGGTGGCCAGGCCACCGTGTCGCAACATGTTTCGTTCGCGGGTGTGGCTGCCGCGTGCGGGTATGCGTCGGCGGTCGAAGGCGATACGCTGGACGTGCTCGATACGGCGCTTGCCACGCCGGCCGACGGTACGCAGTTCGTGCGGCTCGCGATCCGCACCGGCGTGCCCGACGGCCTGCCCCGCCCGACCGTCACGCCGGTCGAAGTCAAGACCCGTCTGATGCGGCACATCGGCGCCGCGCAGGCCGAAGCCCACGTTGAAGGAGCCCATTGATGCTGCTGCTGAACCCCGGCCCGGTCACGCTCACCGAACGCGTGCGCCGCAGCCTGCTGCAACCCGATCTGTGCCATCGCGAAAGCGAATTCTTCGATCTGCAGGATGAGGCGCGTGCGCGTCTCGTTGCTGCGTATGAGCTTGATCCGGCTGAGTGGACGGCCGTGCTGATGACGGGGTCGGGCACGGCCGCGGTCGAAAGCATGATCGCCGCGCTCGTGCCGAAGAACGGCAAGCTGCTCGTGATCGAGAACGGTGTATATGGCGAGCGGATTACGCAGATCGCGACGCAGTACGGGATCGCGCATGATGTGCTGAAGCATGAGTGGATGCAGGCGCCCGATCTCGCGCAGATTGGTGCGAAGCTCGATGCGGGTGGGTATTCGCACGTTGCCGTGATTCATCATGAAACGACGACCGGTCGCTTGAACGACCTCGCCGCGATCGCGGAAGTCTGCCGTGCGCGTGGCGTGAAGATGCTCGTTGATGGTGTGAGCAGCTTTGGTGCGGAAGCGATCGATTTCGCCGGTGGCGATATCGATGCCGTTGCCGCGACCGCGAACAAGTGCCTGCACGGCGTGCCGGGCGCAGCGTTCGTGATCGTGCGCCGTAGTGCGCTCGTGAAGGCCGCAAGCCGTACTTACTACCTCGATCTCGGTCGTCTCGCGAAGCTGCAGGATCAGCGCAATACGCCGTTCACGCCTTCCGTGCATGCGTATTACGCACTCGTCGAAGCGCTGCGCGAGTTTGACGAGGCTGGCGGCTGGCGTGCGCGGCATGCGCATTACAAGGCGCTGGCTGATCAGGCGCAAGCCGGGCTCGCCGCGCGCGGGATGCCGCTGGTGCTGCCGGAAGGCGAATCGTCGGTGGTGCTGCGTGCATATCGGTTGCCGCAAGGTGTGACGTACGAGACGCTGCATGACGGGCTCAAGGCGCGTGGCTTTGTGATCTATGCGGGGCAAGGCGGGTTGTCGAAGGAACTGTTCCGGATCTCGACGATGGGCGCGATTCAGGCGGCTGATGTCGAGCGGTTGCTGGAAGGGTTTACGGCGTTGACGCGGTAAGCGCTACCGTTACCTTCGTCTACGAAAGGCCCGCAAGGGCCTTTTTTTCTTCGTCGCACATTTGTCGGAAACACCCGACATATTGGCATCCGTCGGCAAGAAACCACCCTTTTCACCACCCTTTATTGGAACGCTCCGACGGCTGATCAACAGCGGTAAGCGGCCGTCGGGCCCGTTAGGTACATCAATCATGGATCGCAAAGAATCGGTCGTATTGAGCTGCGTCTCAAGTAGGCAACAGTCTTGCTCTCTGCGATAAGATCGATGTGGAACACGCACCGTCGGAACCGCCCGCAGATAGACCGTAAACGTTATGCGACACGTCCCTTGCGGGCGCTCCACGACGACGACGTCACCTCCGGTCAGGCCACATTCATGTTCTGCCTCGCCACCCTCGTCCAAATCCACATTTCAGGGGATAATCAGTGGACGACACATTTTGAGTAACGCAGTTATTGACTGAGCCTAGTCACGCATGCGCATCGATCACATTGCAATTCGAAATTTCCACGGAATCGAACGGGCAGAGTATGACCTGCACCCGTCGATTACAGTTTTGTTAGGCAACAATGCCACCGGCAAATCAGCAATCTTGGATGCACTCGCAATACTGGCAGGCAGTTACTTCTTGGGCATTGATGGCATAAGTTCATTGACAATTAAAAATGACGACATCCGCCAGGAACTTCGCTTCAACAGTGATGGTTCAACCCAGCGCATCTATCACACACCATCCGAGCTATACGCCAAGGGCGAGGTACACGGTGAAATGATTGAATGGTGCCGAGACCGCCTATCTCTATCAGGGAAAACTCGAAAATCTGAAGCCCGAAAGATTGAGCATCTAGGAGCGGACGCGTACGCTGAGGTGAAAAAAGGAACTCACGTAACACGGCCTTTCTTGGGTTACTACTCAGTTGCCAGACTAGGCACTCAAAAGAAAGAAACAGCCAACTTGAAGCGAGCTCTTGCAGACTTGAATGCGGGATATATCAACTCCCTAAACAAAGAAAGCAGTCAATGGGCAGCAGAGCGCTGGTTCGCCGGATTGCAAAGCAGAGCTCTCGAAAATATCGGAAACACCAAAGAAATCCTAACTCTGGTTAAATCCCGTATTTTATCACTTTTTCAATCGGCGGACTGCCCGCTCGATGACATTCGCCACGACCCTGAGACAAATGAAATTTTCGTCCGCTTCCACGAGTCGGGCGGATTTTGTCCCGTGTCACTTCTTAGTAGTGGCTATGAGAGCGTCCTCTCAATGGGACTTGATATTATATACCGAATTTATTCCTTGAATCGCCACCTTGGTCTGGAGGTTTTCAGCGAATCTCCAGGAATAGCTTTAGTGGACGAAACCGACATGCATTTGCATCCAAAATGGCAGGGTTGCATTGTCGAAAAATTACATGCCGCCTTCCCAAAACTTCAATTTATTTTCACTACTCACTCTCCGTTTGTTGTGCAAAGTTTGCGACATGCCCGCATAATCGACCTCGACTCCGATCAACAGCGAGATGTGGGAGATTATTTGAAAAAAAGTATCCCAGAAGTTGCCGAGGAGTATATGGGCATGTCTGACGTGGAGCGCAGCCCCTATTACCTTGAGCAAGTTGCGGCTGCTGAGGAATATTTCACCTTACTCAAGACCACTCCGCGAGGAGATCCTGAAGAACTTGCCAAGGCGAAAGCTCGTTTGGATGAATTTGAAATTCGTTACAACCGAGACCCAGCTTTCGTAGCTTTGCTTCGCGCCGAGCGCAATGCTTCTAAGATGGACGAAAAATAATGCGGCCACTTAAGCGCCTTCCAAACAGTAAAAAATATTTAACTTACCAGAGCTATAAAGCTGATCTACTATCAAGATATGGCTCCTACTGCGCTTATTGTGAAAAAAAGGACGGTGATCTTGATGTAGAGCATGTTGAACCAAAATCCAAGTCAGGAAAGATCACCGACTGGGATAATCTATTACTTGCGTGCCCAACATGCAATAGAGATTTTAAAAAAGCGTTCAATCCAGACCGAAAAGGCTATGTTTTCCCGGATCACAATGAATCTTATAAGGTGTTTCACTATCGATCAAATGGTACCGTTGGTGCGGTTACAGCCGCCGCTGTCGCGACTAGGAAGCTGTGCGGGCTTAACCGACCAGGTGCTATGAGCAACCGGACCGACGCATTCGAACGAGCAAAGGACATGAGAAATGAAGTCCGGGCTGGCACTAGGATGCCGGCAGACGTCATACCTTGGGCTCGTGCCATGGGCCACTGGTCGGTATGGATGACCGTGTTTCGTAGCGAAGCTGCGGTAATCGCACTACTTCTTGACCCTGCAAATTTTCCAGGCATTCGGACTGCCTTTTTACACCCCGTGAATCCGCCAATTGTCCGTTAGTCATCGAAAATGGACTACCTCGTAAAGCAGGAATCTAAAGGGACTGAACTAGGAATCTTGAAGTATTCTGAGCGATGGCTTTCCACCGTCAAGTGCAGGCGGTCAACAAGAGAGCCAATTACGGACTTTCTGCAACCGAATTGAACCCTAGTCATCCCTGTGACCGGGCTACCGACGGCGGCTCTGGGTTCGAATTCGACCCAGCGATGCAACGAAAGTCTGTGAAAACCGTTACCCATCGTGACCATGAGAATCCTCCGCTTCGTCCCGCTGATGGCGCTCGCCGCCGCCACCGCCGGTCAGGCGGCTGACAACCAGGCTTGCGACGACGCGACCGTCGTTTCGGTCGCCCGCTGGGCCGGCGTCACGAGCGCACGCATCGCCACACGCGACGTGGACCGACTCGTCGTCGCGTCGGCATGCAAGGTCATGCCGAATGCGCCCGAAACGACGATCGCGGCCGTTGCGTTCGACTCGCTTCCCAAAAGCAAGAACCCGGACGAGAGCAACAAGCTGCAGGTCATCGCGCTCGTGGAAGGCAGCAAGGTCGTGGCGGCCGAAAAGTCGGTCATCGAAGAGGACGCCGCGACGGAAATCGGCGAGAGCAGCTATCGCATCGACACCGCCCCCTACCGGCTGTCGCCCGACGTGCGCGCGTTCGGCGTCGTGTTCACGAGCAGCGCGCGCGGGGCAAGCTGCCCCGACGCCAACGCCAGCGAGGAACTCACGCTCTGGGTGCGCGACGGCAACCGCATCCGTCCGGTGTTCGGCACCAACCTGTACGGGTGGGTCAGCGTCGAGGGCGACGCCTGCGGCCCCGGTGTCGGCGACGCGCGCAGCGAAGAGGCAAGCATGACGATCGCCGTGGAGAAAACATCGAGCCACGGCTTTGCTGATCTGTCGATCACCGCCCATATTGCGAAGACGCAGCGCAAGGACGGTGATTATTCGGAGACGGGCAAGCGCACCGCACGCACGATCGTCCACTACGACGGCAAGTCGTACGGAATCGATATGTTCCGAAACTTCTGGTATTCGCCTGCCGCAATGAAGCGCTTCAAGTAACGCCCAGGCGGGGCACCGCCCCGCCCACCTACTCCGCCACCTTCGCTCCGATCGCCTCGCCCGACGTCGGCATCCGTAACCCATCGTCACGCTCACGCCGCGCCTCGCGCGCCGAATAACGATCCTTCAACCGCAGGAACGGCTTCTCAACGAGGAAATAGCTGGCCGTCGCCGCCATCAACGCCCACACGATCCCAAGCGGAAACGCATGCGGAACCTGCAGATCCGGGTTCGCAAACGGCTGCTGCCACAGATAAAGACTGAACGAGATCGTGCCGACGAACACAACCGGCTGCGCGCGCAACCACCGCGCACACCAGAACTCGCTGCGGAAATTCAACACGACGATCACGATTGCGATCAACGCGGCTTCGACCGTCACGCCATAGGTCGCATTCCAGAACCCGCCGAGCCGATGTTCGGCGAACGGCATGCCGATCAGCACGATGACGATGATCGCGGTCACGATGCGCGCCTCGCCGCGCCACGTACGAATCCAGGCTTCGAGCCGCTCGCGATTGAGCGACACGTAACAGCCGATCAGGATCGGATCGACGCCCGTGTGCAGCATCATCCCGAGTTGCCCGCGCAGCGCAGGCGCCACGAAATACGTCACGGCGCGCACCAGCGGCACGACCAGGATCAATGCAGCCAGCCAGCGCGTACCGCCGCGCCGCATCCCATACACGAACAGCAGCGGCCAGAACCAGTAGAACTGTTCCTCGAGTGCGAGCGACCAGAAATGGCCGAGATACCACGCGCCGTCTGGATGCAGTGCGTTGTCGCCGGTCAGCCCGAACCACGCCGAGTAATTCCACAGGTGCAGCGCCGCATACAGCCACTGCCTGCGGTCGACGTCGAACCAGCCGGTGAAGGCCACGATCGCCACCGCCGCGAGATAGACATAGCAGGCCGGCCAGATCCGCAGCGCGCGGCGCACGTAGAACGACGTCAGCGCGATGCCGCCCGTGCGCGCGAACTCGGCACGCAGCACGTTGGTGATCAGGAAACCGCTGAGGACGAAGAAGATCAGCACGCCGAGCCGGCCGTCGGCGATCAGCCGCAACGGCGCGTACCAGCCCGTGTAGCCGCCGGGCAGCACGTGCTCGGCGTGCCCGACCACCACCATCGCGACCGCGACGGCGCGCAACCCGGTCAACTGCGTGACGCGATGGTTCATCGGCTGGTTTCCGTTGGCACGGTGGATGGGCAGCACGCCGGCGCCCCGCTTCGGCACGCCGATATGCCGCCGCGATTTTGTATGAAAAATATCGGAATGAAATTGCTTCAAAATTCCCGATGCCACTCCGGCTCGCGGGCCGCCCCGGCGGGACGCCCGGGGCGGGTGGCGATCGGTTGGCCGTCTGCTGCGGCGCAACGACCCGCAGGCCGCCGCTAAGTCGCGGCGCCGTTTTCACCGATCGGCTTTCTTCTCCAGCAGCCGGACGTTCTGCTGCGCGACCTGGAGATCCTGCAGCCGATCCACCAGTTCCTCGCAGCCCGTCTTGTCCATCTGGAACGACGTGCCGCACATCGGGCAGCGGACCTCGCTGCTGCCGAGAAAATCCGCCAGCGACAATTTCACCCGCCCGCGTGCGCAAACCGGGCACGCAAAACCCGGCGCGTCGTTCAGCATCTTCTCGCTCGTCTTCATGACTCCCTCCTGGAGTGGTCGCCACCGTCGCCGGTGGCCTGGGTGCCGACGCCGCTTACCTGGGTATTCATGCCCAGCAGCGCCAGCAGATTGCCGATGCCGGCCGGGATGCCGGCCTGCCCGACTTCGACTTTGGCGCCGATGTTCGCCTCGAGAAACGGCGACACGTCCTCACGCGCGTGGCTGCCGGCCTCGGGCCGGCCACGCGCGAGCATTGCGCTCCAGCGATACCGGCGCGGCGCAGTGTCGTCCGCATCGTCGGGCAGCAGCGGGATCGCGCACGGCGCCTGCACGCGCTCGGCGAGCAGCAGACGCACGCCGAAATCGAACGTCGCGGTCTTCACTTCGAGCAGCGGCAGCGGAATCAGCGACAGCACCGGAACCTGCACGCGGCGCCATTCGCTCTTGTCCTTGCCGACCACCTGTTCGTAGAAGAACGTGATCATCCTCAGTTCGCCGAAGTCGGTGCCATTCGGGTCGCCCGGTTCGCAGACAATGGACGCGTTCTGCACGAAGCCAAACTCGCGGACGTACCGGACGAACTGACGCGCCGCCATGAAGTCGGCCTCGATCACGGCCTCGATCGGCGCGGCAAACAAGTACTGCAGATCGACGACGGGGCTGATGGAATCGGTCATGGCATCACTCCGTGACGACCAGTTCGTCGCGCTCGCGGCCACCTTCGCCGACGAGCACCCACTTGTAGTTGCGCAGCTTCGCTCGCAGCGTCAAGGTCTGCACGAATTCGGCCGGAATGCCCTGCAGCGCGGCCGGGTCCAGCGTCACCGCGAGCGACGGCACGCGCGCGGTCTCCGCCTGGATCCGGCGCTGCCGCTCGGCGGCCGCGTCGACCAGGCCGCGCAGCGCCTCCCAGCTCGCATCGACCACCGCGGCGAACGACGCGCGTCCCGCGTCCGTGCGACCGTCTGCGTCGAACACGTCCGCCAGGCTGCCGTCCAGCGACGCATGGAGCACGTCGAGCAGTCGGGCACGCAGCGCATCGAGCGACGGCTCCGTACCGCGCATGGCCTGCGTCAGTACGTCGCCGAGCAGCGCATGCAGGTTGCTGCCCAGCTCGCGCGCGACGCGAGACGAACGCAACGCGTCGATCCGGTCGCGGATCGGGTCGGTGCCCTCACCGGCCGCCCCGCTCGCACCGCGCACGGAGCCGAGCGCATCGGCGAGATCCCGCAGCAGCAGCGCGCCGGCCTCCGTCGCCAGATCGGCAACGGCGACCTGCGACGGCAGCGCATCGGCCGCCGGCGTATCCGCGTCGAGCCGCGAAGCCCGTTCGTCGCCGTCGGCGCCCGGCGGCACCGCGAAGCGCAGCGTCACGTTCGCTTCGTCGAGCAGGCCGTTCGGCACCGGGAAATACTTGAGCAACGGATCCTCGCGATACTGCACCGCAAGGCGCTTCGAATACAGGTTCGCTTCGTGCTGCGCGCCCGCGAGACTGTCGAGGAACGCGGCGGCGATATCCCGCAGATTGGTCATCGGTGTTCTCCTCTAACCCGCGCCGGCAGGCCGGCGCGGGCGGGTTGTCACATCGGGCGGATCAGGGCTTGGCCTGCAGCGTGATGCTCGTGGACGCGGTGGCGCCGTCGATCGTCGCGTTGACGGTCATGACCGACTTGCTGCTGTCGTCAAGGGCCTTGCAGACGATCTCGACCTGGCCGTTGGCATCCGTCTTCGGCGAATTGCCCTCCACGCTCTTGCCGTTCGCCTCGACCTCGAACGCCGTGCCGCCGGTGTCGAACGTGAAATTCAGCTCGACGCCCACCGCCGGTGTGCCGTCCGGCTTCAGCGCGGTCAGGACGTCCTTGCCGGTGTCCCCCTTGGCGATCGACAGCATCGCCTGCGCGCTCTTGAGCGACGGCGCCGCCGGCGGCGGCAACCGGTGCAGCACGCGCACCGGCACGACGACTGTCTTTGCGTCGGCGTTGCCACCGTCCGGTGCGGGGATCGACGCGGACACCGTCAGGTCGATCGCCTGCGCGGCGACCTCGCCTTCGGCCCAGAACAGGACGGACAACGAACCGTCGCCGTCGGTCTTGAACGACGCGATCTTGCCGGTTTGATCGAACGGGATGGTCGAACCGAACGGCGCCCGACTCATGCGGAACTTGTCGGCGAGCGCAGGATCGATCTGGAACACGACTTGCGTATCGCCGGCGAACAGCCCGCTCGAATTCTGCAGACGCACCTGCAGCATCTGCTGCTGCGACGGATCGCCGGACATCACGGTCGACAACGCCGGGCTGACCTGCATGTCCCCGTTGCGGCTCGCACCGGTCGCGGCGCTCGACAGGATGTTGAGCACGGTCGCGAGCCCGGCCGGCACGCCGGCCTGCGACGCATGCACGAACACGTCCTGCGTGTACTCGACCGAATAGCGCGAATCCTGCGTCGCCTTCGAATCCTTCTTGCTCGAGTAACTTGCCTTCATCTGCGCCGACAAGCTGAACGGCCCCCAGCCGATCTTGCCCTGCGCCGACAGTTCACCCGCGATCGCCTCCGACTTCGACTCTTCCGACGTCGACGACGCCGCCGCGTTGATGTTCGCCTTGAACTGGATCGTCACTTCGTCGACCAGGATCAGCGGCACCGGCACGATCGTCAGCAGCGGCACGATCAGCTTCACCATCTGCCCGTCCTTCTGGTACAGGAAGGTGACGTTGACGGCCTGCTTCACGCCGTCCTTGTCGGTCGTGAGGCCGACCTTGTCGATAAACTCATAGGTGGATTTCGCGGCCATCGCCTGCGCGGTGATCGCGGCCTGCAACGGGCCGCCGATCAGGGCGCTGTAGTCGATACCGTTCAACAGACTCCGGGCGGACTCGGCCGCCGAATTGTCAACTGGCATGATTGATCTCCTGTGATTCCGGTTCCGCACGCGCCGCCGTGCTGTCCCGCCGGCGCGTGCGGTGCGTCACGCGGCCGCCGCGCCCGATCGGGCGACGGCCGGGCCGGCAGTTACGCTTGCTGCGGCGGCGGGCGCAGGCGAAAGAGGATGCGGCTCGGGCTCAGTTCCGCATCCACCTCGTAGCGCCGCCAGATCGCGAAGCCGATCAGCAGCGCGAACGTGCTGACCGTCGTGACCACCACCCCGCGATAGATCGAGGCGTTCGGCACGCGACGAGGCCGCGGACGCGGCGCGGCATCGCCTTGCGCGTGATCGTCGGCGGTCGTCGACTCGAGCAGTTTCGTCCACTCCTTGACTTGCTGCGGTTCGGTGACATCGACCACGAACGCCGCAGTGGATTGATTGACGAATGTCGCCACCTCGACCTGAGTGGCCGGATCGTCCTTCCAGACAATCACTTTTTCGCTTTCCATTTTTCACTCCTTTTCATGATGAAAATCGGGTGAATTCGCCCTCGGAATATCGCGCATTCTCCCGTCCGCGAGCGAATGCAATGCAATATCCGCCCGGCATTCAAATTGCACCGAATGCGAATACCCCTCAATACCTCCGATTGCGTAGCGAAAATACGGATCACCGGAATCACAATTCGCGACCGATTTTCACCAGACGGGCAAGTTCGTGAATGGACAGCTTGCGCATGATGTTTTCACGATGCTTGCTGATCGTGCGCGGGCTGACATCGAGCAATCTTGCGATTTCCTTGCTCGCGAGACCCGCGCCGATCAGGCGCAGCACATCCCGCTCACGCGGCCCGAGCGCGGCGATCTTCGCAAGGAGAGACGTCGTCCGCGAGCGGCGGCGCGTGTTCGACCGCGTAGGCCACGAGTTGCGCGGTGCCGGTCAGGCCGAGCTTGCGCACGATGTTCGCGCGATGCTTGCGCACCGTCATCGGTGCGGCTCCCAATGCCGCGGCAATCTCCGTACAGCGCATCCCCCGTGCGATCAACGACACGATCTCGCGCTCCTTCCTCGTCAGAGAATCGCTATCCATTCACAATCCCCGGAATTATTTTGATTTCTCATTGATCCGCGACGCATGGCCAGCGTCATGAGTGCATTTCACGTGTGGCACGCACATGAAATACACAGGCATATTGAATCGGAATGCGTGACCGATGCGATGCGTTTTTTTACGGATTTTTTCATTACCGATCGACCACACGGCAGTCGTCCCGCATGCGGGAACCGGAACGCGCCATTTCGACGAGTTGGGCATAATGGCGTACTGCCTTCGGCACCGGCTGCCCTGCGCCCCACCGACCTTTCAATCAGGAAACGTCATGTACCCACCGATCGAACCCTACGCCCACGGCCACCTCGACACCGGCGACGGCCATCGCATCTACTGGGAGCGCTGCGGTAACCCGGCCGGCAAGCCCGCCGTGTTCCTGCACGGCGGCCCCGGCGCCGGCTGCAGCCCCGACCATCGCCGCCTGTTCGATCCCGAGCGCTACGACATCCTGCTGTTCGACCAGCGCGGCTGCGGGCGCTCGACGCCGCACGCCAGCCTCGAGAACAACACGACGTGGCATCTGGTCGCCGATATCGAACGCCTGCGCGAGATGGTCGGCGCGGAAAAGTGGCTCGTGTTCGGCGGCTCGTGGGGCAGTGCGTTGTCGATCGCCTATGCAGAGACGCACCCGGAGCGTGTGAGCGCACTGGTCGTGCGCGGCATCTTCACGATGCGTCGCGCGGAATTGCTGTGGTACTACCAGGAAGGCGCATCGTGGCTGTTCCCCGACCTGTGGGAAGACTTCGTTGCACCGATCCCGGAAGCCGAGCGCGGCGACCTGATGGCCGCCTACCATCGCCGGCTGACCGGCAACGACGAAGCCGTGAAGCTCGAAGCCGCACGTGCGTGGAGTATCTGGGAAGGCCGCACGATCACGCTGCTGCCCGATCCCAAACTCGCCGCGCACTTCGCGGACGGTCACTACGCGCTCGCGTTCGCGCGGATCGAGAACCACTACTTCGTGAACCGCGGCTTCGTCGAGGAAGGCCAGTTGCTGCGTGACGCGCATCGCCTCGCCGGCATCCCGGGCGTGATCGTGCAGGGTCGCTATGACGTCGCGACACCCGCGCGCACCGCATGGGAGTTGTCGAAGGCGTGGCCCGATGCGACGTTCGAGATCGTGCCCGGTGCGGGGCATGCGTACAACGAGCCGGGGATTCTGGAAGCACTGGTCGCGGCGACAGACCGGTTCGCCGCGTAAGCGTCATCAACGTGATGCAACGCGGTGCGTGCGGCCGTGCCTGTCGGCACGCTCACGCACCGCCCTGTCAAAGCGACGCGTCGACGATCGCCTTGCCGCTGATCGCCCGCTCGACGAGCTGCTCGTCGCCGACCTTGCGGATCGCGTCGTCGAGCAATCCTTCCGGCGCTTCGGTCGCCACCTTCAGCAAGCCCGACAGCCCGCGCGCGTCGAGCACCACCAGCGTCTCCATCGAATCCGCCCGGCTCACGAGCACGCGGCGCCACGCCGGCCCCGCGCCGAAGCTCGCGCAGAGTGCAATCGTGTCGCTGCCGAGTGGGTAGTCGAAGTTCTTGATCATGATGCGCCGCCGTTGCAAGGGAATGGCGATGCGCGACGGTGCGGCGCCGTGACGTCGACGCACCCGCGCGTGCCGCCGGTGCCCCGGATCGAGTCCGATCCGTTCGCCGGCATGATCATGCTAGGCGTGCAGTATTAACGAAGACTTAAAGCGCCGACGCGATCTCCGCAACGGCCGATGAACCTGATGGGCGTCAAGCCCGCCGACCATCGCACTGACATACCTCACCACGAATAGCCCTGCATGCCGTAATCGGTATCGTGCCGGCGGCCCCACCACGGCAGGTAGGCGTTGTTTCCGCCGCGTGCGCGGAACCAGTCCTTGTCGGGATCGATCGGCGTGAGCTTCGATGGTGGCCGGACGACGACCGCGACGGGATGCTCGGGATCGGTCGTGCCGGCGACGAGTGCGTTGCCGCCAAAGTGATTGATCCGGCCGATGGCGAGCGCGACGTCGGTCAATGCGCTGCCGGTTCCCATGTCGCCGAGTAGGGCCGCCGTGTTGAAGGTCTGTTTGCGGTGGTCGTATTCGGGCAGGGTTTCGGTCAAGGTCTGTCCGAGCACGGCAAGACGTGACGATGATGCGTCGCTGCCCTTACCTGCGTCGTGAACGATGTAATGGAGATCCGGGACTGCGACGCCGGCGTTGCGTGCCGCTTGGTCGATGGTCGCCTTCCACGTCTGCACGGCGCGGGTCGTACCGACCTTCTGCGGAAAATCATGCGTGTTACCGGTCGCGGCCTTGCCGATCCAGGCGAGCGGTTCACGCTCGGTTTTGAAGGTTGGGCCGGCGAGGAACAGCGCGACCAGATTCTCGTTGATCTGTGCATCCGTGGGCGGGAAGTCGGGTGCGTCCCAGTTCATCACCCAGACGCTCTTGTCGGGGTTCGCCTGCAAGTAGTCCAATGCGCTGTTCAGCGATATGAAGCCGGCGTTGGGGCCGCCTTGCGTGATTCGTACGTCGGGAGGCGTGTCGCGGCTCCACAAAGTCTTGGGTGACGGCGGGCCGATCTCGAAGAAATTCATCATCCGATCGATCATGCGCGATCGGGCATAGGCCGCGTCGAGGCGAAGTGGAGTGGCAATTTCGACCCGGATACCCGCGAGTTCGCGCCAATCGATTTGCTTCTCGGACTTCACCGTGTAGAAATATTTTGTGTTGCTGAAATAACGGGTGCGTATGAGCAGGATGAATTTATCAATGTACTTGGCATAGAAGCCCTTGAATGTCTCCTCGCCGCGATTGCCGTACACCAGTGCGCCAATTGATTGAAGCGTCGCAAAGGATTTAGGATCGGTTCGAACCATGTCATCGCTTTTGTTCGGCGCGGCAAGCCCTTGCGTCCACAGCAATTGCCATTCTGTCGGGTAGTCCATGCGTTGCAACGGGTTCAACCAAATCAGGCCGACGACCTGCGCAACGAATGGCTTCGCCGGCTCTTCGACTGCGGGAACTGCGTTCGCTATCGGCTCAGGGGCGGGTGCGGAATGCACCGAACGGACCATGGCCGTCGTGAACAGAAACGCCACGAGCGCCATCAGACTCGGCACTACTACAAATCGCTTCATCCAATCTCCTATTTCGAATTGGGTCGAGTCGGGTTGCTCAACGTGCGCCATCAGTACGGCTGCGATCATCCACGCTGCGACCGCAACGGCGACACGTCGAGGCCATGTTGAAATCAGAATCTTCAAATCGCGCCCCCGACCTTGAGATAGACTTGTCCTTCGCGTTCGTCCACGATCGCGGAGGGAATCTTGGCTTCGCTTTTCTCGGCATGTACCCATTCATCGAGGGGCGTTCTATCGAGCGCTCCTGACGCAAAATAGTCGTAGTACTTCTTGTTCGGATTGCCATTGGGGATGCCGTCCCCCATCCGCCAATCCGCCTCAATCCGCAGGTCGGAGAGTTGCTCGGGCGTCAGATAGCAAACCCCAATCGCCACATCGTACGCAAGCGCCTTTTCGGCATGCTTCGGATTGGTCATCGTCGTGGAGTGATTCGTCGGGCTGTTGGTCGAACCACGATCGAGCCAATCGACAATCTGTTTATCGCGCCATTCCTTGTAGCCGTCCGGCATTTCGCTCTTGCCGTCCTCACCGATCACGTGGCCATCACCATCGAGCCATTCCGTATTCAGCGTTCGCCGCGCCTCCATCCGCATCAACGCGCGGTCCTCATAACGCTGTCCGGCTTCGCTCTCTGCCGTCCCTTGTGCGACGCTGTCATTGTTCTTCGCGTTGTACTGATCGTAAGGATCGTCCGCGCGCTTGTCTGCCTCGCTCTTGCTTGCGTCGCGCCATGCGGCCGGCGGATCGTTGCCTTCGTTGAAGTCGCTTGTCGCATTGCCGTCCTTCGTTTCGATGGGCTTGCCGAACCGCAACGCCTTCGGCGGGAACGGTTCGTCGAGTGCCGGCGCGTCCGCCACCACGCTCCAATCCTTCGGCGGATTGGCGTTCACGCGGAACATATTCAATGCCGAGCTGATCTGGGTCACGAAAAACATGATCGGCGCGGATGCAAGCGTGGCCGCTATCCCGAACACGGACTCGTTTCCCTTGAGTGCACCGATGAGATTGAATTTGGCAGGTGGCGAAGGCGGATACCAGAATCCCGACGTCGTTCCCTCTTTGCCATGCCGCCAGTCATCCTCCCGATACCGATAGCGTTTCTGCACGCCGACGTGGAAGCCGGAGGCAAAGACGCGCTGCGTCAGCACGCCGGGGACGCCGATATCGTTCAGCTCGTTCTCGTCGATGCCGCGCCAGCCGATGCCTTGAACCGTGACGGCCGAAATCACCTGGTCGTGTGGACAGCAATATGCGGTGACGCGACCATACGTCGATCCGTTCAGGCCGTGGCGTACCCGATCGTCCTGTGCTGCATAAGACTTCTTGCTGGTCGGCGATACCCGTTCGTTCGCCATGTCTTCATCGATCTTGTCTGCGGGAAGTTCATAGGCCTTCCGCGTGCCGATGATCGACAGAAACTTGCCGAACGTTTTCGTGCGGGCGGTGTAGGTCTGCCGCCCGCGACGGCCGCCACCGTCCCTGGTCGCGCGTTGCGACCATGTATCCATGAACGTATCGGATGGATTCGGCCCGTCTGCGCGCGCAAGGCTGTACGGCGCATTCGCCAGCACGTAGGCATCCGCCACGCAATGCCCGCTACGTCCCCACGGATCTTCGACATCGGGTAGTGCATCGCCGAAGAAAGCCGCGGTAAGGCCCACGATGTTGCCCTGGCTATGGCACACGACGGTGATCGGCACGTCGGCCTGCATGCGGCGGATCGACTCGATCAACCTCGCAAGGCGCAACGCTGCGAGCACGCCATATGCGCGGGGTGGCGCGCGATACAGCGGCCGGTTGGTCGGGTTGATCCCCTGGACGGTCAACCACCCGGCCGCGCGGTCGTCGAGGCCGCCGTGCCAGAGATCGGGCAGGCTCGCGCAACCGTTCGTGAACGGGCCGCCGCCCCAGTAGTCCCTCTCGTTCAGAAAGATCTTGTCGCCATACTCTTTCAGCTCAGCGGCGGTCGCCCGATAGCCCCATCGGAAATGAATGACCGGTGAAAACGACGGATCGGCCTTGACGTAGTTATCGGCAAGCAGCTTCGGGTTCAGAAACCCGTCCGGCGTCACGCTTTCCGTGTACTTCGCCGGCACCAACTGCCCGGCATCGATGCCGCGATACTTCAGTTGATCGTCCAGCCGCCCGAGCCGGCGATTCAGGCCGTCGCACAATCCTTGCTCTGCCGCCTCGAACCATTCGCCTTCAGAGTTCACCCCATGCACGAAGATGACGATACCGGGCAACGGCATTTGCTTGATACAGATCAGCCGGGTGCCTTTCGTCCACATCGAGACCCCGTCGCTGCGGCCAACGACGATCGAGGGGGGCTTGCGTGACGTTGCGGTGCCGTCCGCTTCGGTTGCATCGATCAACCGTGCGACGGGTTCGTCCGTCGCCGATCGATGTTCGGGATAAAGCTGGGTCACCCTGGCTCCTGCGCGCGGTTTGGTGTTGTTCTGCCGTTCCGCCGCCAGTCATTCAAGCTGACGTGACGTGAACGCAGATGCGGATCATCGGAAATCCGCGCACCAGCGCACAAGTGCAGTTTTCTCTTTTCCTACAGAATTGAACTCGTCTGATTAAGTTGACCGGCATGACGCGCAACTTTCCGGTCATGTCTGACGGTCACGTACGAAGCCTTTACCGAACCGCAGTGCTTCTACCGTTCGGTTCCACCGTCATGGCCGTATGCTCCTGCCCGCAGCGGGCGACAAGCGACTGGCGCGCACAGCGGACCCGCGTCAAACGACATCGAGCGGCTCCACTGTCACGCCGACCTTCAGCTCCTGATCCGCACCGCCGCCGCGAATCACGCCGCGCAGCGGCGTCACGTCCGCATAGTCGCGGCCGATCGACAACATCACGTAGTCGTCGCCCGGCGCGCGATCGTTGGTCGGGTCGAGCTGCAGCCAGCCGTTGTCTTCGGGCCACGCCGGGTCATACACCTCGACCCATGCATGCGACGCGTCGGCACCGATCAAGCGCGGCTGCCCGGGCGGCGGCTGCGTGAGCAGGTAGCCGCTCACGTAACGCGCGGCCAGTCCGAGCGAGCGCAGCGCGCCGATCATCACGTGCGCGAAATCCTGGCATACGCCCTTGCGCAAGCGCAGCGCGTCGAGCGCCGACGTCGTGATGTCGGTGCTGTTCGGCATATATGCAAAATCGGCATGCACGCGCCGCATCAGCTCCCACGCAGCCTGCACGAGCGGCCGTTGCGGCGTGAAGCTCGACGCCGCGTACGCGGCGAGTTCGGGATCGCATGCGACATGCGGCGACGTGAACACGAATTCGCTCGCCGCGTCGTAGGGCTGCCCCGCGCGAAACCGCAAGCGATCGCGCACGGCTTCCCACGCCATCGCCTGTTTCGGGTCGGGTTTCGCAATGGCGGGCGGCGGCTCCCCGCGCGCACCGCGCGACCACACCGGCGGCGTCACGCGTACCGTGCTGCGGCTGCGCACGAGCAGCGCATCGTGCGGCTGGTTCAACGCAAACGACGCGCGCGCATTGCCGAATGCATCGATCTCGGTCCCGACCGATTCCGGCGCGGGATCGATGTCGAGCGCGAACGACAGCACCTGCTGGCGTGGCGTGACGAGCGGTTGCAGGCGTGCCTGGTGCTGCGCCGATTCGACGCGCGCCGCGTAACGGTATTCGGTGTCGTGCGTGACGCGCAGCAACCGGCCTGGCGCAACAGCGGGCTTTGCTGCCGGTGCCGATGCGTTCCGCGCATTGCCGGAACCGTGCGGCGCTTTCGCCGCGCCTTTCGTCGTCACCATAACGTCCTGCCCGCCTCGCGCACATGGCTGAAATAGCGTTCGCCGATCCGGTTCGACAACTCCCAGACCGCCTTCACCGTCGTGTCGAGCGCCTCGAGCAGCTTGTCGTGCCGGCCGCCGTCGGCGGTCTCGCACAGCTCGTGCAGCGACCACGCGGGGACGTCGGGAATCGTCTCGGCCAGCTCGGACAGCGCGTAGCCTTCGCTGCGCTCGACCTTCGTCAGCCGGCCGCGCAGCGCCTGCACGACCCAGCCGAGCGAGCGCGGATTGTCGGTATCGAGCACGACGAGCGACAGCAGCGGCGCGACGTCGAAGCCGCGCTGGAACCGCGAACGGAACGTGATCGTGCTGTCGAACAGCTCCAGCACGAGCTCGAAGCCGTCCTGCCGGTGCACCGCGCCCTCGTCGAAGGCCGCCTTCAGCACGCTGCAGAGGAAATCCAGCCGGTCGATCTGCCGGCCGATCGACAGCAACCGCCAGCCGTCGTCGCGCGTCATGTTGTCGGTCTGCGCGCCGGTGATCGCGCCGAGCACCAGGCCGAGGCGCTCCAGCAACTGCAGCGCCTCGTTGCCGATCTGCTCTTCGGCTTCCGGCAGGCCGGCGCTGTCCGCGAACAGTTGGGTCGCGTCGTCGATCAGTCGCCACTGATCGCTCGACAGTCGCTCGCGGATCGCGGCGGCTGCGCCGCGCATCCCGAACAGGCAGGACGCAATGCCCGACGTGCGATCCGCGCCGCGCGTCAGCGACGTCGCGAGCGTGTGCTGGAATGCACGCGGCGCATCGACGGCGTTCGGCGCGTCGGCTGCGATCAGGCCCGTATCGCGGCACAGCGTGTCGAGCAGTTCCAGGTGCGCGGGGCTGTCGACGTCGTCCTCGCCGCGCAGCCGTTCGAGCGCCGCGCGCGCGAGGCGCATCAGGTTGGTTGCGCGTTCGGTATAACGGCCGAGCCAGAACAGGTTCTCGGCCGCACGGCTCGCGATCGCGCGCGGGCGTTCGACGAGGTCGTCGGGGCCAAGGTGCGTCTGCAGCAGCGTCGTCGAATCGACGATGCCTTCGGTCATTACCCACGTATCGACGGTGCTGCCGCCGCGCGGCATCGGCGCGTTGAACAGCGTGTCGCGCGTGCCGACGCGCGACAGGCCGCCCGGCAGGAGCCGCCAGCGCTGCGCGCCGTCGGCGAGCGCGAACACGCGCAGCAGCACCGGCTTCGGCACGATGCGTGCACCGCCGTTGCTGTCGGGCGCGTCGTGGCGCGGCCAAGTCGGCGCCTGCGACAACGGCAGGTCGGCCTGCACCGTGTAATGTTCGGGCCGCGCGAGAATCCGCGCGCGCCATTCCGCCAGCTGCGCCTGCGTGAGCCGCGCGCCGATCACCGGCTCGAATGCGCCGCCTTCCTGCACGTCGGGTGGATAGGATGCCTTGACGATACAGCGTGCGAGCTGCGGCAGCGCGTCGTCGCACGCAGCCGCCTCGCCGCACCACCACGAATGCACGGCCGGCAGCGTCAGCGTTTCGCCGAGCAGCGCTTCCGCGAGACGCGGCATGAAGCCGAGCATCGCCGGCGATTCGAGGAAGCCCGAGCCCGGCGCGTTCGCGAGCAGCACGTTGCCCGCACGCACGGCCTGCAGCAGCCCCGGCACGCCGAGCATCGAGTCGGGCCGCAGTTCGAGCGGATCGAGCCACGCATCGTCGACGCGCCGCAGGATGCCATGCACCGGTTCGAGCCCGCTCAGCGTCTTCAGGAACACGCGGTTGTCGCGCGCGGTCAGGTCGCCGCCTTCGACGAGCGTGAGGCCGAGGTAGCGCGCGAGATACGCGTGCTCGAAATACGTCGCGCTGTGCGGCCCCGGTGTGAGCAGCACGATCCGCGAATTCTTTCGCGTCGGGCTGAGCGCCTGCATGCTCTGCAGCAGCGCGCGGTACGCGGACGCGAGCCGCTGCACGCGCAGCCCGCGAAACCCGCGCGGAAAGAGCCGCGACACGATCAGCCGGTTTTCGAGGAGATAGCCGAGGCCGGCCGGGCCTTGCGTGTGCTGCGCGACGATCCGCCACTGCCCGTCCGGGCCGCGCGCAAGGTCGAACGCGACGACGTGCAGCCACGTATCGCCCGGCACGCGCGCGCCGCGCATCGCGCGCAGGTAGCCGGGATGCGCGGTGACGAGCGCGGGCGGCAGCAGCCCGCGCTCGAGGATCGTCTGCGGCCCGTACAGGTCGGCCAGTGTCGCGTTGAGCAGCCGCACGCGCTGCAGCACGCCGCGCTCGATCGAGACCCAGTCCTCGGGCGTGACGATCAGCGGCAGCAGGTCGAGCGACCACGGGCCGGCCGCGCCGTCACCGGCGCGCTGCTCGTGCAGTTGATAGAACAGGCCGTTCTCGCGCATGCGCCGGTGCAGCGCGTCGGCGCGGCGATCGAGGTCGGCCACGCCGTCGCTGCCGATCGACGTGAAGAAACTGCGCCACGCGGGCGCCAACGCAGGCGCGTTCAGGCCGGCCGCGCTGCCGCGCAGTTCGTCGTAACGACCGGCGGCAGCCGGCGCCGCGAGCGCGGCGGCCAGTTCCGCGGCATCCGGCTGCGCGCCGGTATCGAAAAGCGTGGGCATCGCGTCGAGGGCGGCGAGATGATCGGTGTCAATGGGCGGCACGATGTCGTTCCGTCGTCAGGGCACAGCCGCGCACACGCGCCGCCACCCGGGCAGCGGGCTGCGGCGCGCGGCCGCAATCTGCCCGCATCCTAGCATTCCGGCGGGGCCGCCAGCGACCGAAACCGCCGGGGTATCGCGAACCGCGCATCGTCATCCGCGTCGTCATCGTCCGGTCACGGCCGCCGCAGGTCGAGCGTGAACGGGAATTCGCGGCTCGGCGCTGCAGCCGCGACATCCATCCGCCCCGGCGTGTGCCCCATCTCGACGAAGCGCGCGAGCCGGCGGCTCTCGGCTTCGTATGCATTGACCGGGAACGTCGCGTAGTTGCGCCCGCCCGGGTGTGCGACGTGATAGCGGCAGCCGCCGAGCGAGCGCTGCAGCCACGTATCGACGATGTCGAACGTGAGCGGCGCGTGCACGCCGAGGGTCGGATGCAGCGCGGACGGCGGCGACCACGCCTTGTAGCGCACGCCCGCGACGTATTCGCCGACGGTGCCGGTCGGCTGCAGCGGCAACGCGCGGCCGTTGACCGTCACGACGTGCCGGTTGTCGTTCAGCCCCGTCACGCGCACCTCGAGCCGTTCGACCGACGAATCGACGTAGCGCACCGTGCCGCCGGGCGCGCCCTCCTCGCCCATCACGTGCCACGGTTCCAGCGCGCCGCGCAGCGACAGTTCCATCCCGTTCACTGCGATCTGGCCGAACAGCGGGAAGCGGAATTCGAAGTGCGGCGCGAACCACGCCGGATCGAACGCAAAGCCGGCGTCGCGCAGTTCGGTCAGCACGTCGTCGAAATCCATCTGAAGAAACGCGGGCAGCATGAAGCGGTCGTGCAGCGCGGTGCCCCAGCGCGTGAGCGGCGTCGTGTACGGCGCGGCCCAGAAACGCGCGACCAGCGCGCGCAGCAGCAATTGCTGCACGATGCTCATCCGCGCATGCGGCGGCATCTCGAACGCGCGCAGTTCGAGCAGGCCCAGCCGGCCGGTCGACGAGTCCGGCGAATACAGCTTGTCGATGCAGAACTCGCTGCGGTGCGTGTTGCCGGTCACGTCAATCAGCAGGTTGCGCAGCACACGGTCGACGAGCCACGGCGGCATGTCCTGCCCGAACAGCAGCTTGTTGCGCTGGATCTCCGCGAACGCGATGTCGAGTTCGTAGAGCTGGTCGTTACGCGCTTCGTCGACGCGCGGCGCCTGGCTCGTCGGCCCGATGAAGAGCCCGGAGAACAGGTATGACAGCGACGGATGGTTGTGCCAGTACGCGATCAGGCTCGCGAGCAGGTCCGGGCGGCGCAGGAACGGGCTGTCGGCCGGCGTCGCGCCGCCCAGCACGAAGTGGTTGCCGCCGCCCGTGCCGACGTGGCGGCCGTCGACCATGAACTTCTCGCTGCACAGCCGCGACTGCCACGCGGCGTCGTACAGGAATTCCGTGTGATCGACGAGTTCGCCGAAGTTGCCGGCCGGATGGATGTTCACCTCGATCACGCCGGGATCGGGCGTCACCTGCAGCAGCTTCAGCCGCGCGTCGCGCGGCGGCGGATAGCCTTCGAGCACGAGCTTCACGCCCAGCGCGTGCGCGGTCAGCTCGATCGCGCCGAGCAGGTCGAGATAATCCTCGAGCGCGGCAAGCGGCGGCATGAACAGGTACAGGATGCCGTTGCGCACCTCGACGCACAGCGCGGTGCGCGTGATCCACGCGGCCGACTCGAACCGCTCGGGCTGGCGACCCGGGTCGCGCGCGGCCGGACGGCCGTTGCCAGCCGTGCCGTCGTCGCGCCACTGCATCACGGTCTGCGCGGCTGCCTCGCGATGCACGCCGGACAGGTAGCGCGGCGCATCGGCCGGGCCCGCGTAGCGTGCACGGATCGCGGCGGCGTCCGGCAGCGCGTCACGCGGCGCAAACGGGTCGCGCTCGACCAGATACGGATAGTCGGCGCGGCTCGCCCACGGCAGCGAATCGAGCGGCAGCCGATAGCCCATCGGCGAATCGCCGGGCACGAGGTACATCCGCTCGTCGCGGAAGAACCACGGGCCCGTCTGCCAGCGCGGGCCGTCGAGACCCGGCGCGTTTTCTGTACGCTTGACCGGCAGCACGTAGCCGACCACGCTGTCGAGCTGCTGCTCGAACACCTTGCGCAGCCGCGCGCGTTCGAGCTCGTCGTCGAGCCTCGAGTCGAACGGGTCGACGTTGACCGGCAGCCGGCGCTCGCGCCACAGGTAGTACCAGACGTCCTCGTAGCCGGGCCGGATGAATTCGTCGGTCAGGTTCAGCCGCGCGGCCAGCGCGTCGATGAAGCGCTTCGCGTCGTCGGTCGTATAGGCGGACGGCTCGCGCTCGTCGGCGAACAGCGACGGGTCGTGCCACACCGGCTGGCCGTCGGCACGCCAGAAGATCGACAACGCCCAGCGCGGCAATTGCTCGCCCGGATACCACTTGCCCTGCCCGAAATGCAGGAAGCCGCCGTCGCCGTATTCGGCGCGCAGCCGCTGCACGAGTTCGGTCGCATAGCCGCGCTTGGTCGGGCCGAGCGCGTCGGTGTTCCACTCGGCGCCGTCGCGATCGTCGATCGACACGAAGGTCGGTTCGCCGCCCTGCGTGAGCCGCACGTCGCCGGCCGCCAGCGCACCGTCGACCTGCGTGCCGAGCGCCAGCACGCCGTCCCATTGCGATTCCGTGTACGGCTTCGTCACGCGCGGCGATTCGTACACGCGCGTTACGCTCATCTCGTGCTCGAACGACACCTCGCACTCGTCGATCAGCCCCTCGACCGGCGCGGCGCTGGTCGGCTGCGGCGTGCAGGCCAGCGGAATGTGGCCCTCGCCGGCGAGCAGGCCGGAGGTCGGATCGAAGCCGATCCAGCCGGCGCCGGGCAGGTATACCTCGCACCACGCGTGCAGGTCGGTGAAGTCGACCGACGTGCCGCTCGGGCCGTCGAGCGATTTCACGTCGGGCGTCAGCTGGATCAGGTAGCCCGACACGAACCGCGCGGCGATGCCGAGGTGGCGGCACAGCTGCACGAGCAGCCATGCGCTGTCGCGGCACGAGCCCGAGGCCAGTTCGAGCGTCTGCTCGGGCGTCTGCACGCCCGGCTCCATCCGCACGAGATAGCCGATGTCGCGCTGCAGTTGCTGGTTCAGCGCGACGAGAAAATTCACGGTGCCGGCCGGCGTGCGGTCGACGCCGTCGAGATACGTTCGGAACAGCGGCGACGCGCTCGTCTGCGGATCGCACACGAGATACGGCGCGAGCTCGGTCTTCAGCGCGTCGTCATAGCTGAACGGGTATTGCTCCGCGCTGGCTTCGAGGAAGAAGTCGAACGGGTTGTACACCGACATCTCGGCGACGAGATCGATCGTGATCTCGAAGTGCTCGGTGCGCTCCGGAAACACGAGCCGCGCGAGATAGTTCGAGAACGGGTCCTGCTGCCAGTTGATGAAGTGCTGCGCGGGCTCGACCGTCATCGAATACGCGAGGATCGGCGTCCGGCAGTGCGGCGCGGGCCGCAGGCGCACGACCTGCGGGCCGAGGTTGACGAGCCGGTCGTAGCGATAGCGGGTGGTGTGATGCAGCGCGACGTGGATGGACATGGGAGCTCGGTTCGGGTTGGGCCAGCCGCGCGCCGCGTCGCACTCGATGCGACGCGGCGCCCCGGCCTGGCGGATTCGGCGAAAGCGTGCGCGAGGTCAGACGAGCTCGGGCGTCTGCACGACGCTGATCTCGACACCGACGGCCGTCGCGCCGAGCCCCGTCACCGGCTGCGCGTCGCGATAGTCGAGGCCGACCGCGATGCGCACGTAGCGCTCGTCCGGGCAGCGATTCATGAACGGATCGAATCCGACCCAGCCCAGCCCTTCGACATAGGCCTCGGCCCACGCATGGCCGGCCGGCTGCTGCATCAGCCCGGCCGCCTGCGGCTGCGCGCCGTGCGCCGGCTGCGGCATCCCCTGCGACTGCGACTGCGCGGCATGCGACGCGCCGAGCACCTGCTGCATGCCCTCGCCGCTCTGCAGCGCGAGCGCTTCTTCCTCCTCGACGTCGCCCGCGTTCTGCTTCGCGTCGGCGATGCGCTGCATCGCGCTGTCCGCCAGCACGTAGCCCGAGATGTAGCGCGCGGGAATCTTCAGCACGCGCGCGGCCGCGATGAACGCATGCGCATGGTCGCGGCTCGTGCCCTCGCCGCTTTGCAGCGCGGTTTCCGCGTCGACGGGGGCGTCGGCGGCCAGGTTCGGCGCATACGCGATGCGGTCGTGCACTTCCGTCATCAGCCAGTGCAGCGCGTCGAGGCTGCGCGGCTCGATCGGCAGCGCTTCCGCCAGCGCGCGCACGGTGTCGCCCGCTTTCGTCAGCGCCGTTTCGCGCTCGAAGATCCACGGCGGCGCATAGCCTTCGGGATGACCGAGTATGCCGGCGCGGTCCTGCGTCTCGACGACGCCGGCCGCGATGACGACGATCTCGGCCTTCGCGCCGCGGTCGTGCCGCACGAGGTCGATCCGGTTGCCGAGCCCGTCGGCATAGGACAGCGACGGCTCGACGCCGTCGATCGTGACCTGCCACGCGCGCACCGTCTGCCCGGGGCCCGACTGCGGACGCAGCCGCAGCCGTTGCAGTGCATGGGTGGCTTGATCGTCGAACTGATAACGCGAGATGTGTCGAATGGCGAGTCGCATGGCAAGTCTCAGTCGAAGTTGTAAGCCTGGGCGATCTCGAGCCCGAGGCTGTTGTTGCGGCCGATGAAGTCGGTCAGGAACTCGTGCAGGCCGCTCTTGAAGATCCGCTCGACCGAGGTGTCGGACAGCATTTGCAGGATCTTCGTGGCCGTGTCGTGACACGGGTGTGTCACACCGTAATCCTTCGCGAGCAGGTTCAGGCTCGACACGACGCGCCCGTAGCAATAGCGCAGCGAACGCGGCATGCGGCCGTTCAGGATCAGGTAGTCGGCGATGTTCATCGGCTTGTACTGCACGTCGTACACCCAGCGGTACGAACGGTGCGCGGCGACGCAGCGCAGGATCGTCTCCCACTGGTAGTTGTCGAGGATCGTGCCGACGTGCGACACCGACGGCAGCAGCAGGTGGTATTTCACGTCGATGATCCGCGCGGTGTTGTCGGCACGCTCGACGAACGCGCCGATCTGCGCGAAATCGAAGATCTCGTTGCGCAGCATCGTGCTGTAGAAGCTGCCGAGGATGAGCGCGGTTTCGCGCTTCACCTGGTCGAGCACGGCCGGCAGTTCGCTCTCCGGCACCGGCTGCGCGAGCGCGCGGGTCAGCGCGAGCCATGCGCCGTTCACGCTCTCCCATGCCTCGCGCGTGAGCGCCGTGCGCACCATCCGCGCGTTCGAGCGCGCGGCCTCGATGCACGACAGCACGCTCGACGGGTTGTCGCGGTCGCGCAGCAGGTAGTCGGTCACGGTATCGGCCGCATACGCGTCGTATTTCTGCCGGTAGCCTTCGTCCGTGCCCGAGCTGACGAGCACCGACGACCATTCGGCCGGCGCGTCGGACGTGCGCGTGAGCGCCATCCGCAGCCCGGCATCGACGATGCGCGCGATGTTCTCCGCGCGCTCGATATAGCGGTACATCCAGTAGAGGCCGCTTGCAGTACGTCCCAGAAGCATCTCGTGTCCACTCCGTCTTCGTTCGGTTGGCGCCCCGGTCGCGGGGCGCGCGGTCGCGTCCGGCTCAGTCGGCCAGCACCCAGGTGTCCTTGGTGCCGCCGCCCTGGCTCGAGTTGACGACGAGCGATCCCTCCTTCAGCGCGACGCGCGTCAGCCCGCCCGGCGTGATGCGGATCCGGTCCGACACCAGCACGAACGGCCGCAGGTCGACGTGGCGCGGCGCGAGGCCGGCTTCGGTCAGGATCGGCGTCGTGGACAGCGCGAGCGTCGGCTGCGCGATGTAGTTCGCTGGGCGCGCGCGCAGCTTCGCGGAAAAGGCTTCGAGCTCGGCCTTCGACGCGCACGGCCCGACCAGCATCCCGTAGCCGCCCGAGCCGTGCACTTCCTTCACGACCAGTTCGTCGAGATGGTCGAGCACGTATTTCAGGCTGTCGGCTTCGCCGCAGCGCCAGGTCGGCACGTTCTCCAGCAGCGCCTTGCGGCCCGTGTAGAACTCGACGATCTCCGGCATGTACGAGTAGATCGCCTTGTCGTCGGCGATGCCGGTGCCGGGCGCGTTCGCGATCGTGATGTTGCCCGCGCGGTACACGTCCATGATCCCCGCGACGCCGAGCACCGAATCGGGGCGGAACGTGAGCGGATCGAGGAACGCGTCGTCGACGCGGCGGTACAGCACGTCGATCGGCTGGAAGCCTTCGGTCGTGCGCATCGCGACACGGCCGTCGATCACCTGCAGGTCGCTGCCCTCGACGAGATGCACGCCCATCTGGTCGGCGAGGAACGAATGTTCGTAGTACGCGGAATTGTGGATGCCGGGCGTGAGCACGGCGACGGTCGGGTTGTCGGCATTGCCGCCCGGCGGGCATACGGCCGCGAGCGACTGGCGCAGCATCTGCGGATAGGTCTCGACCGGGCGCACCTTCACCTGCTGGAACAGCTCCGGAAAGAGCTGCATCATCGTCTCGCGGTTTTCCAGCATGTACGACACGCCGGACGGCGTGCGCGCGTTGTCTTCCAGCACGTAGAACTCGTTCTCGCCGGTGCGCACGATGTCGACGCCGATGATGTGCGTGTAAACGTTGCCGGGCGGCCGGAAGTCGATCATCTCCGGGATGAACGCTTCGTTGTGCGCGATCAGGTGCTTCGGCACGATGCCCGCACGCACGATTTCCTGGCGGTGGTAGATGTCGTCGAGGAAGGCGTTGAGCGCCATCACGCGCTGCTCGATGCCGAGCGACAGCCGGCTCCATTCGGCGCCCGAGATGATGCGCGGAACGATGTCGAACGGAATCAGCCGCTCGGCCGCCTCCGCGTCGCCATAGACGGCGAACGTGATGCCCGTCTTGCGGAACACGCCTTCCGCGTCGTAGGCCTTCTGGGCGAGGCTCGCGGGATTCTGCGTGTCGAGCCACTGCTTCAGGCGCGCGTAGGGCGCCCTTACCATGTCGCCGGATTGCAGCATTTCATCGAATGGCTTCATCGATCTTTTCTCCATCGATCGTTTTCCCCGGCATTGCGCATGCCGGACCGGCGTAATGAATGCTTTGCAAGGAACGTGCCTTGCTCGATCCCCTCGATATCCCCCCGTTTTTGCGCCGCGCCGGGCACGCCCGCGCAGCATTGCGCACCACAATAGTGCAACACCCGACGCGGCGTGCGCGGACATGCGCCGCGAGCGCGCACGGCCGATGCTGCGCCGCATCTTTCAAACATAGTTCCCCCGCGTGTCACGAATGTGCAATCTGCACTGCACAATAAACGGCGCGACCGGGCACTGGACCGCTGCCATGAAGGCGGGCCGGCACGCGCACGGCGCAACCGGCCCGGAGGGAAGTACCGTCTGCGGCCGCACCGGCAGTTCGACGCGATGAACTGTCCGGTTAGCCGGGTCCGGCACCTCAACGCTATGCAGCCGTAATCCCGCCGACAACGCCCATGCATATTTCGACTGACACCCATCGAAAAAAAACATCGGCCCGACCGGCGCGAGGCGCGGTACGCTAGAAAGTTCGTGCAGCAAACGGTGCCGCCGCCTTTCAGGCGCCCGACTATAAAAAGCGAAGATCGAAATGGAAGCAAAGTGGCTGGAAGATTTCCTGAGCCTTGCGGATACCAAGAGCTTTTCCCGGGCCGCGCGTAACCGGCACCTCACGCAGTCGGCATTCAGCAGACGAATAGCTGCGCTCGAAACCTGGATGGACGCGAAGCTGGTGGACCGGAGCATCAACCCGATCACGCTGACACCGGCCGGCCAGATGTTCCGCGGGCTCGCCGCGGACATCCTGCGCAGCATGTATGCGGCACGCAATCTCGTGAACGGCTACGACCAGTTCGCGGCCAGCGATCAGGTCGTGCGTTTCGCGGTGGCCCACACGCTCGTCTTCACGCTGTTTCCCGAGTGGCTCAAGCAGCTCAACGGCGAGGTCGGCCACGTCACCGCGCGCGTCAACGCGGTGAACGTGCCGGAAGGCGTGCAGCAGCTCGTCGAAGGGGAATGCGACCTGCTGCTCGGCTATCACCATCCGCAGTTGCCGATCGTGCTCGACCCGAACCACTTCCCGTTCGTCAGCCTCGGCGTCGAACGGATCCTGCCCGTGTCGACACCCGATGCGCGCGGCAAGCCCGTGTTCCAGCTGCCGGGCACCCCCGATGCACCGCTGCCGCTGCTCGCGTATTCGTCGGGCGCGTTTCTCGGCAACATCGTCGAGATGCTGCTGCTGAATGCCACCGAGCCGTACGTGCTGCACCGCTGCTTCGAGACACACATGTCCGAGGCCCTGAAGGGCATGGTCGTGGCCGGGCACGGGATCGGCTGGCTGCCGGAAAGCTGCGTCGCGAAGGAACTCGCGGATGGCACGCTCGTATGCGCGGGTTCCGGCGACTGGATCACCGAGCTCGAAATCCGCCTGTACCGGTCGGCCCGCAAGCGCGGGCTCGCGGCCGAGCAACTGTGGACCTACATCATGAACCGGCCGCACGCGGCGGTCGAAGGTGCAGCCGGCGCGCCCGAACCCGCCGCCGCACCGGCGATGCGCATCGCTCGGCGCAGCGCGGGCGGCAGCCGCTGATCGTCGCGTTCGCGTCGTTGCCGCGGACGACGCGAACGCAAGTGCGGTTTGCGGCGATCCGGTGTGCGCGTCCATTCGCGCCGCGCCGCTTCCCGGAGCGCGCGCCCCGCTCGCCGGTAGCAGGCAACGATCCCGCTTTAGCCTGAATAATTATCGCGCCGGACGCGGAATCGATATCAGACGAATCGCAATCGTTTGCATTCCGAGGATGAAGTTTTTACGTCCGACATAGCAAACCGGCATTTTCCGTCTGATTATCTTGGCAGAAATACCCTGTTACAGAACAAATTAAAAGTTTCGATTTAGCTGTAACAAACTAAAATACCAGAAACGCCTCCGCCGCGTTTCATATCGCGCGACCTGTATCCGGATCGATATCAATTCCCCCGGAACACAGTCGCAAAAATTCCTTTTATCAGTCGTTATTTTTCGGCACGAATGTCGATACGTCCGACGTGATTCAATGCGTGCTGGATCATCCCTACCGAATAGCAATATTCATATTCGGCAATATCGACTTTCTTCATAGGCAAGAGAGTCATACGAATCCATCGTTATCCTATTTAAATAGGATATTTAACGCCGTCCCATTCAGGCCACACGCGGTTGTTGGTTCAAAATCCATCGTGTATCAATAGCGTGTCGCAAAAAGAACGTTGGCAAATCTGACTCGGAATAAATGCTCGCCATTGATTCCGGACGGGAGGTTGCAATGTCTTCCTCGTTTCGACAGCAGGCTCGCCCTTTCCTGAGCGTCTTCCTCTCCACGCTCTGCATGAATGCGATGGCCCAGACGCTCGCGTCCCAGCCACCCGCGCCCGCCCCTGCATCCGGCCCGGGTGCGGATCGCTACGTCATTTCGTATATCTGCGGCGATGCGCGGATCGACGGTACGGCACCGCTGCCGCCCGACGGACGGCCGTACAACCTGGGCGTGTCGTTTGCTTCGGCCCAGACGGGGCAGCCGCTCGCCAACGTCCAGGTGCGCCTGCGGCGACATGGCCGCGTGCTCGTCGAATTCAATGCCTCGGGGTCGCGTTGCCTGTTCAGCGTGCCGGATGCGAGCTACCGGGTCGAAGGAACCTATCAGGGCGCGACCCAGTTCGCGATCGTCGAAACGGGTGCGCTGACCACGCAGTTGAAATGGTGAGCGCCACCTGAGCGCACCCCATCACGTCTTACGCCACACCGTATCGAATCGAGGAGACATGAATGACTCGTGCAGAACGACAGGACGGCTCGCCCGCCCACCAGCCGAAACCCTCCTGGGGTCCCGGAAAGAACGCGGCGCTCAGCTTCGTCGCATTCGCCGCGATCTTCGGCATCTTCGCGTACGCCGAACGGGACACGACGGTCGGCCATGCGAGCGTGACGCACGACATCTCCGGCGCGATCGGAACCGCCGTCGGGAAAACCCGCAAGGCAATCATGACCCTTGCCTCGCGCACAACCGCAACCGGTACGCCCCTAACATCGGCCGAACCCGGGCCGGCCTCGGCACGCACGCAGGCCTCGCCGCCCGCGCCGCCGCCGCAGGTCGCGGCGACTTCGGCTGCGCCCGAGGTATCCACCGTGCCGCCCGTCACGCTGGCGGTCGAACCGCAAGCCGCGCCGCAGCCCGCCCCCCGTGCCATTGCAAAACACCGGCAATCACCGCATGCGCCGCCCGTGACGCTCGCGGCCGGTGCGCACGGGGCGTCGGCCTACGGTCGCGCCGCCACGCGGCACGGTGCCGCGCATCGTGCGCAGCGTACCGAAACGCTGGCAGGCACGAGCAGGCGCATGAACTTCGCGCCCAGGCCCCGGCCGTACGGCACCGACACGGCGCGCATGCAGACGGCAAGCGTCACGCACGCAGAACTGGAAAGCGCGCGTGCGCTGGCGAAGGCGCGCTCATGCGCGGTGATCGACGAATGGAACTGTGTGGAGCAGAACGCGAGCCGGGCGCTCGCGATCGACCCGACGAACAGCGAATCGCGTGCATTGCTCGGTCAGGCGATCCGCAACCGGCTGTAAGCCGGGGCCGCAGCGCCGGGCACTCGCGGCCCGGCCGCGCGACGCACGATGACGTGCGTCGCCAGGCGGGCAACCGATGTGATCGTTTCGAAAGGAGACCACCTCGTGGACAACAATCGGAAACAACAATGCACCACCGTCACTCCGTCCAGCCGACGGCTCCTCCTGCATGCGCCGCTGGTGTTGCTGCTGGTCGCGTCAGGCCCCTGCTTCTCCGCCGACGGCGATCCGGAAGCGCGCCGCATCAACGATTTCGCCGGGACCAACGGCGCCCCGGATGCGGTGCCGCGCGATGTGCAGCCGACGGTCGTGTCGATCCAGATTGCCCAGGCCGAGGTCGCCCCGCCCCCTCATGCGCCGACGCCGATCGCGCGGGCTTCGGATGCGTCGATGCAAATCGCGCAGGCCTCGAACCCGCAGCCGCCGACCCTGCCGACCACGGTCGTGGTGGAACCGGAGGCGCCGCAATCGAGCGCCGCCGTGCCGGGGGCGCGATCGCCGGATACGACGAATACGACGCATACGCCGGCACCGGTCGCGCAGACATCGACAGCGCCGATGCTGCTTGCTCAGGCCGAGAACGCCCGCCCGCCCGAAGCATCGACGCCGCCCGCTTCGACGACGTCCGACACGTCCGCATCCCCCTCGCCAACGCCGGTCGCGCCGCGTTCGGACACCCCGCCGAAGATCGAACAAGCAGCACCCGCCACGCCGCCGCTTGCGCCGACGCAAACCGCGCAGGTATCCGGCACCCCGATGCCGAACTCGCCCGCGCCCGTTCCCCAGATGCCTGGTTCGCCGCCGCCGTCGTCCCCGGCGCCGAACGCTCAGACGCCCGGCGCCCAACTGCCGGGCGAGCCGACTCAGCGATCGCAGGGGCCCGACGTCGAAATGCCGAACGCCCGCGCGCCGAATCTGCGGACCGCCGACGTCGAAACCGTGCGCAACGACGTGTTCGGCCTCGCGGCGAGCGGCGGCGCGGTCAAGGCGCTCGATGAAGCGAAGGCACGGCCCGATGCGTTCTCCGCCGTCGACATCGCGCAACTCGAAGAACTGTCGATTCGCCAGCAGGTGCGCGGCGGACGCGACAAGTCGCGCTCGATGACGAGTGCCGACCGATTCGACGGGATCGACACCGCGCTGCGCGCGGCGGACGATCTCGACAAGCGGATGCCGGCCACGCCCGAGTACACGCCGGTCAGGACGGCGCTCGCCGGCGACCGCACGATCGCCTATGCGGCGCGCGGCGACATGAAGACGGCCGTCACGACGTTCGAGACCATTCCGTCCAACGCGGAGATCTCGATCGATGCGCTGTCGGCCGTCGGCGACGCCTACCTGTACCTGAGCGAACCGGGCAAGGCGAACGCCGTGTACCAGCGCGCGCTGAAGCAGGCGACCGCGTCGCCGACGGACCGCGCGACCCGCGGCTTCCAGTATGGCGCGCGCACGCGCCCGATCGAGCTGCGCGAAGGGTTGTTCTGGTCGTACGTCGACCAGGGGCGCGCGGCGGACGCGAAGCGGGTGCTCGATGACATGGGCGCGTCGCTGCCGCCGGCCAAGGAGGTGCAAGCCGTCGGCCCGGGGGAAAGCGACTATCTGCGCTACTACCGGCTGCGCGCGCAATACCTGATCTTCACGGGCCACGCCGATCAAGGGATCGCCGCGCTGGAGGAACTCGAGAAACAGGTGCCGTTCAACGCGGAGATCCGTGCCGCGCACGCCGACGCGGTGTCCGGCCAGTCGCATCCGCGCCAGGCGATCGCGATGTATCGCGCGTCGCTGACCGACCATCCCGACAGCGTCGAGATGCTCGCGGGCCTCGGCCGCGCGTCGCTCACGGCCGACGACTACGCGACCGCGAAGAGCGTCGACCAGACGCTGGACAATACATTCCCCGACAGCGGCGCCGTGCGGGGCTTCAAGCGTGACTACAAGGCGTACCGCAGCCCCGTGTTCACGACCGACCTGAGCTTCGAGCACGGCAACAGCGCACTGGCCGACAACAGCTTCACGTCGGACAGCTACATCTATTCGCAACCGTTCGGCGACAACTGGCGCGTCTTCTCGCACACGTTCTTCGGGCATGCGCAAACCGACGGCGGCAGCGTCAGCCGCACGCGCACGGGCGTCGGCGGCGACTACCGGCACGGGCCGCTCACCGTGCTGGGCGAAGTCACGCGTTCGCTCGGCGGGGACGGACGAACGGGCGGCCGCGGATCGATCGCGTACGCGCTGAACGACTACTGGACCGTCAGCGGCGCGCTCGACTCCAACGACAACTCGCTGCCGTGGAAGGCGTACGCCGCCCACATCTGGGGCCGCTCGGCGAACGTGTCGGTGGTGTATCGCCAGAACGACCGTCGCGAGATCAAGCTGAGCTACGGCGTGAGCCGCTACAGCGATTCGAACCTGCACCAGGAGATCGCGGCAACCGCCACGCAGCGCGTGTACACGAGCGCCACCCAGCAGGTCAACGTATCGCTGGATCTCGGCACCGACAGCAACACGCGCACGGATGCGCCCTACTTCAGCCCGGGCCGCGACTACGCGGCCGCGGCGACCGTCATGCATCAGATGACGCTGTGGAAGAAGGGCGACATGGGGCTGCAGCAGCGCGTCTCGGTGTCCGGCGGCATGTACAACGAGCGCGGCTTCGGCACCAGCGCCCTGTGGAGCGCGCGCCTCGAGCACGCATGGACGTTCAAGCACGACATCACGCTGAGCTATGGCGTGGAGGTCAGCAGCCACGCATACGACGGCCAGCGCGAGCGTTCCGAAACCGGCTTCATGTCGGTCAACCTGCCGTTCTAGCAAGGAGATCGGGTAATGCAAACCAGACGGACCTTCATGTGCGGATGCCTCGGTACATTTGCCGCCTGTTCGCTGTTTCCCGGCGTGACCAACGCCAGGATGATCGACCTGCTGCCGCCGTCCGATCCGGCCGACGGCAAGACGTTTCGCGTGATCTGCATGCACGACGTGCGCGACAACCTGATGGCGTCGTTTTCATCGAAGTCGGCGTCGGCATTGATCGACCCGTTCGCGGTCGATACCGGCACGCTGACCGCGATCTTCTCGTGGCTGCAGACCAACAACTACCACACCATCACGGTCAAGCAGATCGAGGAGTCGCGGCACGGCGGCAAGCCGCTGCCGCCGCGCGCGGTGCTCCTCACGTTCGACGACGGCTTTCGCAGCCACTACACGAAGGTGCTGCCGCTGCTCGAGCGCTTCAAGTATCCGGCCGTGATGGGCCTCGTCACCGCATGGATCGACACGCCGCCGGATACGCCGATCCGCATCAGCGACAAGGTCCAGGTGCCGCGCGACTACTTCCTGTCGTGGGACGAGGTGAAGAAGCTCGGGCAGTCGGAATTCGTCGAGCTCGGCTGCCACACGCACGACCTCCATCACGGCGCGGTCGCGAATCCGCAAGGCAACGAGTTGCCGGCGACCACGTCGCATCTCTACCTGCAAGATCAGAAACGCTATGAGACCGACGCCGAATTCCACGCACGCGTGCACGACGACCTGCAGACGTGCGTACGGCAGATCCGCGAACGCACCGGCATCGTCGCACGCTCGATGGTGTGGCCGTACGGCGCGGAAAACCAGCCCGTGCGCCAGATCTCGACGTCGCTCGGCATGGACATCCAGTTCAGCCTCGACGCCGGCCCGAATACGCCGGACGTGCCGCTGGACCGGCTGCGGCGGATCCTGATGATGTACGACGTCGACATCGGCGGGTTCGAGCGCTCGATGCGCGAGCCGGCGTCGAACCGCGGCGACGTCGACGTGCCGGAGCGCACCGTGCAGGTCGACCTGGACCAGGTCTACGATCCGGACCCCGCGCGGCAGGAAGCGAATCTCGGCAAGCTGATCGAACGCATCTACCGGATGCAGCCGAAATCGGTTTACCTGCAGGCGTATGCGGACCCGAAAGGCACGGGCGTGGCCGAAGCGGTGTATTTCCCGAACCGGCACCTGCCGATGCGCGCCGACCTGTTCTCGCGCGCCGCGTGGCAGCTCAACACGCGCGCCAACGTGCAGGTGTATGCATGGATGCCGGTGCTCGCGTTCCGCCCGCCGGCCGACAAGCTGCGCGGGCTCGAGGCCGTGAGCGCCTACGGCGGCGCGCCGGCCCGCGAGAACGGCACGCGCACGTTCCGGCTGAGTCCGTTCGATCCGGATGCGCGGCTGATGATCCAGCAGATCTACGAGGATCTCAGCAAGCACGCATCGTTCAGCGGCATCCTGTTCAGCGACGACGCGGTGCTCGACGACTACGAGGATGCGGGCCGGCACGCACAGCGCATCTATTCGCAGTGGGGGCTGCCGGCCGACGTCGGCAAGATCCGCGAGAACCCCGACCTGCTGAAACGCTGGACCCGGCAGAAGTCGCGCTACCTGATCGACCTGACCCGCCAGCTCCAACAGATCGTGCTGGCCCACCAGAACGTGGGGGACGTGCTGACCGCGCGCAACATCTTCGCGATGCCGGTGCTCAAGCCCGAATCGGAAGCGTGGTACGCGCAGAACTACGACGATTTCCTCGCCACGTACGACTACGTCGCGCTGATGGCGATGCCGTACATGGAGCAGGCGAAGGATCCCGAAGGCTGGATGGACCAGCTCGTGAAGGCCGTCCGTGCGAAGAAGCTCGGCCTGCAGCGCACCGTGTTCGAACTGCAGTCGTACGACTGGCATGCGCACAAGGACGTGGCGGCCAGCACGCTGCTCGCGCAGATGCGGCGGCTGCGCAGCGAGGGCGCGGTGAATTTCGGCTACTACCCCGACAACTTCCTGAACGACCAGCCGGATCTCGACGCGATGCGCGACGTGATGTCGCTGAAGTCGCGCCTCGACCCGACCTCGATCAACGCGCTGATGCAGATGCACAAAACCCAGGGAACGAAGACGCCATGACCACCCACAGCATCATCCAGCGACTGCAGGATTTCGTCTTCTACTACCCGTTCTTCATGTCGTACCTGTGGATGATCGGCGGCGTCGTGCACTACTTCCTGCTCGAGGAAGGCCGCGAGGTGTCCACGCGGACGATCGCGTCGAGCGGGATCCCGAAGATCTCGATCGTCGTGCCCTGCTTCAACGAAGCCGCGAACGCACGCAGCGTGATCCGCCACCTGGACCGGATGCAGTATCCGAACTACGACATCATCGCGGTCAACGACGGCAGCAAGGATCGCACCGGCGAGATCCTCAACGAACTGGCCGTCGAAATCCCCCGGTTGCTCGTGATCCATCACGCGCGCAACGAAGGCAAGGCGGTCGGGCTCACGACCGCGGCGGCCGTGTCGAACGCGGAATACCTGCTGTGCATCGACGGCGATGCGCTGCTCGCGCATGACGCGATCGGCTGGATGCTCGAGCATTTCCTGACCGATCCGGGCGTCGGCGCCGTGACCGGCAACCCGCGCATCCGCACGCGCACGTCGCTGCTCGGCCGCATGCAGGTCGGCGAATTCTCGTCGATCGTCGGGCTGATCAAGCGCACGCAGCAAGTGTACGGCCGCATCTTCACGGTATCCGGCGTGATCACGATGTTCCGCAAGACCGCGCTCGCCGACGTCGGCTACTGGAGCTCGGACATGCTGACCGAGGACATCGACATCAGCTGGAAGCTGCAGTGCCGCGACTGGCGCGTCGTGTACGAGCCGCACGCGCTGAGCTGGATCCTGATGCCCGAGACGGTGAAGGGCCTGTACCGGCAGCGGTTGCGCTGGTCGAAGGGCGGCATCCAGGTGCTGATGAAGTACGCGGGCACGCTCGCGCGGCCGACGCAGATGATGATGTGGCCGCTGTTCGCCGAGTACCTGATCGGCATCGCATGGGCGTACTCGATGTCTTTCATCCTGCTGCTCGCGCTCATCAATGTCGTGTACCCGCTGCCGCAAGACTGGCACGTATCGGTCGTGCCGCACTGGCACGGCATGCTGCTGGTCGCCACCTGCATCCTGCAACTGATCATCGGCAGCATGATCGATCGTCGTTACGACGAAAAACTCCTGATGTATTTCCTGGACACCATCTGGTATCCCGTCGCCTTCTGGCTGATCAGCATGATCACCACCGTCGTCGCCCTGCCTGCCGTCGTGCTGCGGGGCCGCGGCAAGCGGGCCGTATGGGTCAGCCCCGACCGAGGCATTCAACATGAAGAACGCACCGATTATTGACCTTTCCCTGCGCGCACCGCGCGAACTGATCGCCGAACGCGGCCGCCTCGTCGGGTCCGTGCTGATCGTCTGGTTCCGGCTCTTGCGGCCCGCGCTGGTGGGCGCCGTGTGGGCATCGATCTGCATCTACACGTACCGCTACCTGCTGCCGTTCAATCCGGCCGAGATGCCGATCGAACAGATGGTGTTCTACGCGACCAGCATCGCGCTCATCGCGGGCACCATCGTCATGTGGCTGATCGCCGGACGCGTCGTCCATCCGCTGGCCTACCGGCTGCGCGTATCGAAGATACTGCGGCGCTCGGCCAGCGCGAAGGTGCGCTCAGTGCCCCCGACCGTGCTGGCAAGCGCCCGCCGGCGCGGCGCGCGGCGCACGACGCGCATTCTCGTCGCGTCGCACGACGCGAACGGCTCGATTTCCGGCATCGAATGGGTAGCCCACGCGGGGCCGCAGCCCCGCGAGTAGGTCAGCGGAGACGCGCCGCTGCGCACGGGGATGCCATTCGTGCGACTCGGCGCCACTCCAGATACCGCGCTGCCGCATTTTGCCGGCAGACCGGCAACCTTTTGTGGACGAGGTGAATCATGTGCGGAATCGTCGGAGCAAGCGGCCTGAACAATCAGGTGCCGCAACTGGTCAATGCGCTGAGCAGGCTCGAATATCGCGGCTACGATTCGTGCGGCATCGCCGTACAGGACGACGGCCGCCTGCGCAGCGAACGCACGTTGCGGCGCGTGACCGACCTGCAGGCCCGCGTGCTGACGCTGGGCCTCGAAGCGCAGACCTGCATCGCGCATACGCGCTGGGCAACCCACGGCGCACCGTCCGAAATGAACGCGCATCCGATCATGTCCGGCGACACGATCGCGGTCGTGCACAACGGCATCATCGAGAACCACGACGCGCTGCGTGTGGAGTTGCGGGAGCGCGGCTATACGTTTCGCGGCCAGACCGACACCGAGGTGATCGCGCACCTGATCCACAGCCTCTATCGCGACGACCTGTTCGATGCGGTCGTGCGCGCCGTCAAGCGGCTGCACGGCGCGTACGCGATCGCGGTGCTGAGCGCGAAAGAGCCGCAGCGCCTCGTCGCCGCGCGCGCCGGCTCGCCACTCGTGATCGGCATCGGCGCGGAACAGAACTACCTCGCGTCGGATTGCGCGGCGCTCGGTGACCTGACCGACCGCTTCGTCTACCTGGAAGACGGCGACGTCGCACTGATCACGCCGGACCGGATCGCCGTGGTCGACTCGGGCGGGCACGAGGCCCAGCGCCCGCTGTGCCAGGTGAAGGCGCGCGAAGGCGACGCCGCGCTCGGCCCGTACCAGCACTTCATGCAGAAGGAGATCTTCGAGCAGCCGAAAGCGATCGCCAGCACGCTCGACGGCATCGACACGATTTCACCGGCGTTGTTCGACGCCGCCGACGGCACGCGCGCGCTGCTGTCGCGAGTGAGAAGCGTGTTGCTGCTCGGCTGCGGCACCAGCTACTACGCGGGGCTCACTGCGAAATACTGGCTGGAGGCCATCGCGGGCGTGCCCGCCCAGGTCGAGATCGCCAGCGAATTCCGCTACCGCGAGACGGTGGCCGATCCGCGCACGCTCGTCGTCGGCATTTCGCAATCGGGCGAGACGGCGGACACGATCGGCGCGATCGAGCAGGCGCGCGACATGGGCCAGACACTGTCGATGGCGATCTGCAACGTGGCGACCAGCACGATCGCGCGCAACGCGCCGCTGCGGTTCCTGACGCGGGCCGGCATCGAGCTCGGCGTCGCGTCGACCAAGGCGTTCACGACGCAGCTCGTCGCGCTGTTCGTGCTGACGCTGACGCTCGCGCAGCTGCGCGGCCGGCTCGACGCGAAGCAGGTCGCGCTGCACCTGAAGCAGCTGCATGCGCTGCCCGAGCGCATCGGCCACGCACTCGCGCTCGAGACGCAGATCATGGGCTGGGCCACGAAGTTCGCACGCACCGAGAACGCGCTGTTCCTCGGGCGCGGCATTCATTTCCCGATCGCGATGGAAGGTGCGCTGAAGCTCAAGGAGGTGTCGTACATCCACGCGGAAGGCTATGCGGCCGGCGAACTGAAGCACGGCCCGCTCGCGCTCGTCACGAGCGCGATGCCGGTCGTCACGATCGCGCCGGACGACCGCCTGTTCCAGAAGCTGAAATCCAACATGGCCGAGGTGCGCGCGCGCGGCGGACGGCTCTACGTGCTGGCCGGCGACCAACTCGGAATCGACGCCGACCGTGACACGCACCTGATCCGCGTGCGCGAATCCGGTGACCTGCTGTCGCCGATCGTCAACGTGATTCCGCTGCAACTGCTCGCCTATCACGTCGGCTGCGCGCGCGGCGCCGACGTCGACAAGCCGCGCAACCTCGCGAAATCGGTGACCGTGGAATGAGGGGTCGCGCGCGCCCGGCACAGGCGGTCGCGCGGTGCGTCGCGGCCGCGCTGTGCGGCGCATGCTGCATCGTCACGGCGATGCAGCCCGCCTTCCCCGCCGCGCCGGCCGTGCATACGGTCACCGTGCAGGCCGGCCCTTCATCTCACCCGGCCGTCGATCCGCGCAGCTTCATGCACGGCATCGGCGTGGCCGACGCCGGCAACGGCAAGCGCTGGGTGTTCTTCAGCAGTTCGGGAGTCGTGCCGCACGGCGCGATGCGCAGCGGCAACTGGCCGCACGACGTGTACGTCGGCGAATGGCTGCCCGGCAAGCCGCACCTGCTGCACGTCCATACGTTCATCAGCCGCCCCGAGGCGCAGGAGCCCGTGTCGATCGCGCAGAACGCGCGCGGCGACATCTTCGTCACGTTCGAGGACGGCTGGAATGCGCCGCAGGAAGTCAGCCAGCGCTACGGCGTCTACCGCCGCGACCTGAAGCCGATCAAGCCCTATCCGAACGACGTCGAATCGGGCGGCCACTCGGGGCACGTCGCCACGGCGGCCGACCGCTTCGTCGTGTTCTATTCGGCCGACTGGATCGACGGCGGCGGCATCGACAACCTCGGCACCGGCAACGGCGTGTACGTGAAAACCTACGACGCGGCCGGGCGCATGCTGAACCATGTCGCGGTCGTGCCGCACCGCCGCGAGTGGTGGCCCGTCGTCGCGGGCTCGCCGCATACCGCGCTGCTCGTATGGCAGAAATACATCGAAGGCAGCACGGACGCGACGCTCGAATACGCGATGTTCGATCCGGTCACGGCAAAGCTGGACAAGCTGGGGACGCTGAACGACGCGATCCAGTACTACGTGTATTCGTCGGCTTACGTGCCGGAGATCGACCGCTTCATCGTCGTCACGACGACGGCGGACGATCGCGGCGTCGCGATGCTGATCGCGCCGGACGGCCGCCGCACGGCGACGCTCGACTGCCTGCCGGCGTCGGTGCGCGAATCCGGCATTGGGGTGTCCGGCACGCATGCGTACGTGCCGATCCGCGACGGGCGGCTGCTGACGCTGGCGCTCGGGCCGGCGGACATTTCAGTGAGCGGCGTGCAGCGTTCGCCGATTCCGTGGGGTTTGACCGGTATCGCCGGCTTCCCGGGGAGCGGCACCGCGATGCATTTCGTGTCGCTTACGCCGTCGGGCACACGGGAAGCCGATTTCGAACCGGAGCATGAAACGCCGTTGCCGAAGCGCGAAGTGCCTTGTTCGAGTCATTGACGGCGGGCGGGTAACGAGCCGGGGCGCAGCGAGCGCGGCCGGCCTGCATGCTCTCGTTCCGGCTTGCCGGGCTTTCCGCCTCTTCCGCCTCTTCCGCTCCTTCGTGCTCAAACCTCGCCCCGCAATGCCGCATCCTTCTCGCGGGCCGGCCGCCAGCCGCGCTGCCGCCGGCCGGCCCGATCACGACCTCCGCCCCCATCCCCGCGCAGCAGTCGCCAGCGCCGCGCGTACCGGATAGACTGTCGCCCGATTCCTTCCATCGGCCGCGGCCAGCCCCTCCGGTCGCCGCCGGAACGCCCCTTCCCGGAGAAAGAATGCTGAAGCGCCGGTGGTTTTCGCTTTTGCTGCTGACGGTCTGCCTGATCGGACAACGCGCGTCGGCGCAGTCCGCGCTTGAACTCGAGACGGACGGCACGGCCCGCGCCCTCACCCGGCAAACGCTGCTCGCGCGCCCCGATGCCGCCGACATCCACGTGCCGCGCGACATCGCATACGGCAAGCCCATGACCTTCCGCGCGGTGCCGTTCGCCGACCTGCTCGGCGACAGGCTGCCGGCCGACGGCGTACTCGAAACCCGTGCCGCCGACGGCTTCGCCGCGCAACTGCCGCTGGAACTCGTGCGCCGCCGCACGCCGGCCGGCGCCGTTCCGTGGCTTGCGATCGAGGATCCGGCGCATCCGTGGCCGAAGCTGCCCGGCAAACAGGTCAGCGCCGGGCCGTTCTACCTGGTCTGGCTCGGGCCGGACGCGTCGTCGGTGCGCGGCGAGCAGTGGCCGTACCAGATCGTGCGCATCACGATCGAATCGTCGCCGCTTGCGCGCTGGCCGTCGCTCGCCGTCGATGCAGCGCTGCCCGCGAACGATCCGGCTCGCGCGGGCCAGCGCCTGTTCGTCACGCAATGCCTCGCCTGCCATCGCCTCGACGGCGCGGGCAGCAGCCATGCCGGCCCCGACCTGAACGCGCCGATGAACCCGGTCGACTACTTCCAGCCCGCCGCGCTGCGCCGCTATATCCGCAACCCGGCCTCGGTGCGCGACTGGCCGGGCCGCAGCATGCCGGCATTTCCGCCCGACCAGCTGAGCGACCGAGAACTCGACCAGATCGTCGCGTATCTCGCGTATATGGCGCGGCGCAAGGCCGCTCAGTAACGCGCGGCTGAATCGAATGACTCAAGGAACGTTGATGACGTCAGGCGACACGCTGTTCACCATCGCACCGATCGAGGCCGCGCAGACGCGCCCGCTCCGCGCAATGGTCCTGCTGAATGGCGATCTGGATGCGAGCGCGCTGGCCGGCGACCTTGCGCCGACGACGCTGCACGTCGGCGTGCGCGACGCGTCGGGCATCGTCGCCGTTGCATCGCTCTGCGAGGAGGTGCGCGAAGACGACCCGGCACGGCCGGCATGGCGGCTGCGCGGGATGGCCGTGCACCCTGCCGTGCGCGGCATGGGCTTCGGGCGCGTGCTGGTGCAGGTTTGCGTGCGGCACGCGGAAGCACGCGGGGCCGCGCTCGTGTGGTGCACGGCACGCGAAACAGCGTACCGGTTCTATGAAAAGCTCGGCTTCACGGCCGATGACGCGACGATCACGATGCCTGGACGCACCGATACGGCGTTCCATGTGATGCGGCGGTATATCGATCGGCAACCGCCGCCGGGCTGACGCGAACCGCGCGTGCGCAACGTCAGGCGGAACGCCACGCGACCCGGCCCGGCGAACACCTTTCCGCCGGGCCGCCACCGTCACCGTCGGGCTCAGCGTTCCTGCGCGCTCTGCAGCACCGCACGCAACAGCACATCTGCGCCCGCCGCCGCCCACTCGGGCGTAATCGCTTCGGCTTCGTTGTGGCTCAGCCCGTCGACGCACGGTACGAAGATCATCCCCGTCGGCGCAACGCGCGCGACATAGCACGCGTCATGACCGGCGCCGGACACGATATCCATGTGCGACAGCCCGAGCGCCTGGGCCGCGTCACGCACCGTGTCGATGCAGCGCGGCGCGAACGGAATCGGCGCATACGTGAAGATCTGCTCGATCTGCGCACCGAGGCCCGTTTCGTCGGCCACGCGTGCGAGTTCCGCGCGAAGCGTCGCGTCGAGCTCGTCGAGCACCGCGTCATCGGGATGACGGAATTCGACCGTGAAGAAGCAGCCGCCCGGCACGGTATTACGCGAGTTCGGCCGCGCCTCGATCATCCCGACCGTCGCGCGTGCATACGGCGCGTAACGGCGGCCGAGCACCTCGACGAACGAGATCATCCGCGCAGCGCCGACCAGCGCATCGCGACGGAATTCCATCGGCGTCGTGCCCGCATGCGCGTCGACACCGGTGAGCGTCACCTCGTACCAGCGCTGCCCCTGCCCGGCCGTCACGACGCCGATCGTCTTGCCGGCCCGCTCGAGAATCGCGCCCTGTTCGATGTGCAGTTCATACGCCGCATGCACCGGATAGCCGCCGACGGGCTCGGCACCCGCGTAGCCGATCCGCGCCAGCTCCTCGCCGATCGTCCTGCCTGCGCTATCGGTGCGCGACAGCCCGTATTCGAGCGTATAGACGCCCGAGAACACGCCGGCCGACACCATCGCCGGCGCGAAGCGCGAGCCTTCCTCGTTGGTCCAGATCACGACGTCGATCGGGCGCTCGGTCTCGATGCCCGCATCGTTCAGCGCGCGCACGACCTCGAGCCCGCCGAGCACGCCGTAGATGCCGTCGTAGCGGCCGCCCGTCGGCTGCGAATCGGCGTGCGAGCCGGTCATGACCGGCGCGGCGCCGGGGTTGCGCCCCGCGCGGCGCGCGAACACGTTGCCCATCTGGTCCACGCGCACCGTGCAGCCGGCGTCTTGCGCCCATTGCACGAACAGGTCGCGCGACTCGCGATCGAGATCGGTCAGCGCGAGGCGGCAGACGCCGCCCTTCGGCGTCGCGCCGATCTGCGCCATCCGGTCGAGCGACGCCCACAGGCGGTCGCCGTCGACGCGCGGCGCGCTCACGCTTTCAGCAATCGTGTTGTCGTCACGCATCGCCGTTCTCCGGCGCGGCTTGCCGTGCGTAACGGAAATCGCAGCGCTTGCCGCCCTGCATGATCGTGCTCGTACGCGTGAGCGCGATGTCCGGCGCATAACCCTGGATGAAATAGCTGTCGCGCGCGCAGCTCAGCAGGTGGCCGATCTCGCCGAGCCCCATCGCGTGATACATCTCCGCGTAGCTGCAGCGATGCACGTCGTAGTCGTAATGCGTGTCGTCCGCGCGCCGCACCTCGACGTCGAGCGCATCGTCCTTCTCCCACAGCACCTGCAGCGCGATGAACGACTTCACGCTCGTGCCGTCCGGTTCCTGCGCGGCGAACGTGCGGCCGGCGTCCACTGCGGCGCCGCGCACGGCTTCCGCGATCACGGCCTGCGCGCGCTCGGCGCCGAACTCGCGCTTCATGATCTCGTAGATCGGCTTGATGATTTCCGCTTCGATGCGGCGCCGCGCGAGGATCCCGAGGCGCGTGTCCTCGGGTGCGGCGGCGGATGTCTGGGTGGCTTCGGTCATGGGGATCGTCTTGGTTGTCTTATCGCTGTGTCGTGCTGTGTGGCGCCGTATCGCTTACTTGGTCGCGGTGCGCGAACCGCCGAGCACGTCGACGACGGTCCACTTGCCGCCGCGCACCTGGTAGATCGTGAAGGCCGGGTCCTTCAGGTTGCCTTCGGCATCGAACGCGACCCGCCCCGTCACGCCGGGCCGGTCGATCGCATGCACCGCCGCGACGAGTTTCGCCGGCTGCGTCGTGCCGGCCTTCTGCGCGGCCGCGATCAGCGTGGCGGCCGCGTCGTACGCGAACGGCGCATGCAGTTCGATCGGCGCGTGAAAGCGCGCCTGGTATTGCGTGTCGAACGCCTTGCCGCCCGGCATCCGGTCGAGCGGCAGGCCCGGCTCGAGCGCCGTCACGCCGTCGCCGTCCTTGCCGGCGAGCGACAGGAACGTCTGGCTCACGAAGCCGCCCGCGCCGAGCAGCGGCGCGTTCACGCCGAGCTGGCGCATCCGGCGCGAGATCGGCGCGGCCTGCGCATCGAGGCCGCCGAAGAACACGAGATCCACGCGCTTGCCCTTGATCGCGGTCAGCACGCCGCTGAAGTCGGTCGTCTTGTCGTTCACGTACTGGCGATCGACGATCGTGCCGCCGTTCGCCTGCACGCCCTTGATGAACTGGTCGGCGAGCCCCGAGCCGAACGACGTGCGATCGTCGATCACCGCGATGCGCTTCGCCTTCAGCGTCTTCACCGCATAGGCGCCGGTGAAATTGCCGCCCGCATCGTCGTGGCCCATGATGCGGAAGGCCGTCGCATAGCCCTGCTGCGTGTATTGATGGCCGGTGGACGCCGGCGCGATCTGCGGGATGCCCGCATCGCGGTAGACGCGCGACGCCGGCACGCTGCAACCCGTGTTCCAGTGGCCGACGACGCCGATCACGTGCTGGTCGACGAGCTGCTGCCCAACCGCGACGGCCGTGCGCGGATCGGACTGGTCATCTGCCGCGACGAGCTTGTAGACCACCGGCTTGCCGCCGATGGTCGGATGCTTCGCGTTCGCGTCGTCGATCGCGAGTTGCGCGCCGTTCTGCAGATCCTTGCCGATCCGCGCGGACGGGCCCGTAAGCGGCGCAGCGAGACCGATCAGGATCGTCTGCGGCGCGGATTGTGCGAACGCGGGAACGGAGGCGACCAGGGCGGCCGCCGAGAATGCGAGGCTGGCGTGGAGAAAAGCGATTTTCATGTGCGGGGATCGGTGGATCGAATCAAAACATGAAAAATATTAAATATTGAGCACCCAAACCCCAAATACCCAATTGTTGGATGCTTATGCCGTTCCCGACACATTAGACTACATCGCTGTAAATACAGGATATTTTCATGTTGTCGCTTACCCTGACTTTTCGATAAAATTCGATACATGAAAAATATCGAACAATTGCCGCACGATCCGCCGCTGCGCGCGGTGCGTGCGTTCGAAGCGTTTGCGCGCCTCGGGTCGGTCACTGCGGCTGCGGGCGAGCTCGACATCACGCCTTCGGCGGTCAGCCACCAGCTGCAGCTGCTCGAAGCATTCATCCAGACGCCGCTGACCGTGCGCGAGGGCCGACTGCTTGCCCTTACGGACGAAGGCCGCGACTACTACCGCTCGATCAGCGCCGCGTTCTCGGTGCTGCGCAGCGCGACGCGTTTCGTGCGCGACCGCTCGTCGCTGCGGCAGATCACCATCAGCCTGATTCCGCTGCTCGGCATCGGCTGGTTCATTCCGCGGCTGCACGCGTTCCTGGCCGACAACACGGACGTCGACGTGACGGTGCTGTATGCACATCACCGCAACTACCGCAGCGATGCATCGGACCTGTCGATCCGCTTCGGCACCGGCGACTGGCCCGGCTACCGCTGCGAGCGGCTGCTGCCGGGCGCGATGGTGCCGATGTGCAGCCCGTCGTTCCTGAAACGCCACGGGCCGTTCCGCACGCCGGCCGATCTCTCGCGCGCGCCGCTCGTGCACGACGAGGATCGCAGCACGTGGGTCAACTGGCTGCAGGGCGCGGGCGTGAAGCATGTGTCGCATGCGGTGGGGCCGATGTTCGAGGACGGCCAGCTCACGCTGAGCGCCGCGCGCGCGGATCTCGGCGCGGCCTTGCTGCGCGCGCCGCTGGTCCAGCGCGAACTGGCGAACGGCGAGCTCGTGCAGCTGTTCGATCACGCGCTCGACGACGGGCGCAATTACTATCTGTGCACCCGCGAGGACGCGGACATGCCGGATGGGGCCAGGCGGCTGGCGGCGTGGTTGAGGAAGATGGCGGGGATTTGAGCGAAGCACGAAGACGCCGCTCCGACGACCGACCGAATCGGGAAGCCGCATTCGCACCGGACGTGCCGCGCACTTGCACTTGGCCGACCGGATCGCCACGATGGCCGTGTCCCGTCACGGAGGTTGAAATGAACAAAATTCCAGTCGATCTATCGGATGACCAGCATGCCGCGTTGACCCGCATCGCCACGCACCAGAACAGATCCTCGGCCGAGATCGTCCGGGACGCGATCGACGCCTACATCGCGCGACGGAACCGGACACTTGCTGGCTACCGCTCGTCCACACACCCACGCGTCAATTGCCTCCCCCGCACACCTCCGCCCAATCAAGGGCCGGAAGCAGATAGAAAATCCCGATGCCCCGGATTGAAACAAGCAATTTCACAAGCTCAGGGTGAACCCGGATACTGGCAACACTCCACTCACCCCTGACGAAAAGGAATTGTCCAGATGCCGATCATCAACACCCAAATCAAGCCGTTCAAGGCAACCGCTTACCACAACGGCGAATTCGTGCCCGTCTCGGAAGAGAACTTCAAGGGCAAGTGGTCCGTCGTCGTGTTCTACCCGGCCGACTTCACGTTCGTCTGCCCGACCGAGCTGGGCGATCTCGCCGACCGTTACGCGGAATTCCAGAAGCTGGGTGTCGAAATCTACGGCGTGTCGACCGACACGCACTTCACGCACAAGGCATGGCACGACACGTCGGACACGATCGCCAAGATCAAGTACCCGCTGGTCGGCGACCCGACGCTCACGCTGTCGCGCAACTTCGACGTGCTGATCGAGGAAGAAGGGATGGCCCTGCGCGGCACGTTCGTGATCAACCCGGAAGGCGAGATCAAGCTGTGCGAAATCCACGACAACGGCATCGGCCGCGACGCAGGCGAACTGCTGCGCAAGGTGCAGGCGGCGCAATACATCGCCGCGCACCCGGGTGAAGTTTGCCCGGCCAAGTGGACGCCGGGTGCGGAAACGCTGACCCCGTCGCTCGACCTGATCGGCAAGATCTGACGATCGCGCCGCGCGCCTTGCACGAGGCGCGCGAGCCTCCCGATGACGGGCCGCCGCCGCATGCGGCCCGCGCCCTCCTCCGGCACGACGTGCCCGACCAGAATCATCAATACGGAATCCGAAACGCCATGCTCGACGCCAATCTCAAGAACCAACTCAAAGCGTACCTCGAAAAGATCACGCGCCCGATCGAACTCGTCGCCTCGCTCGACGACAGCGCGAAATCGCAGGAACTGCTGGCGCTGCTGACCGAGATTGCGTCGCTGACGGATCGCGTGACCGTGACCGAACGCCGCGACGACGCCGAGCGCAAGCCGTCGTTCTCGATCGGCGAGCCCGGCAAGCCGGCCGGCATCCGCTTCGCCGGCATTCCGATGGGCCATGAATTCACGTCGCTCGTGCTCGCGCTGCTGCAGACGGGCGGCCATCCGATCAAGCTCGACGACGACGTGATCGAACAGATCCGCGCGCTCGACGGCGACTACGCGTTCGAGACGTATTTCTCGCTGTCGTGCCAGAACTGCCCGGAAGTCGTGCAGGCGCTGAACGTGATGTCGTTGATCAACCCGCGCATCCGTCACGTCGCGATCGACGGCGCGCTGTTCCAGGGTGAAGTCGAGTCGCGCCAGATCATGGCCGTGCCGACGATGTTCCTGAACGGCGCGTCGTTCGGCCAGGGCCGCAGCAGCGTGAAGGAAATCCTCGCGAAGCTCGATACGGGCGCCAGCGCGCGTGCCGCGAAGTCGCTCGAGAACAAGCCGGTGTTCGATACGCTGATCGTCGGCGGCGGCCCGGCAGGCGCTGCAGCTGCGATCTACTCGGCGCGCAAGGGCATTGCAACCGGCGTCGTCGCCGAGCGCTTCGGCGGCCAGGTGCTCGACACGATGGCGATCGAGAACTTCGTGTCGGTGCAGGAAACCGAAGGGCCGAAGTTCGCGACCGCACTCGAACAGCACGTGAAGCAGTACGACGTCGACATCATGGACGTGCAGCGCGCAGATGCGCTGGTCCCGGGCGACGTGCACCAGATCCGCCTCGCGAACGGCGCGGTGCTGAAGGCGAAGACGATCGTCCTCGCAACCGGTGCGCGCTGGCGCGAAATCAACGTGCCGGGCGAGCGCGAATACCGCAACCGCGGTGTCGCGTACTGCCCGCACTGCGACGGCCCGCTGTTCAAGGGCAAGCGCGTCGCGGTAGTCGGCGGCGGCAACTCGGGCGTCGAGGCCGCGATCGACCTCGCCGGCATCGTGAAGGCCGTCACGCTGATCGAATACGGCGCGCAACTGCGTGCGGACGAAGTGCTGCAGCGCAAGCTGCGCAGCCTGCCGAACGTGACGATCGTCACGCAGGCGCAAACGACGGAGCTGACCGGCGACGGCAGCAAGCTGAACGGGCTCGTCTACAAGGATCTGCGCTCGGGCGACACGCAGCGCATCGATCTCGAAGGCGTGTTCGTGCAGATCGGCCTCGTGCCGAACACCGAGTGGCTGAAGGGGACGGTCGAACTGTCGAAGCACGGCGAGATCGTCGTCGATGCACGCGGCGCGACGTCGGTACCGGGCGTGTTCGCGGCCGGCGACGTGACGACGGTGCCGTTCAAGCAGATCGTGATCGCCGTGGGCGAAGGCGCGAAGGCATCGCTCGGCGCGTTCGACCACCTGATCCGGCAGGACGTCGCACCGGTTGCCGCCGCACAGCCGCAGGCCGAGGAAGCGGTCGCCGCGTAACGCGCGTCAGCCGGTCGGCACAACAGTTTGTCTCTCTTGACCCCGCATGCTTTGGTCGGCATGCGGGGTCCTTTTTATTCTCGAAGCGACGGCGGTTACTTGGTCGCGGTCGGGCCGCCGTTCGCGGGCGCCGGTGACGGTGCCGAGTTGAAATTGCTCGACTGCCTGACCAGTTGCTCGGTCATCGCCGCGGCAACCGGATTCGCGCCCGATGACGAACTGCCCTGCCGGTACGAGCCGCTGCTCGACGACATCGACGACATCGACGGCGGCGGCAACGACGGGTCGAGCTTCGCCGATTCCCTCACGAGCGCGGCCGTCTCCGGCGTTTCGGATTTCGTTGCGGAAGGTGCTGCCGCCGCATGGCGCTCGAGGCCGTCGCGCTTGCGCGGCGCGCGTTGCGTGACCTGCGCGGGTGCGAGTGCGGGTGCAGGTGCGGCCCGCTGCACGGGTTTGGCGGCCGGCGGTGGGGTCGAATCCTGCGCATCGACGGTCACGACGGTGACCTTCGGCGGCGGCGCGCTCGGCTTCGTCACCGGCTGCGGCTTGTCGCTGACGACCGGCACGGCCGGCGCTGCACTGACGCGTGCGGTTTCGGCCGGCGCAGAAGGCGCCGGTGCGGGGGGCGGCGGCGCGACAGCCGCCTGTTTCGGCGCCATCGCGGCGGCCGGAGCCGGCGGTGCGATGGCGCCCTGCACGGCGTGATCATTGCCCGCGGGTGCAGCGGCAACGGGCGCGGCCGAATCGCCGATGCCGGCATCTTCGATCGCGCGGTGATCCGCACGCAGGAGCATCACGTAGGCAGTGCCGGCCGCGGCTACCAGGAGCCCACCGGCGATCATCAAGGTCTTGCGGGTACTCGTCATGCTTGCTCACCGCTCATATCGACGTGAACAAGCCATCATACGCGGCGATCGGCCGTCGATCCCGCATGAATACATTTGGTTGCATTGTGCCGGAACAGGTCGGCAACACGTTCGTCAGACGTATCGCCCCCGTCGCTCCGGCACGATCAACGCACGGGTATTACTCCGGAAACGGCAATTCGGCCTGCCCTTGCGCGCGCATGCCGAACGTGTTCAGCGTCATCGCGACGAGCGCGTAGTAGCCGAGCAACGCGACGAGATTGACGACGGTTTCGTGGCCGAAGCGCGCTTGCGCCCGTTCGAACGTCGCATCGCTCACGCGCCGCGTGTCGTACAGCTCGCTCGCGAATGCATGGATCAGCGCGTCGTCGTCCGACTCGAATGCGGGTGCGACGCCGCGCCGGATCGCGTCGGCCGTCGCGGCCGGTACGCCCGCCTCGAGCGCGATCGGATGGTGGATGTGCCACTCAGCCTGCGACTGCCAGCGCGCGGCCGTCACGAGAATCGCGAGCTCCGACAGGCGCAGCGGCAGGCCCGTGCGATAGCGGCAGAACGCGCCGAGCTTCTGCGCGTGCTGCGCCAGCTCGGGGCTCGCGATCCAGCCGAGAAACGGCCCGTTCAGGTTGCCGCGCGGGCCGCTGAGAATGTCGGCCAGCACGGCCTTCTGCTCATCGGTGGCCGATGCGGGATCGAACGGAGGCAATCTGTTGGTCATGGCGAAGTCCGGACTAGGTTCAATGAATACGGTCACGCGCCGGCCGACGCGAGCGCCGCGCCGATCGCGCCCGACAACCGCTCGACGATCGTATCGATCTGCTGCGCGGTGCAAATGAACGGCGGCGCGACCAGGATGTGATCGCCGTGAACGCCGTCGATCGTGCCGCCCATCGGATACACCATCAGGCCGCGCTGCATCGCTTCGCGCTTGACCGCCGCATGCAGCTTCAGCGCGTGATCGAACGTCGCCTTGCTGTCGCGATCGCGCACGAGCTCGACGCCGACGAACAGCCCGCGGCCGCGCACGTCGCCGACATGCTGATGCGCGCCATAATGCTCGCGCAACGACGCGCGCAGTTGCTCGCCGCGCGCCTTCACGTTGTCGAGCAGCTTCTCTTCGGCGATCACGCGCTGCACTTCGAGCGCGGCCGCGCATGCGGTTGCGTGGCCCAGGTATGTGTGGCCGTGCTGGAAAAAGCCCGAGCCGTCGACGATCGTCCGGTAGATGCGGTCGCTCACCAGCGTCGCGCCGATCGGCTGGTAGCCCGCGCCGAGCCCTTTCGCGATCGTCAGCAGGTCGGGCGCGACGCCGTCTTCATCGCACGCGTACAGGTAGCCCGTGCGGCCCATCCCCGACATGATCTCGTCGAGAATCAACAGCACGCCGTACTTGTCGCACACGGCGCGAATCTTCTTCAGGTACGTGCGCACCGGCGGCACCGCGCCGGCCGTTGCGCCTACCACCGTCTCCGCGACGAACGCCGCGACGCTGTCCGCGCCGAGTTCGACGATCTTCCGCTCCAGTTCGTCCGCGAGGCGTTGCGCATACGCTTCGTCGGTTTCGCCCGCCTGCTGGTCGCGGTATGCATAACACGGGCTCACGTGGTGCGCGTCGATCAGCAACGGCAGGAACGGCTCGCGCCGCCACGCGTTGCCGCCGATCGCGAGCGCGCCGAGCGTATTGCCGTGATAGCTCTGGCGTCGCGCGATGAAATGGCGGCGCTGCGGCTCGCCCTTCTCGACGAAATACTGGCGTGCGAGCTTCAGCGCGGCCTCGACCGCCTCGGAGCCGCCCGACACGAAATACACGTGTTCGAGGCCGGCCGGCGCGGCAGCGACGAGCCGGTCGGCGAGTTCTTCAGCCACGTCGGTCGTGAAGAACGACGTATGCGCGTACGCCAGTTGCTGCGCCTGCCGCTTGATCGCGTCGATCACGCGCTGGTTGCTGTGGCCGAGACACGAAACGGCCGCGCCGCCGCACGCGTCGATATAGCGTTTGCCGGTCGAGTCGATGATCTCGATGCCGTCGCCTGCGACGGCAACGGGCAAGGTGGCGCGCGGAGCGCGATGAAAAACGGTCGTCATGCGTTGCCTCATGGATCAGGACGCGTCGTGCGTGCGTCCGGACGGCACGATGCGCGTCGCGAAACGCTGCGTGCCGTGTTGGTGAATGGTGAAATCGATCGATGCCGCGCCGATCGCGAACACGGCCGTGGCCAGCGTGTTCTCGTCGTCGGGGTCGGCCGGATCGTCGCGGTAGATCGGCAGTCCTTCCGGCGCGCGATCGCCGAGCACGCGCCGCAGCGCGGCTTCATCGATCGCGTCGATGGCGGGCGTCAGCGCTTCGACGCGACGCTGACGGTCGGCCGACGATTGCGTGACGATCTGCGCCTCCGCGTCGCAGCCGGGGTGCACGAGATGGTTCGCATGCCCCGCGAGCCGCGCGACGTCGATCACCGAACAGCGCGCGACGCTCGCCTCGATGCTCAGCAGCCGTGCATCGCCGGTCGCGCCGAGCGTGTGATGAAAGCCGCTCGCGCGTGCATGACCGCGCAGCACGTCGGCCGCCGCGTCGAGCGAAGTCGCATCGAGCACGGCGCGCGCGAGGATCATCCGCGGCACGCCCGCCGCCGGCGTGCGGATCCGCAGGTTGTTGATCGCCTGCGCGATACCCGCGCGGTTCGCGGCAAAGGTGTGGCCTGGCAGCGAGCCGGGGTAATAGAAGCTGATGAAGCCGGGCTTGCCCGCCGGTTGCACGTCGACGAGCAGGCAGCGCTCGCGCAGGTACGGATCGCCGTCCTCGTTGTGCGCGATCCAGCGCGTGCCAGCCGCGTCGCGCGCGGCAAGCGTCGTGCAGCCGTCCGGCGCGTTGTGGATCAGCTCGCCGCGGCAGTTCCACAGAAAGATGTCCTCGGCCGGCCAGCCGACACCGGCCGCGATCCCGTCCAGCTCCGCGACGAGATCGGGGTACGCGGCCAGCGCAGCCTGCCGCAGCGCGGCGACGAACGGATGGCCGCGCCAGCGGCGCACGGCCTGCCATGCGCTGCTCTGCTGCATGTATTCATCGAACACGGGGCGGGCGAGCTCGCCGAGGCACACACCGATGTCGAACGGCGCGCCGGCGATGACGGGAGAAAGGGAAAGCGGCATGTCGGATGGTTCGGTTTCGTTCAGGACACGTGTTTCAGGAATTCCTTCAGGCGCGGAGTCGGCGGCCGGTCGATCAGCTCGACCGGATGGCCGTCCTCGGCAATCCCGCCCTGATCCATGAACAGCAGGCGCGTGCCGACCCGCTTCGCAAAGCCGATCTCGTGCGTGACGACGATCATCGTCATACCCTCGGTCGCGAGATCCTGCATCACCTTCAGCACTTCGTGGCGCAATTCCGGATCGAGCGCCGAGGTCGGCTCGTCGAACAGCATCAGCCGCGGCCGGATCGCGAGCGCACGCGCAATCGCGACACGCTGCTGCTGGCCGCCGGACAGCTCCGACGGATAATGATTCGCGCGCGATTCGAGGCCGACCTTGTCGAGCAGCGCCATCGCCTGGTCGCGCGCTTCGGCGCGCGACGCACCGCGCACCTGCATCGGCCCGAACATCACGTTCTCGAGCGCGGTCATCTGCGGAAACAGGTTGAACTGCTGGAACACCATGCCGGCTTCGAGCCGGATGTTGCGGATCGTCGCCGCGTTGCCCCGCACGCTCTGGCCGTCGACGAGCAGTTCGCCGCCGGTGATTTTTTCGAGCGCGTTGATACAGCGCAGCATCGTCGACTTGCCCGAGCCGGACGGGCCGATCACGACGACCACCTCGCCCGCGTCGATCTTCAGGTCGATCTGCTTCAGCACCGGCACGTGGCCGAAGCTCTTCGACACGTTCTGGAATTCGATCATGCTCATAGGATCCTCATCCTCTTTTCGACGAGCCGAAGCGTCAGCGTCATGGCGCCGGTCAGCAACAGGTAGATGACGGCCACTGCAGTCCAGATCTCGACCGCCTGGAAATTGCCCGCGATGATTTCCTGCCCCTTGCGCGTCAGCTCGCCGACGCCGATCACGATGAACAGCGACGTGTCCTTCAGGCTCACGATGCACTGGTTGCCGAGCGGCGGAATCAGGCGCCGGAACGCCAGCGGCCCGACCACCTTCAGCAGCACGCGCGGCATCGACAAGCCCATCGCGAGCCCGGCCTCCGTCAGCCCCTTCGGGATCGACAGCAGCGCGCCGCGCACCACTTCCGCGAGATACGCGCCGGAATTCACCGTGATCGCGATGATCGCGGCCGTCAGGCCGTCGATGCGGATATGCGCGAGCAGCGGCAACGCGAAATACAGGAACATCACCTGCACGACGATCGGCGTGCCGCGGATCAATTCAATATAAACCTGTGCGAGCACGTTCATCGCCTTCGGCCCGTATGCGCGGAACATGCCCGCGATCATCCCGACGATGAAGCCGCCCACCAGCCCGAAAAATGCGATGAACACCGTCAACCGGACCCCGTCCATCAGGTCCGGCAACGCCGCCCAGATCGCCGACCAATCGAAATTCACTTGTCGCTCCCCGTTCGATTCAAGACCGACGCGGCCGCCCGGCCGCGCGCTGTTGCGGCGTCACGCTCACATCTTCGGCGGTTCGGCACCGAACCACTTCTTGTAGATCTGCGCGTAGCGGCCGTCGGCCTTGATCTTCACGAGCGACGCATTGACCTTCGGCACCAGCGCGCTGCCTTTCGGGAAGCCGATCCCGTACTTGTCGCCACTGACCGGCTGGCCCGCGACCTTCACCTTGCCCTTGCCCTCGTTGTTCACGAAGAACAGCACGTTCGGCGTGTCGTGCATCGCCGCGTCGACCCGGCCGGCTTCGAGTGCGAGGTAGGCCTGGTCGATGTTCGGGAACTGGCGGATCTCCTTCGGCTTCAGGTGCGCCTTGATCCAGTCGATCGTCGCGGTGCCCGTTTTCGCGGCGATCACCTTGCCGTTCAGGTCGTCGATCGACTTGATCGTCGTGTTGCCGGTCTGCACCATCGCGGCGAGCCCGCTGTCGTAGTACGGCGCGGAGAAGTCGATCGCCTTCCTGCGCTCTTCCTTGATCGTCATGCCCGACAGCGCGACGTCGATGTTCTGCGTCTGCAGCGCCGGGATCAGGCCCGCGAAATCCATCGGCTGGATCGTGTATTTCCAGCCCTGGTCCTTCGCGATCTCCGCCCACAGGTCGAGATCGAAGCCGACGTACTTGTCGCCCTGCTTGAACTCGAACGGCATGAACGACGTGTCGGTCCCGACGACGAGCGTCTTGGTGTCCGCGTGCGCGAGGCTTGCGCCGAGCGCGGCAACGACCGCGACGGCTTTCAGGAAGGAACGGCGACTCATGGTTTCTCTCCGCATGATTGAGCGATGGGCCGGCCACGCGGCCGGCGGAACGACGACATCAAGCCGCACCGCAACATGCGATGTCGAATTAGACCTTAGTGCAACAAGTGTTGTCAACGGCGATACTACGACAACAAAAAAGTGCGCAACAGGTAAATGCGTCAAGACAAACCCGGGGTGCGCGGGGCGGATAAATCGGAAGAAAGAGCGTGTGGCGCCGGGGCGAAATGCCCGGCCGGATCGTGATGCGCCGGCCGATGGCGGCGCGTGGGGAGCGGTTGGCGGTTGGCGGTTGGCTCGGCGCGGGTCAACACATGTTGCGAAATATGCGCGGCCTGGCCGGCCGCGCGCCGATGCAGCGTCGCTTACGCCGCGACCCCGCTCGCCTGATGCGACACGAGCCGCGCATACGCGCCCTGCCGCGCCATCAGGTCCGCATGCCGCCCCGCTTCGATCACGCTGCCGTGCTCCATCACGAGGATCAGGTCGGCATTGCGCACGGTCGACAGCCGGTGCGCGATGATGATCGACGTGCGCTGCGTCATCAGGTCTTCCAGCGCCGCGCGGATCTGCTGCTCGCTGATCGTGTCCAGATGGGACGTCGCTTCGTCGAGGATCAGCACCGGCGCATCCTTGAGGAACGCGCGTGCAATCGCGACACGCTGGCGCTGGCCGCCCGACAGTTGCACGCCGCGCTCGCCGACGCGCGTCGCCAGCCCATCAGGCAGCCGCGCGACGAAATCGCCGAGCGCCGCATGGTCGATCGCGCGCTGCACGTCCGCGTCGGACGCATCGCTCGCGGCGAGCCGGATGTTCGCTTCGAGCGTGTCGTTGAACAGGTAGGTATCCTGCGCAACCAGCGCGATGTGCTGCCGCAGGTCGTCGAGCCGCAAGTCGCGCAGATCGACGCCGCCGAGCGTCACGCGGCCCTGCTGCGGATCCCAGAAGCGCAGCAGCAGGCTCGCAACCGTCGACTTGCCGGCGCCCGATGCACCGACCAGCGCGACCGTGCTGCCGGGCGGCACCGCGAAGCTCACGCGGTCGATCGCGGGCACACTGCGGCCCGGGTACGTGAAGGACGTGGCCTCGAAACGCACGGCCGGATCGGCAGGCATCGCATGCGTGCCGTCCGCCACCGGCACCGGCTCCTTCTCCAGCGCGCGCAAGCGGCGCGTCGATGCGATCGTATCGGCGAGCTGGCGCGCGACCTGGCCGATTTCAGCCACCGGCATGAAAGCGGCCACGGCCACCAGCACCAGCAGCGGCAACGACTCGCGCGGAAACCAGCCGCGTGCGCACAGCAGCGCGCCGAGCGCTGCGACGACCAGCCCGCCGAGCCCGCTCGCGATTTCCAGCGCGGCACTCTGCGCCGACAGATCGTCGAGCAGCTTCGCGCGTTGCTTGCGGTACGCATCGACTTCGGCCACGAACGCTGCGCGCCGGCGCGCGACGGCCTGGAACGCGGTCAGCTCCGCAAGCCCCTGGATCGTTTCGGTCAGGTGCGCGCCGAGCTGGCCGAGCGCTTCGCGTGCGCCGGTGCCGAGCCGGTCGACATCTCGCCGCGCCAGCACCGGCGCGAGCCCGGCCCACGACAGGAACGGCAACAGCACGAGCGCGAGCGGCCAGGCGACCGACGCGAGCAGCACCAGCACGGCGGCCGGCACGAGCACCGCGACGAATGCGGGCGCCAGCGTGTGCGCATAGAAATACTCGACGGTCTCGACGTCCTGCGTCGCGAGCGACACCAGATCGCCGGAGCGGCGGCGCAGCAGCCCGGCCGGCGCGAGGCGTTCGAGCGTCGCGAACAGCGCAATGCGCATTTCCGCGAGCAACCGGTACGCCATGTCGTGCGCGAGCCAGGATTCGAGCCAGTGCAGCACGGCCGCCAACGGCGCGATCACGAGCAGCGCGGTGACGAGCGTCGGGCTCACGTGGCCGCCCGGCACCGCGCCGACCACCAGCGCGCCGATCACGCCGACGCCGATGAACGCGAGCACGCGGCCGATCCCGAACAGCACCGTCAGCACGACCTTGCCCGTCCACGGGCGCACGAAGCGCAATAGCGTCTGCAGGGTTTCCGGCCAGCCGATCTCCGCCGCATCGTCGTTCAACGGCCGCACCTGCGGGCCCGACGACGCGCGCGCGGTCGGGCCGGCCGTCGCCGCCGCACCGACCGACTCGGCGACCGCTTCCAGTTGCGGCCCCATCAGCCGGCGATACGGACCGTCGCGCGCGATCAGCGCCGCATGCGTGCCCTCGTCGACCACCTGCCCCTGGTCGAGCACCAGGATGCGATCGGCGCCGATCACGCTGGACAGCCGGTGCGCGAGCACGAGCGTGGTCCGCCCGCGGGTGAGCCGGTCGAGCGCCTGCTGGATCAGCGCTTCGTTCTCCGCATCGACCGACGACAGCGCCTCGTCGAGCAGCAGGATCGGCGCGTCGCGCAGCAGCGCGCGGGCAATCGCGAGGCGCTGGCGCTGGCCGCCCGACAGCATGAGCCCGCGTTCGCCGATGCGCGTCGCGTAGCCGTCGGGCAGCGCCGAAATGAAATCGTGCGCGTTGGCGGCACGCGCGGCAGCGATCATGTCCGCATCGCTCGCGTCGGGGCGGCCGAGCCGCAGGTTGTCGGCCACGCTGCCGTCGAACAACGTCGCATCCTGCGCGACGACCGCGATCATCTCGCGCACCTGGCCGGCATCGAGCGTGCGCACGTCGTGGCCGCCGATGCGGATCGCGCCGCCCTGCGCATCGTGCTGGCGCAGCAGCAGGCGCACGATGGTCGACTTGCCCGCACCGCTCGGCCCGACGATGGCCACCGTCTCGCCCTCGCGAACCGAAAAGCTCAGCGCCGCATGCGCGTCCGCGCGACGCCCCGGATACGCGAAGCGGACGGCGTCGAACGCGATCTCCGGCCGCAGGCCCGTCACACGCGGCGCGTCGGTGGCCGGTGCATGACTATCCGCATCGAGCAGCGCATGGATCGCATTCGCCGCCGACTGGCCGATCATCCCCTGGTGCAGCACGGAACGCAGATCACGCAGCGGCCGGAAGATTTCGCTGCCGGCCATCAGCACGATCAGCAGCGCCTCGAGGCTCATGTCGCCGTGCCGCACGCGCCACGCGCCGACCGCGATCGCGGCGGCCGCGCCGAGGCCGGTGCCGAGATCGGTGAAGAACCGCGTGAGCAGGCCGAGCGCGAGCACCCAGAACGTGCTGTCGGACAGCGCGCGCGCCTTCGCGGCCAGCTTCGCGCCGAATGCCGTGCTTTGCCCGAACGCCTTCAGCGTCGGCAGGCCTTGCACCGCGTCGAGAAATTCCTCGCCGAACGCCTTGAACGCTGCGGAGCGCGCGAGCGCCGCGCGCTTGTCGGCACGGTGCACGAGTTGCGGCAGCGCGAGCGTGACGAGCGCCGCGACCAGCAGGATCGCGGCCGTCGGCACATCCCACCACGCGAGCACCGCGAAGATCATCACCGGCGCGCACGCGGCGATCACGAGTTGCGGCAGGTAGGTGCCGAAAAAGGTCTGCAGCTGCTCGACGCCGTCGACGACGGCCAGCATCACGCCGCCCGTGCGTTCGCCGCTGAACCACGCGGGGCCGAGTGCGGCGATCCGGTCGAACAGCCGCGCGCGCAACGTGGCCTGCACGCGCCCGGCCGTGTGCTGCGCGAGCACCGTACGGCGATGGTCGAGCCACGCGCGCAGCAGCACGCAGGCCGCCGTTGCAACGACGGCTTCGCCGATGCTGCGTGCCGGCGCGCCGGAAAAGACCAGCGCCAGCACGCGGCCGAGAAATACGAAACGCAGGATCCCGACACCCATCGCGAGCAGGCCGAGCGCGACGGCCGCGGCAACCCGCCAGCGCAGTCCCGCCATCATTGCCCATAGTCGTCGGTCGAAATACATGAAGCCCTCCGGTCGTGTCCGATGATGTTTTTTCTTGACCGGATCGAGGCTACCCGCGCGGCCCGTGCGCGGCAAAAGATGATTTTTCAACGGGTGTTGAGTCAACTACAATACCCCGCATGTCGCACCTCCCTCCCCTCAGCGCATTGCGAGCTTTCGAGGCGGCCGTCCGCCTCGGCGGGTTCGCGCGCGCGGCGGCGGAGCTGAACGTGTCGACGAGCGCGGTCAGTCACCAGATTCGCGCGCTCGAGGAATCGCTTGGCGCACGGCTGCTCGAACGCAGCACGGGGCTCGGCGGCATCAGCCTCACGCCGGCCGGCGCACGCCTGCTGCCGGCGGTCAGCGATGCGCTGTCGCGGCTGACCGACGCCTGTGCGGAAATTCGCGGCACCGCGCAACGGCTCACCGTATCCGCCAACGCGCCGTTTTCGGCGATGTGGCTCGCACGCCGCCTCGCGGAATTCTCGTCGCTTCATCCCGACACGCCGCTGCATGCCGTCGTGCTCGACGACGAACCGGATTTCGCGCGCAGCGGCGTCGATCTGGCGATCGTGCACGTGCCCGCGCACCGGCTGCAGGCCGCCGACGACATCCTGCTGCAGGAAACTGTGTTCCCGGTATGCAGCCCCGAACTGCATCCGTTTGCGTCCGTGAACGTGTGCCGCTCCCGGCTGCTTCAGGAGATGCACGAACACAGCCCCGAGATCGACTGGCGCAACTGGTCCACGGAGTTCGGCCTGCCGGGCGACTTCGAGACGAAGATCGTCCGCTACAGCAGTTTCAGCCAGGTCATCGGCGCGGCGGTCGGCGGCGCGGGCATCGCGCTCGGCCGCGCGCCGCTGATCGAACCCGAGCTGCGCAGCGGGCGCCTCGTGCCACTGAGGCCGGGCCTCGAACGCGCCGCGTCATGGCGCTTCGTGCTGCGCCGCAACCCGTCGACGCGGCACCGGCTGCTCGATCCACTGATCGCGTTCCTGCGCCGCGAAGCGGAAGCGGACGCGGCAGCAGCGCCGGTCGCGGGCCCGATCGTTGCGCCCGCATCCAACGACAGCCTCGTGCACGGCACGGGCCGCGCGACCGGCAAGTAACGCGCCGGCCTCGCCCGCTTGCGCCGCTTACGGCGCGGCGAAGAACAACGCCACCACGCACGCCATCCCGCCGAACCAGACGAGCGAGCGCATCGACGCCCAGTTCAGCAGGTACATCAGCATGTAGACGATGCGGATCGCGACGAACGCCATCGCAAGCTGGTCGACACGATGCACGTTCGCGCCGTTGTGCCATGCCACCACCAGCGCGGCCGTGAACAGCGCAAGCGCTTCCCAGCCGTTCTGGTGCGCGGCCTGCGCGCGAGCGCGCCAGCCTTCGAGTTTCGCCAGGTAGTCGCGCGGCGCGCGGTTGTCGTAGCCCTTGCGGGCCTTCGCGAGAAACGTCATCGAGAACGGCAACAGCGCCACGATGAACAGGCACAGCTGGGAAGTCGTCATCAAAAGTCTCCTCCTTTATGATTACATTAATCAATGACAAGATCGCCGAGAGCTTAGCATTGCGCCGCGCTGTTCGCGCACCGGTTTTCTAGATGGGAGACTCGGCTGCACGGCCCGCCGGCAGCCGCGACACGCCTGGTTCGACACCACAATTTCCACCAAATCATCGACAAAAACGTTAATTAAAACTGGTCGAACACCAATAAGATAGCGTTCACCACTGGCCTGACGCGTTGTCGCGCCAGGCCGCCGAACCCGCGCCGCTGCGCGCATCGAACGACATCCGATCCGAGACATCGCCATGCCCCGTCCCATCGTCGCCCATATCCGCCCTGACGCCGTCCGCCACAACCTCGACTTCATCCGCCTCACCGCCGCGCAATCGCGCGTGTGGGCCGTGATCAAGGCCAATGCGTACGGTCACGGCATCGAGCGGATCTACCCGGGCCTCGCAGCGGCCGACGGCATCGCGCTGCTCGATCTCGACGAAGCCGTGCGCGTGCGCGAACTCGGCTGGGACAAGCCCGTGCTGCTGCTCGAAGGGGTCTTCGAGCCGGCCGACGTCGAGCTGGCCGATCGCCACCGCCTGACGGTGGCCGTGCACTGCGACGAGCAGCTCGACCTGCTGATCGCGGCCAAGCCGCAGCAGCCGATCGACATCCAGCTCAAGATGAATTCCGGGATGAACCGCCTCGGCTACCGCCCCGCCGCTTTCCGTGCCGCGTGGGAGCGCGCGGCGGGCGCGCCGTCGATCGGCAAGATCACGCTGATGATGCATTTCGCGAACGCCGACGAAGGTGAAGTCGACTGGCAGCTCGACCAGTTCGATGCGGCGACGGCGGGAATTCCGGGCGAGCGCTCGACATCGAATTCGGCCGCCGTGCTGTGGCATCCGCGCGCGCACCGTGACTGGGTGCGGCCCGGCACGATCCTGTACGGCGCGTCGCCGACGGGCGTGGCACGGGATATCGCCGATACGCCGCTGATGGCCGCGATGACGCTGACGAGCAAGATCATCGGCGTGCAGACGCTGTCGCCGGAAGAGACCGTCGGCTACGGCCGCCGCTTCACGGCCGACCGGCCGATGCGGATCGGCGTCGTCGCGTGCGGCTACGCGGACGGCTATCCGCGCCACGCACCGACCGGCACGCCGATCGCGGTGGACGGCGTGATGACGCGCGTCGTCGGCCGCGTGTCGATGGACATGCTGACCGTCGACCTGACGCCGTGCCCGAACGCGGGCATCGGATCGAGCGTCGAGCTGTGGGGCGACCAGGTGAAGGTGGATGACGTGGCGCAAGCCAGCGGCACGATCGGCTACGAGCTGATGTGCGCGCTCGCGCGCCGCGTGCCGGTCGTGATCGTGCCGCCGGGTGCGTCGAGCGAGCAGCCGACGCTGCGGACCGGGAGCTACGGGCGCTGACCGGCGGAGTTGCCGCGACGCACACGCTGTTGCGTCGCCTCGCGTGCGCTTCGGTTGCGGGTCGCCTCGGGCGGCCCGTTTGCTTTTCCGCGTGAGCGACAGGCGTGGGTTACGGCCCTGCCGCTTCGTTCGGCGAACGCATCCGGCGATGCGCTACGACCGCCACGTGGGCTTCCGTTTCTCGAGGAACGCGTCGATCCCTTCGCCCGCATCCTCTTCCATCATGTTGCGCGCCATCACGTCGCCCGCATACGCATAGGCTTCGTCGAGCGGCAACTCGCGCTGGCGATAGAACATCTGCTTGCCGTACCGCACCGCGGCCGGGCTCTTCGCGACGATCTCCGCGGCCTTGCGCGCGACGGCCGTGTCGAGCGCATCCTCGGGCACCGCCTCGTTGACGAGGCCCCACGCGACGGCCGTTGCCGCGTCGACGAAGCGCCCGGTCACGAGCATGTCGAACGCGCGCTTCGCCGTGACGTTGCGGCTCAACGCAACGGCCGGCGTCGAACAGAACAGCCCGACGTTGATGCCCGATACCGCGAAGCGCGCGGTATCGGCGGCGATCGCCAGGTCGCACGCGGCGACGAGCTGGCAGCCGGCCGCCGTCGCAATGCCGTGCACGCGTGCGATCACCGGCACCGGTAACGCGCGCATCGCGAGCATCACGCGGCTGCACTGCGCGAACAGCGTGCGGTAATAATCGAGTTCGGGCTTGCTGCGCATCTGCCGCAGGTCGTGGCCCGCGCAGAACGCCTTGCCTTCCGCGGCCAGCACGACGCAGCGCACGTGCGGATCGGCCGCCAGCGTATCGAACGCATCATGCAGGCTCGCGAGCATCGCCTCGGACAGTGCATTGAATTGCTGCGGACGATTCAGCCGCAGCGTGACGACGCCGTCGTGCGCGTCGCGCAACAGGATCGGCTCGTCCGTCTCTTGATCGGATTTCATGATGTTCCGCTCGATGGGGTTCGGCAGGATTCGATGCGGCGCGAACGGATGAAAATCGCATCCGTCCGGTCGCGGCGTCATGACGAAATGGTCCTCCACATTCCGCACGACGTCCAGCCGCGGCGCCGCATGCGTGCGCGGCTGCCTGCCGGCCACTCCGCTCGCCCGTCAACGGCTCCGTTGCGCGGCTTCCGCGCGGCCTGCCGTCCTCGCAGCCAGCGCGGCAATTGCGTAGGCGACACATCCGAGCGCCGCGACCGCCCATAGCGCATCGGTCAGATCCGGCAACAGTATCGTCGCGGCGCCTGCGAGGGCCACGCCGAGCAGGCTGCCGGCCTGCCGTGCCGCGTTGAGGAACCCGGATGCCACGCCCGCCGCATCGGCAGGCACCTGTTCGAGCACCGTCGCGATCATCGGCGCCACCGACAGCGCGGTGCCGGTGCCGAATGCAGCCATGGCCATCCAGACCACCGGCCACGGCGCACGCAGCGCGAGCGCCATCGCGATCGCCGGAACGGCCAGCGCCGCCATCGCGAGGCCGTTCGCCATCAGCCTGACCGGACGAACACGGCCATGCAGCTTTCCCGACAGCAGATTGCCGAGCGACAGACTCAGCGCGAACGGCAACAGCGTCAGCCCCGTCTGCCGCGCGCTCATGCCGAAGCGTCCGTGCAGGTACAGGCTCAGCACGAACAGCAGCCCGAAGTAGCCGACATAGACGAGGCTGCCCATCAGGTTCATCGCGACGAAAACGCGATTGCGAAACCATGCGAGCGGCACCATCGGATGGCGGGCACGCCGCTCGACGACGATCAGCACGGCGGCCGCGAGCGCGGCGATCAGCAGCGCGCAGCGGACCTCCGTGGCACCCGTGCCGCGCGTCGGCAATTCGATCACCGCGAAACAGAGCGCGCCGAGCGCCGTCGCACCGATGCACTGGCCGGCCCAATCGAAGTGGCGCACATGCTGCGCGACCGATGCCCGAACGCGTGCCGCCGCCCCGGCAAAAGCGACCGCGCCGGTCGGTACGTTGATCAGGAATGCGCTGCGCCAGCCGAAATCGTCGACGAGGATGCCGCCCAGCACCGGTCCCACGGCGACGGCAACCGACGCGATGCCCGCCCAGACCGCAATCGCCCGCGCCCGCTCGGCGGGCACGTCGAAGGTGCTGCGCACGATCGCGAGCGACGCGGGCAGGAAGAGCGCGGCACCCATGCCCTGCCCGAAGCGCGCGATCACGAGAATCGCAACCGACGACGCGACGCCGCACGCCGCCGATGCACCGACGAACAGCGCCAGCCCCGCGAGATACACGCGCTTCGCGCCGAACCGGTCGGACAGCGCGCCGCCCGCGAGAATCAGCGCGGCGAAGCTGAGCGTATAGGCGTCGACGATCCACGCGAGTTCGGCGACCGTCGCGCCGAGGCTCGTCCGCATCGCGGGCAGCGCCACGTTGACGATCGTCGAATCGAGGACCGCCATGAACATGCCGATCGCGACGAGCGCCAGCGTGAAGCGCTGCTCGCGCGCCGTGGGGCGATACGCGGCCGTTATCGGCACGGGGATGGATACAGGATTGCAATCGGACATGAAACCTCCAGACGGATGCCAGGAGTCTAGAAATGACCTGGGATGCAGAAAAGTGGTAATTTCGCATTTTCGTGATGCAGATTTGCATCACCCGTTCCGCACACCGCCCTGCCCGATGACACAGTCGCCCCGCATGAACTGGGACAACGCCCGCTTCTTCCTGGCCCTGGCGCGCACCGGCACGCTGCGCAGCGCCGCGGCGCAACTGAACGTCGACCAGGCGACGGTGGGACGCCGGATCGCCGCGCTGGAAGATGAACTCTCGGCCCGCCTCTTTCTTCGAACGCCGACCCTCTATGTGCTGACGACCGCGGGCGAAGCCCTGCTCGAACCGGCCGAAACGATGGAACGGGCGTCACTCACGATCGAACGCCGCGTGATGGGGTTCGACGAGCAGTTGGCCGGGTCCGTACGCATCGCCACGACCGACTCGCTCGGCAAGCGTTTCGTGGTGCCCGCGATCGCGCAGCTGCGGCGCAAGCATGCAGGCATCGACGTCGTGTTAGTGACATCGGCCGAAATCGCCAACCTCACGCGCCGTGAAGCGGACCTCGCGATTCGCACGTTGCGGCCGGATTCGCCGGATCTGATCGTCAGGCGGCTCGGGCAGCTCGAAACGGGTATCTATGCTTCGCGCCGCTACCTGGCCGAGCGAGGCGAACCGGTCGCCGGCAGCGCGTTCGATGGACACGATCTGGTGATGTACCAGCAGCCGGTGGTGCCGACGATGTGGGACGCGCTGTGCGGCGAACCGACTTCGCGCGGCCGCGTGATGTTCCAGACATCGTCGACGATGATGCTGGTCGAGGCTGCGCTGGCGGGGCTCGGCATTGCAGAGCTGCCGTGCTTCCGCGCCGACGCGGAGCCCGAACTGGTGCGTCTCATGGCGCGGCGATGCAATCATTTCGACGTGTGGCTCGTCGCCCATGCCGATCTCTACAAGACCGCGCGCGTGCAGGCGGTGATCGAAGCCGTCGTCGACGAATTCGCGACGGTCACGGTGGCGGGCCGTTGACGATCCGGTCGCGCGCCGCTTCGTCAGCGCGGCTGATACGCGCGATCCGCGGCGGACCAGCGAAACGTCTGGCGCCATTTGCCGCCGCGCTCGCGCAACTGCAGGTCGCGGGAGCCTTCCGTCGAAGTCGACAGCACGCTGAGCGTATTGCTGCCTTCCGTGATGTCGTGATCGCGCGTGCCGTCGCGGTGCCAATCGCCGGCGATATCCCGGTAGAACATCATCGGCTGCGCAAACACGACGCGCAGCGTCTTGCCGTCGACCCGGAACAGGTACAACGCCTCGAACGATGCGCCGCCGCCCGCATACCCGATCGACCAGCCCGCTCGCACGCCGAACGCAGCATCGCCGTCGCGCAGCAGATACGGCGCGAGATCGAACCGCGACCACCGCTCGGGCCGTAATGCGAGATCAGCCGCCTGCGTCGTCTGTTCGAGGGCGTCCGGGCGGTCGAGATTCGTGTTGCCCCAGTCGGTGGCCTGGTCGAGCGGCTGTCCGGTACGTGCGACGAGGTGCGGCACGCCGTCCGGCCCGCGCTCGAACACGCCCAGCCAAACCTGTTCCTTCGGGTCATCGGCACTGGCATTGCGGTCGACGCCTTCACAATCGGCGGGCGCGCTGAATCGCAGTACCTCGCGCGCCCGGTCGTCGGTCGGTGCCACGCAAACGATCGCGACGAACGCACCGGGACGCTGCGGCCACGGTTTCGCGCCGGCCAGCACCACACGCGCGAACGGCTGGCCCGGGGCAAGCAGCGCCGCCAGCCCTTCCCTCGTGAAGCCGGGCGGCAGGTGCACGCCGAAACCGTCCGCTTGCGGTGCGCCGCTCATGTCGCGCGCATACGCGGCGCGGGCTTCGGCCGAATCGAACGTCTGCGGCACCTGGCCGAGCGAATGTGCGGTGCCAGCCGCGTGCGCGGAAAAGCCCGCGAATGCGGCACCGATCGCGATCAGCCACGGCATCGAGCGAATCGTCATGCTGGAATGTCCTTGAAATGTTTTCGTGGGGTTTCCGTTGGCAGCGCTCGATCACTGCTGCTTGCGCGCGCTGCGCCACGCGCGAATGCCCGACCACAGCTGGCCGACTCCGCACGAAAAAAACACGCCGCCCATCCCGCCGATCGTCAGCGCGGTGCCCCAGATTGCGCCGAACGTATTCATCCGCGCGCTCATCCTGGGCGCGTCGGGCGTGTAGCGCACCTCGACCGCCGCGCCATCCTCCACGCTGACGTCGCCGCCCTGCGCGTATTCGACGTGTTCGCCCGCCAGCGTCGTGAACGCGATCTCCGGATGGTGCCGCCCCGCATTCAGCTTGATGACGCGGCCCGGCACGACGATCGACGTCCGCAGGAATTCGCTCGTCGACCGAGCGGTCAGCGCAGCGGCGACCAGCATGCACGCGCCCAGGACGGTAAAGACGATGCCCTTCGCGATCCGTGTTTCCGTCTGATGCGCGTCGGCGCGTGCGGATTCGGACGCCATCCCGCTCACCTCGGCGCACCGGATCGATCGGCGCGCAGCAACGCACGCCGAGCGCGCGCCGGTGCGCATCGGCAATGCCGGCGGCTTCGTGTGCGCGATTGCCCTGCGCCGCGCCCGCGCGCGGCTCGCTCGATTCTGATTGTCATCGGAAGGGATCCCGTTCCTGATCGTTACAGATGCCGGGCGTGCCGCGCGATGCGCGAGCATCGCCGCCCTCGGCATCCGGCAGGATACGGACGTCGCGGCACGCTGTAAATCGTTTCGCCCGCCAACGATCAAGCGGCGTCGCTACTCATCGTTACTCATCGCGACCTGCCGCGCGCGCATGCGCCACTCGTCGGCGACACGCTGCAGCGCCCGCTGTGGACACGGCTCGACGGCCTCGCGGGCATGATCGTCGTGAAATGGCAGATGCCCGCGCCGGTGACGCGGAGGGTAACGCGGCGGCCGCGCAGCCCGACCCGCAGCATTGAATGCGAGTGCGGGCGGGCGCGCTCGATGTGACCTGCCGCGCGTCAGCCCGCGAGCTTCTTCAATGCGTCGAGCACCGCGTCGCCCTTGAACGGCTTCACGATCCAGCCCTTCACGCCGGCGGCCTTGCCGCGTTCCTTCATCGCCGGGCTGCTTTCGGTCGTCAGCATCACGACGTTGACCGTCGAGTTCGCCAGTTCGCCGCGGATCTTCTCGACCATCGTCAGGCCGTCCATGTTCGGCATGTTCACGTCGCTGATCACGAGGCGCACGCCAGGCGTCGCCTTGAGCTTCGCGAGCCCGTCCTTGCCGTCGACGGCCGTCGCGACGTCGAGCCCGTGATTGCGCAGGAAACCCGCGACCTCGTCGCGCACCGTGCCAGAATCGTCGACCACCAGAATCTTTGCCATGTCGTATTCCCCTTCCGTTCCTTTTTGCTGACTTCAGTATTCAAAACAGTTCGAGTTCGCCCGATTCGACCATCGGCCCGACGTCCTGCACCGATTCGCGGAAATCCTCCGGCGACCAGCTCAGGCTGAACACGAAGCGCTGGTCGAGGCACACGGAGCGCCCCGATGCCGGGTCGGTCATCCGGTACTTGAAGCAGAGCTGCGGGCAGTCGCCGCCGAACGAGATGAACTTCTGCTTGTGATTGACGACGAGCGGCACCTGCACCGGATGGCGCGCCAGCGCCTCGGCGTCGCCGAGATAGCGGTTCTTGAACGCGCCCCATACGAGGTTGGTCAGCTCGCCGAGCATGCTGTTCACGTCGCGGAAATCCGGCGCGCGGCCGGCGTCGCGCGTGCCGCCGATCATGTCGAGCAGCGGCTGCTCGCTCGTCTGCAGCAGCATGTAGCCGCGGCACCACGCGCTTTCGAGCGCGATCAGGCTGAACACTTCGCCGAAGATGATCTGGTCGCGCACGATGCACGGCGTTTCGTGCTCGATCGTCATGCCGGGGAACAGGCTGTCGATGCGCGCCTCGGTGATCTCCGAGATGCCGCGCACGAGCGCGTTCGGGTAGTCGCGGCCGAACAGGTATTCGTCGATCGCGCGCTTGAGCGGCGTCATGTCGTCCGCGACGTAGGCCGCGCATGCGACGCGCGCGAGCGCCTCCGGCAGCCCGTCGCGCGAGGCGAGCGATTCGCGGCGCAGGATGATCGGCAGCTCGGGGCGCAGCGCATCGATCTGCGTCGCGACGATCGCGCTCTCGGCCGGCGAACCGCCGTAATCCTCGGCGAGCAGGATCGCGCCGAGGTCGATGTTCGAGCGCAGCACCTTCAGCAGCCGGTTGCGCCGCACGGTCAGGCCGACCAGGTTGTGCTCGTCGCAGAAACGCTTGATCGCGTCGGCGTGCGCGCGACTGTCGTCGAGCACGAGCACCTTGCTGACGGGTTTGTCCAGGGTCATCTCAAGGTTTCCTCATGGTCGGTCGGGGTCGGTCCGGATCGTCAGAATAGTTCGAGCTCGCCGCCGGTTTCCATCACGGCCGTTTCCGGCACATGGAAATCGACCGGTGCGTTCGCGCACACGCACAACGTTGCGCCGACCCGCACGTCGCCATCGAGCGTCAGGTCGTAGGCGGCCACGTAATCGGGCGAGAGCGCGTGCATGAAGTCGATGCTCGCGCCGCTCAGCAGATAAGGCGTCGACATCCCGAGGTCGGGAAACGACGCGGTCAGCGCCTGGTTGATCGCGCCGCAACACAGGTTCGCGACTTCCATGAACGCGTCGGTCAACTGTCGCTGGCTGTTCGTGCCCGCCGTCGCGCCGGCGAAATGGCGGCGCGTCGCGTCGTCGTCGCTGAAGCGCAGCGCGAGCAGCAGGCGGAAATGCAGCGCGGAGATCGTCAGCACAACAACATGTTCGGGTGCCTGCGGCTTCGATCGCGACTTCGCGTGCGCGCGATCCGGCGCGTCGTGTTCGTGCCCGGCGGCCGGCCGGATATCGCATGCGCCGCCGGCCGCGAGCCGCGTGCGCGCGGCATCGAAAAAGATCCGTTCGAACCCGGCCCTCGCCTGCGCACTGATCACGCGGCTTCTCCTTCGATCCGCGCGCGCAGTTGCCCGGCCAGCGTCTCGACGGTCGCGAGCGCGGCCGTGATCATCTTGCCGCCGGCCTGGATGTCCTGGAACGTCGCGGCCGTCACGAGATCGTTGCGGTTCAGGCTGTCGCGATAGCTGTTCGACAGTTCCTGCGAGCGCGCCGCCAGCCCGCGCACCTCGCTCGCGACGATCGAGAAGCCGCGCCCGGCCGTGCCTGCGCGCGCGGCCTCGATCGATGCGTTCAGCGACACGATCGACACGTGCGCGACGATCGCCGACAGCTCCAGGTTCTTCGCGCGCATGTCCTGGTTCTGCGTGGTCAGCGAGATCATCTGCTCGTGCCAGCGCTCGAAGGTGCCGGCGAGCCCGCGCAGGCGCGCGGCTTCGTCGGCGATCTTCTGCGCGTGCTGCGCCAGTGCCGCGCGATCGGCCGACAACGCCTGCATCGCGTCGCGCTGCGTGCCTGCCGCGGACGTCTCGCGCGCCAGCGCATCCTCGAGCTGCGCCTCGCGCTGCGCCCATGCGTCGGCCGCCTCCGCATGCGCCGACGCCGCGTCGGCGACGCGCGCATCGGCCGCGTCGAGCGCGCTGCGCAACTGCGCCGTGTCGCGCTCGAGCGCCGCGACGAGCCGCTTGCGCGTCACGCGAAACAAGACCGCCGCCACGATTGCGACGACGACACCGCCCGCCAGTGCGGCGGCCATCTGGAGCATCCAAGCCTGCACGATCACGTCGTCACTCCGCCGCGCCGATATCCGCGCTGCGCGCACGCTCGTGCCCGGCGCCCTGAGCGGCACCGTCCGCCGCGAAGCGGGCCGGCAGCGACACGATCGTCTCGAACGCGCGATACGGCGCGCCGACGCGATCGTCGGTGAAGCGCAACGCGATGTCGCCGCCGTCGCGCTTCAGGAAGTTGCGCACCGCGTCCATGCCGACGCCGCGGCCCGACACTTCGGTCACGGCACTCGCGGTCGAGAAACCCGGCCGGAAGATCAGTTCGGCCACGTCCTCGTCGGACAGCGCCGCGTCGTGGTCGGCATCGATCCAGCCGCGCTCGCGCGCGATGCTGCGAATCCGGTCGAGCGCGAGGCCGCGGCCGTCGTCGCTCAGCACGAACCACAGCTCGCCGCCGCCCACGCCGACCGCGATGTCGATCGTGCCGGATGCCGCCTTGCCGGCCGCGCGCCGCTCGTCGGACGATTCGATCCCGTGGTCCATCGAATTGCGCAGCAGGTGCATGAACACGTTCTTCAGCGTCGCGGCGATTTCGCTGCGCACGCGGTGGCCGTGGCTGTCGATATGCACGACCGGTGCCGGCTTGCCGAGTTCGGCCGCGAGCGACGGCAGCGACTCGATCACGCCGCCGAGCGCATCGCCGATGCCCTGCGTGCCGAGCTGGCTCAACATGCGGCGCACGGCGTCGCGGGCCGCGTGCCAATCGGACGCGTTCGCCGGATCGGCGCCGTCGAGCATGCGCAGGCTCTCGCTGATGTGCGCGCGTTCGACCATCAGGAAGTCGGCGCCCTGCACCGCTTCGCCGCTGCGGCCGAGCGTGACCGCGTTGATCGTCGCGTAGTGCTCGACCGCGTCGCGCACGCGGGCCAGGTCGTCCATCAGCGCATCGCGGTTCCATTCGGGGCCACCGTCCGCGCGGCGCAGCGATTCGTACGCCTGCTCCGCTTCGTGGACGATGTTGGTCAGATGCTGGAGGCTGTACGTGCGCGCATTGCCCTTGATCGTGTGCATGTTGCGGAACAGCGCCGCGACGATCGAGTGATCGGCACGCTCGTGCTGGCGGATCATCCGCTCGTTCTCGCTGAGGAAGCCCTTCGCGCTGTGCACGAAGTCGTGGAACTTGTCCTGGCTGATCGACAGGATCTCGCCGATCATTTCGAGGCGGCGCTGCTGCTCGCCGGCCTGTGCGGTCAGCTCGCGGATCTCGGTCACGTCGCGCACGCACAGCATCAGGCGCGCGACCGTGTCGGTCTCGTCGGTGATCGCCGACCAGCTCAGGTCGAGCCACTTGTCGCGGCCGTCCGGCATCCGCTTCGCGACTTCGTTCACGAGCAGGTGCTCGTTGAACTCGAAGTTCATGCTGTCTTCGCCGAGGCACGCGTGCACGGCCGCGTCGACCTGCGAGCGGGCGTCGGAACCGATGTTCGAGTCGTCGAACACGAGCGCCATCAGGTCGCGACCGGCGATGTCGCTCGTCTCGAAGATCGTTTCGAGGTACGCCGAATACTCCGCATGCACGACGCCGCCTTCGACGACGGTCAGGATCCCCTGCTGCATGTTCTGCAGCATCGCCTGGATGTCGGCCGTCTTCTGCTTGAGCTGCGCCGAATTCTCCTGGATCTTCTCGATCATCCCGTTGAACGCGACGATCGAATGGCCGATTTCGTCCATCCGGCCCACCGGCACGCGGCGCGTGAAATCCTGGCTCGTCGCGATCTCGCTCATCGCCGTCTGCATCCCGATCAGCGGGCGCGTGATCTGGCGATACAGCAGCAGGCCGAGCGCGGTCAGCAGCACGATCACCGTGCCGGCGACGCCCGCGATCGCGGTCGCCGTGGTCGACAGCATCCCGTTCAGTGCGCTGATCGCGTCGTCCTTCTGGCGGTTCTTCTCGACGCGCAGCGTATCGACGATGCTTTCGAGTTCGTCGCGATACTGCGCGACGTTCGCGAACAGGTAGGCCTGCGCCATCTCGGGCTTGCCGTCGGCCTTCATCTTCACGGTGTCGTCGATCGCCGCGAAATAGTTCGCGGCGCTTTCCTTCGCCTGCGAGACGAGCCCGATCTGCGCCTGGCCGACCGCCGACTTCGCCTGCACGTCGAGCGCGGCGCGCAGCGCGCCCTGCTTTGCCTTCAGCTCATCGCGCGCCTGCGCGGCGGTGTTCGCGTCGGGCGCGTAAACGAGCGTCATCGTCGCGATCTGGATGTTCTTCACATCGGCGACGAGATCCGCCGACGCGAGTGCGCTCGGCACGATGCCCTGGGTGACCTGGCGTACCTCGGACGCGCTCTTGCGTGTCTGGTACACGGCATAGATGCCGATCGCGGACAGCGCGAAGAACGTCAGGATGACTAGCAGCGTAATGCGATGACGGATGGTCATGAGTACAGCTCCCCGCAGCGATCCGGATTCGACCGCCGTTTGGTCTATTGAAAGAATGTGAGCGCCGAATTATCGGGGATGGCGTATGACGATCCGATGACCGAAAATCAATCGTTCATTGATAAAAATGCAATGAATAATTGCTGCAAAAGTACCCTAAAGTATTGTCTTGATCTGCCGTTAACCTCATGCCACAAGGCTTCGACCGGCGATCCTGCGCAGCCGGGGAAATTACAGGCTCGGATATTTATTTTTATTTATTTAATCCACGAATTAGCCGTAATCAGGCTTTCGTAAAACGTTTGCGCATTATCGACGAATTCAGTCCAATTCGAGATTTTTTATTGCCGCAGCGTAATTCGAAGGGCAGATGAAAACGATTTCGCCCGCCCCGGGGCCGGCGATGCGATGTATTGCATCGTCGGCCCCGGGGCGGGCGTGGGCGGCTAACGACCGGTCAGTGGCTGCTGGCGCGCGTCGCCCCCAGCCCCGTTTCCGAACGCACCTGCTGCGCAGCGAACGCACCCTTCTCCGCCTTCGCGCGCAGGCTCGTGTCGAGTACCGAGAACAGCCACACGCCCACGAAGCCGATGGTCATCGAGAACAATGCGGGCGACGTGTACGGGAACCATGCCGAACCCTTCGGATGACCGAGCGTCGCCTCCCACACCGACGGCGACACGATCGTCAGCCCCACCGACGAAACCAGCCCGAGGAAACCGCCGATGACCGCGCCACGCGTGGTGCATCCCTTCCACATCATCGACAGGAACAGCACCGGGAAATTGGCCGATGCCGCCACGGCGAACGCCAGCGACACCATGAACGCGACGTTCTGCTTCTCGAACGCGATGCCCAGCAGCACGGCGATCACGCCGAGCACCAGCGTCGTGATGCGCGACACCTTCAGTTCGTCGGCACTGTTGGCCTTGCCGTTCTTGAAAACGGTTGCGTACAGATCGTGCGACACCGCGGACGCACCCGACAGCGTGAGCCCGGCCACCACCGCCAGGATCGTCGCGAACGCCACGGCCGAGATGAAGCCGTAGAACACGTCGCCGCCCACCGTCTTGGCCACCAGCACCGCGGCCATGTTGGCCGTGCCCGCGCCGCCCTTGATCACGCCCTTGGCCACGTCGGCCAGCTCCGGATTGGTCAGCACCAGCGTGATCGCGCCGAAACCGATGATGAAGATCAGCACGTAGAAGTAGCCGATCCACGTGGTGGCCCAGAACACCGATTTGCGCGCCTCCTTCGCATCCGGCACCGTGAAGAAGCGCATCAGGATGTGCGGCAGGCCGGCGGTGCCGAACATCAGCGCCATGCCGAACGAGATGGCCGAGATCGGATCCTTGATGAACCCGCCCGGCGACATCACCGACAGCCCGATCCGGGTCGCGTCGTCCGGCGACTTGCCGGCATTCGCGGCGATCGCGGTCTTGACTTCCACGGCATGGGCGAACAGCGCCTCCGGGCTGAAGCCGTACTGCGCGAGCACCATGATCGCCATGAAGGTCACGCCCGCGAGCAGCATGCACGCCTTGATGATCTGCACCCAGGTTGTGGCGGTCATGCCGCCGAACAGCACGTAGACCATCATCAGCGCGCCGACGATCACGACGGCCATCCAGTAGTCGAGACCGAACAGCAGCTTGATCAGCTGCCCCGCGCCCACCATCTGCGCGATCAGGTAGAACGCCACCACCACGAGCGTGCCGACCGCGGCGAAACTGCGGATCGGCCCCTGCTCGAAGCGATAGCCCGCGACGTCGGCGAACGTGAACTTGCCGAGGTTGCGCAGCCGCTCGGCCATCAGGAACGTGATGACCGGCCAGCCGACCAGGAAGCCGATCGAGTAGATCAGGCCGTCGTAACCCGACGTCATCACCGCCGCGGAAATGCCGAGGAAGGATGCGGCCGACATGTAGTCGCCCGAGATCGCCAGGCCGTTCTGGAACCCGGTAATGCCGCCGCCGGCGGTGTAGAAATCCGCGGCGGAACGCGTGCGCGAAGCCGCCCACTTGGTGATCCACAACGTCCCGGCCACGAACAGCGCGAACAGGACGATGGCCGTCGTGTTGGTCGCCTGCTTGGCGGTCTGCCCGACATCGCCGCCGCCCGCGACGGCCGCGCCGCACGCGAGCGCAGCCAGCAGCGCGACCAGCGTCATCGAAAGTGTCTTCTTCATTGGGCGACGTCCTGCAGGATGTCCTGCGTCAGTTGATCGTATTCGTTGTTCGCGCGGCGCACGTAGATGCCGGTGATGACGACGGTGAACACGATCACCGCCATGCCCACCGGTACGCCGACACTCGTCACGCCGGTGCTCACGGGCTTCGCGAGGAACGATTTGTCGAATGCGATCAGTGCGATGTAGCCGTAGTACACGATCAGCATCAGCACGGTCAGGCAGATGCCGAGCGCATTGCGCCGTCGCTTGAGCAGCGCATACTTCGGATGCGCTTCGATTTTTTTCACCAATCCATCATGCATCGCCTGTCTCCTGATGTGCTTTTTTGAATGAGTGCGGCGATTCTGAACAGCGAAACTGACTGCGGGCTTACTCGATCTTGCGTGTGCGCGCTATGGTTTTCCCTAGCGGTATGGGGTGCTGCCGCACGCGGGGCGCTTGATGCGCGTGCGGGGCGCGCTGCAGCGGCGATGCGGTTTCGGCGTAGCGATACGGGTCAGTCAGGACGCAATTTTTCGACCGTCCTCAATAAACGGATATTTCCGCGCAAGGACAGTCACTCGCAACGATCGATGCCGGTGGAAGGGTATGAGCGCAGACGGAGCATGGCCTAGACGCGATCAATTTTCACGCGTCTTGGCGAACCAATCCTCGACTTGTAGCCCCGGGACTCGCGCAAACTCGCGCACGTTATGCGTGACGAGCACCAGACGCCGTGCGCGCGCCTGCCCTGCGATCAACGCATCGTACGGACCGATCGGGGTGCCGGCCGCAGTGAGGTGCGCACGAATCGCGCCGGCGTGCCGGGCATCTTCCGCATCGAACGACACCACCTCGAACTGAAGTGCCTCGACACGTGCCACGTTCGCTGCCGCCCTCTGGCGCTTGCAGCACCGCAATAGAGTTCATGCGCGACGATCGCCGGCATGCCGGGCCAGCATGGCCGGCTCGCCTTTCATGATGGCGATTACCGCATTGGTATCCAGCAAAAATTCATTCAAATACGTCCAGACCTGAGCGCTGCTGAGCGGCAGGCCCGGTCGTAGTCGCAGCCTCGAAATCGGCGTCGACCGGGCCGATCAGTGGCGTGAGCCAGGCCCAGCCTTGCGGCACCGGTTCGAGGATGACGGATGACCAGTGGCGACGAATCCGTACCTCGGTCGTTTCGAAGCGGAAATCCTTCGGCAGAAGGACAGCCTGCGATCCGCCATGCTCGAAAATCCTGGCAGTATTCATCCCCATTTCCTCATGCACTTACAAAATGCACCCACTTTAACAACAGTGCATCCCGATGACGAGCCATGCCCTCGGCACAGGGCACCTGCCGGCCGAGCGCCGTGGAACACCCGATTCATTCCCGCCAGGAAACAATCAATCGCCATCCGGCGATTCACGTCCCCGCCTGCTCGCTCTAGACTGTCGCATCGCTCCCCTCCCGGACCCACGCAATGACCGACGTCCTGCCGCTGACCACCGATCCCGAATCCGGCCTCCAGTACCGGCTGCGCCCGGCCGCCGGCCGCCCCGCTGCCCGCCTGTTGCTGCTGCATGGCGTCGGCGGCAACGAAACCAACCTGCTGAACCTGGCCGACGTCATCGATCCGCGCATCGAGATCGCGTTCCTGCGCGCCCCGCTTGCGTTCGGGCCCGATCAGCACGCGTGGTTTCCGGTACGCTTCGGCCCGAACGGGCCCGAGATCGACGCGGCCCGCGCGGACGCGAGCCGCATCCGGCTGATCACGCTGCTGCGCGCGTTGCGCGCCGGCGAAGACGCAGGCGCCGCGTTGCCGACCGTGATTGCCGGCTTCAGCCAGGGCGGCATCATGAGCGCGAGCGTCGGCCTCACGTCGCCGCAGGACGTCACCGCATTCGCGGTGCTGTGCGGGCGCATCCTGCCCGAAATCGATCCGCTGATCGCGCCGCGCGATGCCCTTCGCCCGCTCCATGCGCTGATCGCGCACGGCCGCTTCGACGACAAGCTGCCCGTCGCATGGGCCGATACCGCCGATGCAAAACTCACGGCGCTCGGCGTCGCGCACGATACGCGGCTGTACGCAGCCGGCCACGAGCTGACCGCGGAGATGGCCGGCGATTTCGGCCGCTGGGTCGGCGAACGCACCGGATTGAACTGACTGTCGCGGGGGGCCGGGGCGCCGGCCGCGAACGACTCGGCGCGCCCGGCGCATACCGTCTTCAGGCGCCCCGCGCCGGATCGGCGACGGCACGCGTCGCCGCGGACACACGCGCATCCGCCGCCCGCTCCCGTGCGGCGCCGCGCTTCGCCAGCTTCCAGCCGACCACCAGCGCGAGCACGACGACCGGGATCGTCGCGATGGTCCACGTGCCGCCCGGGTAATCGAATGCCATCAGCACCAGCACGCCGACGAGGAAGGCCAGCGTGAGCCACGACGTGAACGGCGCGCCGGGCATCCGGAACGACACGGCCTTCAGTTCGCCGCGGTTGACCGCGCGGCGGAACAGGATCTGGCACATGACGATGAAGCCCCACGTCGTGATGATCCCGAGCGACGCCATGTTCAGCACGATCTCGAACGCCTGCGCAGGCACGATGTAGTTCAGCGGCACGCCGATCGCATTGATCGCGACCGTGATCACGATCCCGCCGTACGGCACGCCGCGTGCGTTCATCCGCGACACGAAGCGCGGCGCCGATCCGCCCATCGCGAGCGAGCGCAGCACGCGCCCGGTCGAATAGAGGCCTGAATTCAGGCTCGACAGCGCGGCGGTCAGCACCACGACGTTCATCACGGTGCCGACGTACGGCACGCCGAGCTTGCTGAAGAACGTGACGAACGGACTTTCGTGCGCGCTGTACGCGGTCCACGGCAGCAGCATCGTCAGCAGCACGACCGAGCCGACGTAGAACAGCGCGATACGCCACATCACGCTGTTGATGGCTTTCGGCAGGACCTTGCGCGCATCGGCGGTCTCGCCCGCCGCGACGCCGACGAGCTCGATGCTCGCATACGCAAATACGACGCCCTGCACGATCAGCACGGCCGGCAGGATGCCGTGCGGGAAGATCCCGCCGTGATCCGCGACCAGGTGAAGCCCCGGCATCTGGCCGGCGACCGGATGGCCGCTCGCGAGAAACACGGCGCCGACGGCGAGGAACACCGCGAGCGTCCCCACCTTGACGAGCGAGAACCAGAACTCCATCTCGCCGAACACCTTCACGCCGATCATGTTCATCACCGACACGATCCCGAGCGCGCCGAGCGCGAACACCCATTGCGGCACGTCGGTGAACACGGCCCAGTACTTCATGTAGATCGCGACCGCGGTGATGTCGACGATGCCGGTCGTCGCCCAGTTCAGGTAGTACATCCAGCCCGCGACGAACGACGCGCGTTCACCCATGAACTCCCGTGCATACGACACGAAGCTGCCGCTGGTCGGCCGGTGCATCACGAGCTCGCCGAGCGCGCGCATGATCAGGAACGCGAACACGCCGCAGACGAGGTACACGAGCGCAAGCGCGGGGCCCGCATGCTGCAGGCGCCCGCCCGCACCGAGAAAGAGGCCGGTACCGATCGCGCCGCCCATCGCGATCATCTGCACGTGCCGGGGCTTCAACTGCTTCTCGTAGCCGGCTTCGTGCGACGCGAACATCGCATCGGGGTCGGCATGTCGGGAATCCGCGCCGCCGGCCGGATCGACCGGGCGCTCACTGCTGTGGGTCATCGTGTGTCTCCGTAGTTTCTTGATGTGTCGCGCCCCGCGCGGGGGCGCTTCGGATGCAGCCGCACGCAAGCCGCCGGCGTCACGCACCGGCGGCCCGCGCAGCCTGCGTCAAAGCACGCGCGGCCGGATCAGCGCTTCGGGCTGCAGCGCTTCGTCGAGCTGCGCATCGGTCATCCACTCGCGCTCCAGCACGACCTCGCGGATCGACTTGCCGGTCGCGTGCGCCTCGGCCGCCACGGCGGTCGCGCGCTTGTAGCCGATGTACGGGTTCAGCGCGGTCGCGAGCGCGACCGAGCGCTCCATCGTTTCGCGCAGCCGCTCGGGATTCGCGGTGATCCCGCTCACGCAACGCTGCGCGAGCGTCGTGCAGGCGGCCGTCAGGTGGCTGAAGCTGCGGAACAGCGCGCTGGCGATCACCGGCTCGAACGCGTTCAACTGAAGCTGCCCGGCCTCGGCCGCGAAGGTCACGGTCAGGTCGTTGCCGAACACCTCGAATGCAACCTGGTTCACGACCTCCGGGATTACCGGATTCACCTTGCCGGGCATGATCGACGAGCCGGCCTGCACGGGTGGCAGGTTGATCTCGCCGAACCCGGCGCGCGGGCCGCTCGACAGCAGCCGCAAGTCGTTGCAGATCTTCGACAGCTTCACGGCGATCCGCTTGAGCACGCCCGACACCTGCACGAACGCGCCACAATCCTGCGTCGCTTCGATCAGGTTCGGCGCGGTGCTCAGGTCGAGCCCGGTAATGCGCCGCAGCGCCGCGAGCGCCTTCTCCGCGTACTGCGGATGCGCGGTGATCCCCGTGCCGATCGCGGTCGCGCCGAGATTGATCTCGCGAATCAGCCAGCCGGCTTCCTGCAGGCGCGCGATGTCTTCCGTCAGCATCACCGCGTAGGTCGAGAACTCCTGGCCGAGCGTCATCGGCACCGCGTCCTGCAGTTGCGTGCGGCCGAGCTTCAGCAAGCCGGCAAACGCGTCGGCCCGCTCCGCGAACGCATCGCGCAGGTGCGCCATCGCTTCGAGCAGGTGCTCGACCGCGAAGCAGGTCGCAACGCGAATCGCGGTCGGATAGACGTCGTTGGTGCTCTGCGCGAGGTTCACGTGCTCGTTCGGATGCAGGTATTCGTACTCGCCGCGCGCGTGCCCCATGATCTCGAGTGCGCGGTTGCAGATCACCTCGTTCGCGTTCATGTTGGTCGACGTGCCGGCCCCGCCCTGGATGATGTCGACGACGAACTGGTCGTGCAGGCGCCCTTCGCGGATCTCGACGCACGCAGCGGCGATCGCATCGCGAAGCGGCCGCGGCAGCAGCCCGAGCTCGCAGTTCGCGTCGGCCGCGGCCTCTTTCACCGCGGCGAGCGCCATCACGAGGAACGGCAGCGATGCAATCGTGCGGCCGGAAATGTCGAAATTCTCCTTCGCGCGCAGCGTATGGACGCCGTAGTAGGCCTCACTCGGAATGCTTCGCTTACCTAAAAGATCCGCTTCGACGCGGAAGCCGTTTTCTGTCATCGTGCCCTCCTGGGTGTCTCGTGCCGCTCGTCGTGCCGCTTCGTCGTGCGCCGCTTCGCGATGCGACGGGTTCGCATTCTATGCCTTTGCAAAAACAAGCTCACTTCTGTATTATCGAAAGCGGTTTTGCGTGGGACGCAACAATGAGAATCGAATGAAAAGAGGCGCGAAGGAAACCGGCATCGATCACATGGGCGCGATGCGCGCGTTCGTCAGGGTGGTCGAAACGGGGAGTTTTTCGGCGGTCGCGAAGGAGATGCACGTGTCGACGTCCACCGTCGCGCGCAAGGTCACGGCGATCGAGGAAGCCCTCGGTGTCGCGCTGCTGCACCGCTCCACGCACAGCGTGACGCTCACCGAAGCCGGCCATATCTACCTGGAACGCGCCGTCACGCTGATCGCCGATCTCGACGACACCTTGCGCGTGGTCGCCGAGCTGAACGCGCAGCCGAGCGGGCCGCTGAAGCTCACCGCGCCGGTGGCGTTCGGCCGCCGCCATCTCGCGCCGCTGGTCGCACCGTTCCTCGCGCGCTACCCGACGATCCAGCTCGACGTGCGGCTCACCGACAACCACAACGATCTCGTGGCCGGCGGCTTCGATCTCGACATTCACGAGGGCGAGAACTACCTGGACAACCTCGTCGTCCACCGCCTGTCGCGCAACGACAGCATCCTGTGCGCGACGCCCGGCTATCTCGACCGTTACGGGCGCCCGTCCACGCCGGACGATCTCAAGCAACACAACTGCCTGCGCTACGTGCACCCGGAAGGCGATCCGCGCTGGGATCTCGTGAAAGGCGACGCGCGTCACAGCGTGCTGCCGGCCGGCAACCTCGTCACCGACCATTCGGAGCTGCTGCTCGAAGCGACCTGCGCGGGGCTCGGCATCGCGGAGTTCGAGATCTGGCTGGTGCGCGACCTGCTCGCGAGCGGCCGGCTCGAAGCCGTGCTGCCGCGCTACCGGCTGCAGAACCGGCTGACGGGCGAATACATCTACATCGCCTATCTGGCGAACCGACGCAGCTCGGCAAAGCTGCGCGTGCTGAAGGACTTTCTCGCGGAACACCTCGCGCATATCGGCGAGCTGTCGGAGCTGGAGCTGACGAAGATTCGCGGCGCGAGCGCGTAGCGCACGCGCCCTTGGTCACGTTCGCGCCGCTGCATACGGCCCGCGTCGCGGGCCCCCGGCAGCCGCGCATTCACGCCGTTCAGGCCGCCTGCAATTCGAACGGGAACGTGGCGTGCCCGATCTCGACGCCCTGCGTGTTGAGCATCCGCGGCCGATGGAAGCCGGCCAGCGGCGCGCGCTGCTCGGCCGTGCCGATCTGCAGCCGCTCGAGCAGTTCGCTGACGACCATGTAGAGCACGTCGAGATTGCCGTCCTCGATCTTCACCGAGATGCCGAGCGCGCCGTCGGCGCCCAGCGCCCGCGTGCGCGCCGACGCACGCACGCCGATCCCGTAGCACGCATCGGCGCCGAGCTTGCCGACCACCTGCCCGTCGAACGCGTTCATCAGCACCGTGCAATAGCGGCCTTCGCCTGCGACCAACTCCGGATACGCGGTCATTGCATGATGAATGCGCGCCAGCGCACGCACGCGATCGGTAATGTCGCCACCGCCCGCTTCCACCGTATCCGCCCCGTCGGCCAGCGATGCGTACAGACGCGCGAGCCGGTCCAGCGAAAACGCCGGCGTCGGCAGGTTGCATCCGTCGATCGCCCAGCCCACTTCGTCGTCGCGCAGCCCGCACGCATCGGCCACCACGTGCTTCACGCGTACCTGCATCGGATGGTCGGGCAGATGGTAATCGGCGATCGCGGCGCCGATCGCCTGCGCGCCGGCCAGCATCCCGACGTGCTTGCCCGAACAGTTGCTGCACACGCCGGTCGGCGTGTAGTCACGCTTGATCCACGCGCGATACACCGCGTCCGACAACGGCGGATGGCCGCCGCAACGCAAATCCGATTCGTGCGCCGCAACCTTGGCGAGCATCGCGCGCGTGCGTTCGATGTGCCGGTCCTCGCTGCTGTGCGACGCGCACATCAGCGCGATATCCGCATCGTCGAAGCCGAAGCGTTCGGGCGCGCCCGTCTCGATCACCGACAGCGCCTGCGCCGGCTTGGCCGCCGAGCGCGCAAGCGTCATCCGGAACGGATCGCCGAACCGGGCCAGCAGCCTGCCGCGTGCATCGACCACCGCAACATGGGCGACGTGCGTGTTCTCGATCGCATCGCCTCGGTACGTGACGACTGCTGCGCGTTGGGTGTCCATCGTGTTTTGTCTCCATGCTCGGGGCCTGCTTGCCGGGGCCCGTCCAACCGGTACGGCAGTGTATCGAGTCGCCGCCGCGGCGCACCGGCCGGGTGATGAAAAGTGGTGTTGCACGCCGCGCAAAGGCAATCCGCCCCCCACGAAAGTCTGACCAAATTAGTACAAAAACCATTCGATCGTTTACAGAATTAGTACCAATCCGTACAATTGCGAATCGCAAACGCGAATCATACGCATTTACATTGACGTTTTCCGGTGTTCCGCGCTGCCTGCCCGGCATCGAGAAAACGCACCCGCTCACCGAACCTTCTGCTGCCTCTCGATATGCCCGCCCAGTTCAAGACGAGGCCTCGCGCCCTCGTGTCGGCGCTGACCTGCTCCGTTTTCCTGACCCCGCTGCTCGCTTCCGCCGAAACCGCCCCTGCTCCCGCGCCCGCCGCTGATCAGGCGGCCCCGCCCGCCGACGTGCGGGCGACGCTGCCGACGATCACGGTTCAATCGACCGTGCCGTCGGACCTGCAGGTGAAGCGTTCGCCGTCGTACAAGTTCACCGCGCCGCTGCTCGACACGCCGCGTTCGGTCACGGTGATCCCCGAGCAACTGATCAAGGAAAAGAACGTCACGTCGTTCGCGGACGCGCTGCGCTCGGTGCCCGGCATCACGTTCCTCGGCGGCGATGCGGCCGCGAACCCGTCGGCCGACCGCCCGGTGATCCGCGGCTTCGAATCGCGCAACTCGATCTTCGTCGACGGGATGCGCGACTCGGGGCTGCAGAACCGCGAAACGTTCGCGGTCGAGCAGATCAGCGTGATCAAGGGCCCCGATTCGGTCTACGCGGGCCGCGGCTCGGTGGGCGGCAGCATCGACATCGTCACGAAGACGCCGAAGAACGACAACTTCATCAACAGCAGCATCGGCTTCGGCACCGACGGCTACAAGCGCGCGACGGTCGACGCGAACCACAAGATCAACGACACGACGGCCGTGCGCCTGAACGTGATGGGTCACGACGCGAACCAGGCCGGCCGCAACGACGTGTACAACAAGCGCTGGGGCGTCGCGCCGTCGATCGTGTTCGGGCTGAACACGCCGACCACGGTCACGGTCAGCTACTACCACATGAACTCGTACGACATGCCGGACTTCAGCGTGCCGTTCCGCGCGTCGGGCGGCACGCCGGTGCCGACCGATCGCGGCCAGTTCTTCGGCCTGAACACGCGCGACTACCGCTACGGGCAGACCGACACCGCCCAGGTGCGCGTCGAGCACAAGCTCAACGACGACTGGAAGCTGAAGAACACGACGATGTTCGGCCGCTCGACGCTCGATTACGTCGCGACGAACCCGCAGATCCTCGCCTCGAACCCGACCATGCTGAGCCTGCAGGCGAAGAGCGGCAAGTACGCGCTCAACGGCTTCTCGAACCAGACCGAAGTGACCGGCAGCGCGAACCTGTTCGGCATGAAGCACACGATGACGGCCGGCGTCGAGTTCAGCCATGAACAAGCCCGCTACGAGGGCTACCTCGTGTCGGATTCGGCAGGCAACAACATCCGCTCGGGCGGCCCGTGCTCGGTGGCCGGCAACTGCACGCCGCTCGCGGGCGGCTGGAACCCGAACATGCCGTGGACCGGCAGCATCGTGCTGAACGGCGACAAGGGCTTCCCCGGCGCGACGACGAACACGCGCACCGACACGGTTTCCGCGTACATCTTCGATACCGTGAAGCTGTCCGAGCGCTGGCAGTTCAACACGGGGCTGCGTTTCGACCGCTACGACACCACCGGCAAGCAGGCCGGGGTGGCCGACCTGTCTAATACGTCGAACCTGTTCAGCTACCAGTTCGGCCTCGTGTTCAAGCCGGTGAGCAACGTGAGCCTGTATGCGTCGTACGGCACGTCGTCGAACCCGCCGGGTTCGAACGGCGGCCTCGGCGGCGGCACCGACCAGATCACCGCGTCGAACCAGGATCTCGCGCCGGAGCGTTCGCGCAACATCGAGATCGGCGCGAAGTGGGACGTGCTGCAGGATCAGCTGTCGCTGACGTCGGCGCTGTTCCAGACCGAGAAGACCAACGCGCGCGTGAGCGACGGCCTCGGTCACACGGTCAACGCGGGCAAGCAGCGCGTGCGCGGCGTCGAATTCGGCTTCGCGGGCAACCTGAGCCCGAAGTGGCACGTGTTCGGCGGCTACTCGTACCTGAACGCGATCACGACCGATGCAGGCCCCGGCAGCCCGGGCGCATCGGGCCTGCCGATGGTGATGGTGCCGAAGCACAACTTCACGCTGTGGACGAGCTACGACGTGATGCCGAAGCTCACGCTCGGCGCCGGTGCGACGGTGATGAGCCAGACCTACGCGTCGGTATCCGCGACGACGAAGAAATGGACGCCCGGCTACGCGCGCTTCGACGCGGCCGCGACGTGGCGCGTGAACAAGACGATGGACGTGCAGCTCAACGTGCAGAACCTGTTCGACAAGAAGTATTACGCAAGCGCGTATCCGATCTACGCGACGTGGGCGCCGGGCCGTTCTGCGATGGTCACGCTCAACTTCTATCAGTAACGCTGCGGGCGGCGGCAGGGCTTGGTATGCCCTTCCCCGCCGCTCACCACGGCAGCGAGTACGTCTTCACGTTCGTGAAGCTCTTCATCGCTTCCTGCACGCCTTCCTTGTAGCCCAGCCCCGAATCCTTCACGCCGCCGAACGGCGTCAGCTCGAGCCGGTAGCCGGGCACTTCGCGCACGTTCACGCTGCCGACTTCCAGCTCGGTGATGAAGCGCG
>NZ_PTXM01000024.1:0-166374 GCF_004343765.1 Burkholderia sp. SRS-25
TCAGCGACTGCCGTGCCGGGTTCTGCCCGGAACCGGCCGTCAGCACCTGGCCCATGATCACTTCGCTGACCTGCTCGGGCTTCACGCCCGCACGCTCCAGCACCGCGCGGATCACCGTCGCGCCCAGCTCGGGCGCCGCAATCTTCGCAAGCGAACCGCCGAATTTGCCGACCGCGGTCCGCGCGGCCGATACGATCACTACGTCCGTCATTTCCCTTTCCTCCAGGCCCGCACGACACGGCGCATCGCTACCGGCCCTGTTAAAAAAAACTGCGGTGCACCGGACAGCCTGCGCTGCTGTCCGGTTTTCGTCAATCGCGCTGCAACACGTAGCGGCCCGGCGCCGGCTCGATTACCGGGAACTGCGCGGTACCGGGCTGGGCGGGCGGCTCCACCTTGCGGCCGCCGTACTGGTCGAGCCATTCGACCCAGGTCGTCCACCAGCTTCCGGGATGCTCGGTTGCACCGGCGAACCAGTCGTCCGCCGATTCGGGCAGGTCGCTGTCGTTGACCCAGTAGCTGCGCTTCTTCTTCGCCGGCGGATTGATCACGCCCGCGATGTGTCCCGACGCGCCGAGCACGAACTTCAGCGGGCCCGACAGGATCGACGTGGACGCATAGGCCGTCTGCCACGGCACGATGTGATCCTCGCGCGAACCGTAGATGAAGGTCGGCACGTCGATCAGCGTCAGGTCGACCGACTCGCCGCACACGGTCAGCGCGCCCGGCTCGCGCAGCTTGTTCTCGAGATAGGTATTGCGCAGGTACCACGCGTACATCGGGCCCGGCAGGCTCGTCGAATCGCTGTTCCAGTACAGCAGGTCGAACGGCGCCGGCGTGCGGCCCTTCAGGTAGTTGTCGACGACGTAGTTCCACACGAGGTCGTTCGGCCGCAGGAACGAGAACGTGTTCGCGAATTCGACGCCGCGCATCAGCCCCGGCTGCGTGCCGTTCTTGCCGCCGATGGTCTGCTCGCGCATCTGCACGTGCGCCTCGTCGACGAACACGTCGAGAATGCCGGTGTCGGTGAAGTCGAGCATCGCGGTGAGCAGCGTCATCGACGCGGCCGGATGTTCGCCGCGCGCGGCAAGCACCGCGAGCGCGGTCGCGAGCATCGTGCCGCCGACGCAAAAGCCGAGCGTGTTGATCTGCTCGCGGCCGCTGACCTGCTGCACGGCGTCGATCGCCGCGAGCAGCCCTTCGTTCATGTAGTCGTCCCACGTCTTGTGCGCGACCGATGCGTCCGCGTTGCGCCACGACACGAGGAACACCTGATGGCCGTTCGACAGCGCATGCGCGACGAGCGAATTCTCGGGCTGCAGGTCGAGGATGTAGAACTTGTTGATGCAAGGCGGCACGATCAACAGCGGCCGCTCGAACACCTTGTCCGTCTTCGGCGTGTACTGGATCAGCTGGATCAGGTCGTTCTCGTAGACGACCGCGCCTTCAGTACACCCGAGGTTCTTGCCGACTACGAACTGCGATTCGTCGGTCTGCGAAATCTTGCCGCGCTGCATGTCGCCGAGCAGGTTCATCATCCCTTGCCGCAGGCTTTCGCCCTGCGTTTCGAGGATCGATTTCTGTGCGTCGGGATTGAGCGCGAGGAAATTGCTCGGCGCGGCCGCAGCCGTCCATTGCTGGACCGTGAAACGAATGCGCTCGCGCGTCTTCGGATCGGTCTGAAGCGCGTCGGCCAGTTCCTGCAGATAGCGCGCGTTGAGCAGATACCAGGCCGCCGCGAACGCATGCGCCGGCGACGCCTTCCACGCCTCGCCGCTGAAACGGCGGTCCTTCAGTTCGGGCGACTCGAGCTTCGCCGCGGCGGCCTGCTGCATCAGCGCCATGCAATCGCGCGCGTAGTCGGCCTGCAGCGCCTGTAGCCGCTCGGGCGGAATCGCGGCGGCCGGCAGCTTCAATCCGGCGAACGGCGACGCCATCGCGCCGAAATCGGGCATCGACGGCATCTGGAACGGGAACGATGTCGGAAACTGGAATGTCGCGAACGGATTCACGGTGGCCGACGCAGTCGCGACGCGTGCCGGATCTGCAAAACCGCGCCACGCGTTCAACCACGATTCGAACATCTGCTGCATCGGCTGGGCGGCCGGATCGAAACCAATGCTGCCCGGGGAAGTGCCCGCCTGAGCGGACGTCGACGATTTTTTCGATGCTGTCATTACCTGCCTTACCGGTGATTCGTGAGCGTCTATCGTGAAATCCTGCTCGCGCGCGGCATGCCGGCTGCGAGCCGGGCCGTCATGCTCTGGAGAGGCGTCTCCAGATTCTGCCGCAGTGCGGTATTTTTATCATTATCGTTTTCCCCATGTGAAGCGTCATGTCAAACCGCTGAACATTTCCGTACGGAGATAATCCTCGCACAACAGACGGGACAAGGCTTCCGGCAAAACATAAAACATTTGGGTTGACTTGACTTCGGGATTTTTCATTCAAGCGCGCATGCAGCGCGGCGCGGCAGCCAAAATATCGAGATAACCCGATTTTGCGACGCAACAAACTCCACGCGCATGCGCATTCCGTCAATCGGCCAGCCAGATCGCCGCTGCCATGCGGCCCGTCACGCGATCGCGCCGGTACGAATAGAAGCGTGCCTGCTCGGTGACCGTGCAGGCCGTCCCGCCGCTCACGTGCGCCACACCCGCACGCGCAAGACGCAGGCGCGCAAGCGCATGGAGATCGGCGAGAAACTTGCCCGGCGCACCATCGATCGCGACGAACGCAAGCCGGGTTTCATCATGCTCCGACTGTGGGGCCGTGTCGAGAAACGCGTCACGCACGTCGGCGCCCACCTCGAACGCCCGTGGGCCGATCGCCGGCCCGAGGTACGCATGAAGCGCGTCCGTCGCACCGCCCGCGAGTGCCGCGACATGCGCCGCGGTCTGCTCGACGATGCCGGCCGCCAGCCCACGCCAGCCCGCATGTGCGGCGCCGACCGCGCGGCCCTGCGTGTCGCACAGCAGCACGGGCAGGCAATCCGCGACCATCACGACGCACACGGCACCCGCCCGGTCGGTGACGCTCGCGTCGGCCTGCACCGGCGCCGTAGCCATCGGCGCCGCCGCGATCACCTCGTCCGCCCGCACGATTCGCGCGCCGTGAACCTGCTCGAGCCAGGCAGCATTCGACTGGCCTGCCAGCGCCAGCAAGCGCGCGCGGTTCCCGGCGACATGGGCCGGGTCGTCACCGGTATGCAGGCCGAGATTCATCCCGCCCGGCAGCGCGTCGCCGCCCTGCCAGCGCCCGTACGGGCCTTCGCTCACGCCGCCGTCACGCGTCGTGATCAGCGCGCGCACGCGCGGCGACACCTGCCAGTCGGGCTGCACGCAGTCCTGCCACGTCAACGGCGCCAGGTTCGTCATCGGCACTCACTCCTCCTCATCGTCCAGGTACGGCTCGTCATCGTGATACTCGCCGCCGAAATCGTCATCGTCGTAGACACCGTCATCGTCGTCGAATTCCTCGTCACCCTGCCCGAAGCCGAGCGCCGCGACGAGTGCGTTCATGTCGTCCGGCAGCGGGCAGCGCCATTGCATCGCCTTGCCCGTGACCGGATGCACGAGACCGAGCCGCCATGCGTGCAGCGCCTGACGCGCGAACCCGTCCGGCAGCGGCGTGACCGAGCGCTTGCCGCGCGCGCGCCCGTACACGGGATCGCCGAGCAACGGGTGCCCGGCGTGCGCGCAGTGAACGCGGATCTGGTGCGTGCGACCGGTCTCGAGATCGCACTGGATCGCCGAAACCGGCTGACGTTGCCACAGGCATGTGTCAACCGTGCGGAAATGCGTGCGCGCGGGCTTGCCCGATGCGCCCGTAACGACGGCCATGCGCGTGCGTTCGCGCGGATCGCGGCCGATCGGCGCGTCGATCGTGCCTTCCTCGGGCATCGTGCCCCACACGAGCGCGAAATAGCGGCGCTTCACCGTGCGGGCCTGCAACTGGCGCACGAGGTCCGTCTGCGCGGCCAGCGTACGCGCCACCACCATCAGGCCCGACGTCTCCTTGTCGAGCCGGTGGACGATCCCTGCGCGCGGCAGGCCGGCCGCCGCATCGCCGTAGCGATGCAGCAGCCCGTTGAGGATCGTGCCGCTCCAGTTGCCTGCGGCCGGATGCACGACGAGGCCGGCCGGCTTGTTGATGACGACGAGCGCATCGTCCTCGTAGATCACGTCGAGCGGCACCGGCTCCGGCGTAAAGGCGAGCTGCTCGGGGAGCAGGTCGGGCACGAGTTCGATCTTCGCGCCGAGCGGCACCGGCTGGCGGATCTTCGCCGGCGCGCCGTCGACGAGCACGCGCTGCGCCTCGATCCAGCTCTGGAGGCGGCTGCGCGAGAATTCGGGGAACAGTTGGGCGAGCGCCTTGTCGAGGCGCTCGCCCGCGAGCGACATCGGCACTTCGACGACGCGCGGTGCTTCATCGACCGCTGCGGACGGCACGACGGGCGGCTGCATTGCGTCGCCGGTCAGATCGTCATCGAGGGAATCCCCCGAGGCAGCGTCGGCGGGCCGATCGCTTGGGCTATAATCTTCGCGATTTGGTGTGCCCGGCTGGGCATTCTGCGAACTTGAACGGGTCATTTAGACTGGGTCACCGAGACTTGAAGCTAGGACATGCGAGCATGATGAATTCGACCAAACGCACGGCCAGAACCGTCGCCGCCCGGGCTGCGGCGGTAGCGGCCGCGGCCCTCATCGCCGGCTGCCACGGCTTGCCGCAGAAGCAGGACGAGACGGCTACCTGGTCGAACAACAAATTATACTCAGAGGCCCAGGACGCACTGTCCGGCGGCGACTGGGGCAAGTGCGCGAAATATTTCGAATCGCTGCAAGGTCGCGATCCGTTCGGCCATTTCGCGCAGCAGGCGCAGATCAACGTTGCATACTGCAACTGGAAGGATAACGAAGCGGCCGCCGCCGACCAGGCCGTCGATCGCTTCATCCAGCTCCACCCCGATCATCCGGATATCCCGTACGCGTACTACCTGAAGGGGATGATCCACTTCAACGACGATCTCGGCCTGTTCGGCCGCTTCTCGGGCCAGGACATGAGCGAACGCGATCCGCAGGCACTGCGCGAATCGTACGATGCGTTCAAGGTCGTCGTCGACCGCTTCCCGAAGAGCAAGTACGCGCCCGACGCCGCCGCTCGGATGCGCTACATCGTCAACGCGCTCGCATCGCACGAAGTGCACGCAGCCGACTACTACTACCGGCGCGGCGCCTACGTCGCGGCCATCAACCGTGCCCAGCTCGCGATCAAGGACTACAAGGGCGCCCCGGCGATCGAGGACGCGCTGCACATCATGATCCTGTCGTACGGCAAGCTGAACCAGCCGGAACTCGCCGAGGACACGAAGCGCGTGCTCGCAGGCACGTTCCCCGACAGCCCGTACGTCACGGGCCACTCGCGCCCCGGTACGAAGAAGTCGTGGTGGCAGTTCTGACGAAAGCACCGTACAGCCCGCGCTGCACGAACAAAAAACCCGGCCATCGAGCCGGGTTTTTTATTGGCGCCGCATTCAGGCGGCGCCGGTGCAATCGCGCGACGATCGCCGCACGCACCGTCACGAGCGCTTTGCCGAACGGTGCTCGTCGAAGAAGTCCTGAACGACCGCGATCTCGCGGGTCCGCTTGAATGGCGGCAGGCTCTGCCAGATCCGGCGCCCGTAGGGTTTGTCGACGAGCCGCGTGTCGCAGATCATCAGCACGCCGCGATCCGTTTCCGCGCGAATCAGCCGGCCCGCGCCCTGCTTCAGCGTGATCACGGCCTGCGGCAGCTGGTGCACGGCGAACGGGCTCAGCCCCTTCTTCGTGAGCGCGTCGAGCCGCGCAGCCAGCACCGGATCGTCCGGCGGCGCGAACGGCAGCTTGTCGATCACGACGAGCGACAGCGCGTCGCCGCGCACGTCGACGCCTTCCCAGAAACTCTGGCTGCCGACCAGGATCGCGTTGCCATATGCGCGGAAGCGGTCGAGGAGCTCGGTACGGCTTGCATCGCCCTGCACGAGCAGCGGCGTGTTCCAGCCGCGCGACTCGATCACGTCGCGCAGCTTCGACGCGATCCGGTCGACCGCGCGCAGCGTCGTGCACAGCATGAACACGCCGCCACCGGACGCCTCGATCGCCGGCAGTGCGGCGTCGAAGACGGCGTCGGTAAACGCCGGCGAAGACGGTTGCGGCAGGTTGCGCGGCACGTACAGCAGCCCTTGCGACTGGTAGTCGAACGGGCTTGCGAGCGTCATCGAGCGACGCGAGCTGAGGCCCATTTGCGCCGCATAGTGCGTGAAGTCGCCGCGCACCGACAGCGTGGCAGACGTGAACACCCAGGCACGCGACACGCCCGCGCGCTGCTTGGCAAAGATCGGCGCGACCGACAGCGGCGTTTCGTGCAGCTGGACCGTATGCGCGAACACTTCGACCCAGCGCACCTTCTCGTTCGGATCGCCGTCGGATGCCGCCTTGTCGCCGGCCGCTGTTGCGTCGGCTTTCGCCGCCGCTTCCGTCGCGCCGGGTGCGACCCAGCCGGCCAGCAGGTCCTGCAGCTCGCGTGCGCGCCGCAGGCACGCGCCGAGCGATTCCGCCCGTTCGGCCTGGCTGGCAAGCGCCGACGCCAGCGCGTCGAGCGCAGCCTCGAGCGCGTCGAGCGCGCCGAACATCGGGTGATCGTCGCCGAGCTGGGCGAGCGACATGCGGACGATCTGGTCGTTCGCGAACGCAAGGCGCAAGTCGCGCGCCGCGCGCTCGAGATCGCCGCCGAGCTTCACCCACTCGACCGCGTCGCGGGCATGGCTCAGGCCTTCCGCCACCGTGTCGCGTGCGAGCTCGAGAATCTGCGTCGTCGACAGCGTCTCGCCGAAGAACAGCGTCGCCGTTTCGGGCAACTGGTGCGCTTCGTCGAAGATGACCGTGTTGGCATTAGGCAGCAACTCGGCCATCCCCGTATCGCGCAGCATGATGTCCGCGAAGAACAGGTGGTGGTTGACGACGACGACGTCGGCCTGCTGCGCCTCGCGCCGCGCCTGCATCACGAAGCATTCCTTGTAATGCGGGCATTCCTGGCCGAGGCAGTTGTCGCGTGTCGACGTGACCATCGACCATACCGGCGCCGTTTCCGGCACGCTCGCGAGCTCGGCCTTGTCGCCGCTCTTCGTGATCTTCGCGAAACGGACGATTTCCTGCAGATAGGCCGTATCCTGCCGCGACGGCAACCGGCCGTTGTCGGCCGTGCGTTGCAGGTAGTAGTGGCACAGGTAGTTGGCACGGCCCTTCAGCATCGCGACCGACACCGGCACCGCGAGCGCGTTGCGCACGGTCGGGATGTCGCGCGCGAACAATTGGTCCTGCAGGTGTTTCGTGCCGGTCGACACGATCACCTTGCCGCCCCACAGCATTGCGGGCACGAGGTATGCATAAGTCTTGCCGGTACCCGTGCCGGCCTCGACGATCAGCGTGTTGTCGCCGGCATCGCTGTCGACTTCGGCTGCCGCGGCGTCCGCGCCCGTTTCGGCCGCCTTGTCACCGTCGCCGAGGCGACGCGCCGGCCGCTTGCGGGTTTCGAAGATCTCGGGTTCGGGCATGCGGCGCGCGGACGCTTCCATCGCAGACGCGACGGCGCGCGCCATCTCGATCTGCGACGTACGCGGCCGATAGCCGTCCAGCGCGCGCGCCAGCAATCCGCCTTCGCCGAAGATCGTGTCGAGTTCGTCGACGCGCTTGCGGCTCAGCTCAAAGGTGCCTTCGGGCGCACGAGCGCGCCCGGCAGGCGACACGTCGCGCCGGGCATCGGGGGTGGCTTCAAGCGGTGAATTCAAGGCAAGCGTTCCTGTGTCCAGCGCCCGGGCGGCGCCGGCGCTTGCCAGGCCGCGCTCAGGCGCGCTTATCCGGTTCCAGCTGCGATTGCAGCAAAATGATTTTGTCCTTGGCCGCCAGCTTTTCCTTCTTCAGCCTGTGCAGCGTGATGTCGTCGATGTCGGAGTGCCCTTCCTTCAGCTCGATCTCCCGAGCGAGCTGCTGGTGCTGCTCCTGCAATGCAGCCAAACGGTTGTGCAATTCCTGCTGCTGTTCCGTGTGACGGTTTTGCATACTTGCCTCCTCATCGAAGCAGCGCGCCGACCGGCGTGCCAGCGCGCCCGAGACTGGTCTCGATCAATCCAACACGTTACTGCCCCTGCTGTTGCTTCTGCTGCGCCTTCTCGGCCGCTTCCTTCTGACGCTGCTCGACATCGGCCTTGTGCTGCACGGCTTCCTTCTGCTTCTGCTCGTAGCGCGCGGCGTTGTCCGCCCGCTCCTGCGCCTTCTGCGCGGCCTGCTGGTGCGCCTGGTCGAGCTTGCGCTGGAAGTCGCCCTGCTTCTGGTCGTATGCCTGCTTGTTCGCCGCGCGCTGCGGCCCTTCCGCGCCGCGCTGCGCCTGCTTCAGCGCATTCTGCTCCTGCTTGTCGCGGAACGCAGCCGCGTTTGCCGCGTCGTTCGCCGCGCGCCGCGGTGCTTCCGCCGCGTTCTGCGCCGCCTTCAGCGCCTGCTGCTGGTCGCGCTGCTGCGCACGCACGGCCCGCTGCTCGTCGTTGAGCGCGAGCTGCTCCTGGCGGATGCTCGCCCGCTCGTCGCGCATCTGTTCACGTGCCTTGCCGAGACAGTGATTGACGAAGAACTTGCTGTAGCAATCGTGCTCGGCCACCGCATAACGATAATCGTTTTCTGCGGAACGTTGATTGAGCACTTTTTGACGGGCATCGAAATCCGGTGCGGCCGTGGCCGTCACGGGCGCAGCCGCGGCGGCGGCCGGCGCGGTTGCATCCGAAGCTTGCGCGAACGCGCCGGAAGGCCCGGCAGACAAAGCCGCGGCGAGCGCTGCGCCGAGCGCGACGAGAGAAATTCGGGAAGTTGGCAACGTCGTAGGAAAGCTGCGGGACATGTGTCAAATTCTATCACCCCCGGCTGGACGCTCCGCCATTTATGGCAAAATGCCTCGCTTCACTCACCCGCGGCATCCGGCCCGACGGGCCCGCCACGCAGCCCGCCGCTTCGGGCCTGCCGGCCCCCGCCGCGATTTCAGCAGGCAGATCATCCACGACATGACGGAAACCGTAGCACTCAAGATCGTACAGCGCATCGCCACCGAACTGTCCGTCCAGCCGCGCCAGGTCGCGGCGGCAGTGCAACTCCTCGACGAAGGCTCGACCGTTCCGTTCATTGCCCGGTACCGCAAGGAAGTGACCGGCAACCTGGACGACACGCAGCTGCGCCAGCTCGAGGAACGCCTCCTGTATCTGCGCGAGCTTGAAGATCGCCGTGCGGCGATCCTGTCGAGCATCGACGAACAGGGCAAGCTGACCGACGAACTGCGCGTCGCGATCGACGCGGCCGACAGCAAGCAGGTGCTCGAAGACCTTTATCTGCCGTACAAGCCGAAGCGCCGCACGCGTGCGCAGATCGCCCGCGAAGCCGGCCTCGAGCCGCTCGCCCAGGCACTCCTCGCGAACCCGCTGCTCGACCCGCAGGCCGAGGCAGCCGCGTACGTCGACGCCGAGAAGGGTGTAGCCGACGTGAAGGCCGCGCTCGACGGCGCGCGCGACATCCTGTCCGAACAGTTTGGCGAGACGGCCGAGCTGCTCGGCAAGCTGCGCGACTATCTGCACAACCAGGGCGTCGTGTCGTCGGCCGTCGTCGAGGGCAAGGAAAACGAGGAAGGCGAGAAATTCCGCGACTATTACGACTACGCGGAAACGATCAAGACCGTGCCGTCGCACCGCGCCCTCGCGCTGTTCCGCGGCCGCAACGCGGGCGTGCTGACGGTCAAGCTCGGCCTCGGCGAAGAGCTCGACGCGCAGGTGCCGCATCCTGGCGAGGCAATGATCGCGCGCCATTTCGGCATCGCGAACCAGAACCGCCCGGCCGACAAATGGCTGTCCGACGTATGCCGCTGGTGCTGGCGCGTGAAGGTGCAGCCGCACATCGAGAACGAACTGCTCACGCAACTGCGCGAAACGGCCGAAACGGAAGCGATCCGCGTGTTCGCGCGCAACCTGAACGACCTGCTGCTGGCCGCGCCGGCCGGCCCGAAGGCCGTGATCGGTCTCGACCCCGGCCTGCGCACGGGCGTGAAGGTTGCGGTCGTCGACCGCACCGGCAAGGTGCTCGCGACCGACACGATCTACCCGCACGAGCCGCGCCGCGACTGGGATGGCTCGATCGCGAAACTCGCACGCATCGCCGCGCAGACGCAGGCCGAGCTGATCAGCATCGGCAACGGCACCGCGTCGCGTGAAACCGACAAGCTCGCGAGCGAACTGATCGCGAAACACCCGGAGCTGCGCCTGCAGAAGATCGTCGTGTCGGAAGCCGGTGCATCGGTCTATTCGGCATCCGAGCTGGCCGCGAAGGAATTCCCGGAACTCGACGTGTCGCTGCGCGGCGCCGTGTCGATTGCACGCCGCCTGCAGGATCCGCTCGCCGAGCTGGTGAAGATCGAACCGAAGGCCATCGGCGTCGGCCAGTACCAGCACGACGTGAACCAGCGCGAACTCGCCCGCTCGCTCGACGCGGTCGTCGAGGACTGCGTGAACGCGGTCGGCGTCGACGCGAACACCGCGTCGGCCCCGCTGCTCGCCCGCGTATCGGGCCTGAACGCGACGCTCGCGCGCAATATCGTCGACTACCGCGATGCGAACGGCCCGTTCCCGTCGCGCGAGCACCTGCGCAAGGTGCCGCGCCTCGGCGACAAGACCTTCGAACAGGCCGCCGGCTTCCTGCGCATCAATGGCGGCGAGAATCCGCTCGACCGCTCGTCGGTGCACCCGGAAGCGTATCCGGTCGTCGAGCGGATACTCGCGAAGATCAGCAAGCGCATCGACGACGTGCTCGGCAACCGCGAAGCGCTGTCGGGCCTGTCCCCGGCGGAATTTGTTGACGAACGTTTCGGCCTGCCGACCGTGCGCGACATCCTGTCCGAGCTGGAGAAGCCGGGCCGCGATCCGCGCCCCGAATTCAAGACCGCGACGTTCCGTGAAGGCGTCGAAAAGGTGTCGGACCTCGTACCCGGCATGACGCTCGAGGGCGTCGTGACGAACGTCGCCGCGTTCGGCGCGTTCGTGGACATCGGCGTCCACCAGGACGGCCTTGTCCACGTATCCGCGATGTCGACCAAGTTCATCAAGGATCCGCACGAAGTCGTGAAAGCCGGCCAGGTCGTCAAGGTGAAGGTGCTCGACGTCGACGTGAAGCGCCAGCGCATTGCGCTGACGATGCGCCTCGACGACGACGCGGCGGCGCCCGGCATGTCGTCGCGCGGCGGCCAGGATCGCGGCAACGCCGGGCGCGGCGCGGCGCGCCCGCAGCGTTCGCGCGAGCCGGAACCGGCTGGCGCAATGGCTGCAGCGTTCGCGAAGCTGAAGCGCTGAGCATCCGCCAGCTTTCGCGACAGACAAAAAAGCCCGCCGAAAGGCGGGCTTTTTCATGACTTCGGCAAACACGGCGCGCGGCTGAACGGCCCGCGCGCCGCCCTCGATCAGATTTCGATCTTCGTCCCGAGTTCGACCACGCGATTCGCCGGGATCGAGAAGAAGTCGGTCGGCTTCGCGGCGTTCTGGTGCATCCATGCGAACACGCGCTCGCGCCAGATCGACATTCCGGGCAGATGCGTCGGCACGACCGTTTCGCGCGCGAGGAAGAACGACGTATCCATCAGCTCGAACGTCATGTCATGCGTGCGGCCGAATTCCTCGAGCACGGCCTTCACGTCCGGCGTCTCGTTGAAGCCGTACTCGGCCTTGACGATATACAACCCGCCGCCTGCATCACGCGAGGACTGGCGCTTGTCGTCTCGCACGTAAGGAAAGTCGCGCGTGACGAACGTGAGGAAAATGGTGCGCTCGTGCAGCACCTTGTTGTGCTTCAGGTTGTGCAGCAGGCTGACGGGCACGAGCTTGTCGTTGCCGGTCAGGTAGATCGCGGTACCCGACACGCGATGCGGCGGATGCGCGAGCAGCCCCTGCAGGAACGGCTCGAGCGGAATACCGTCGGCAGCCGTGCGCTCCTTGACGATGTGACGCCCCTTGTACCAGGTCATCAGCAGGAAGAACAGCAGTGCGCCGATGCCGAGCGGCAGCCAGCCGCCCTGAGCGACCTTCAGCAGGTTCGCGCCGAAGAAGCCGAGGTCGACCGCGAGAAACACCGCGATGATCGCGCCGACCAGCAGCCGGTTCCAGTTCCACACCTTCACCATCACGACCGCGGCGAGCACGGTCGTGATCACCATCGTCGCCGTCACCGCGATGCCGTACGCAGCCGCGAGGTTGTCGGAGCTCTTGAAGCCGATGACGATGCAGAGGATCACGAACAGCAGCAGCCAGTTCACGACCGGCACGTAGATCTGGCCGATCGCCAGTTCCGACGTGTGCAGCACCTTCATGCGCGGCACGTAGCCGAGCTGGATGGCCTGCGACGTCAGCGAATACGCGCCCGAGATCACCGCCTGCGACGCGATCACGGTTGCGACCGTCGACAGCACGACGAGCGGCAACAGCCCCCATTCGGGTGCCAGCAGGAAGAACGGGTTCTCGATCGCCTTCGGATTCTGGATCAGCAGCGCGCCCTGGCCGAAGTAGTTCAGCACGAGCGACGGCATCACGAGCCCGTAGGCGGCGATGCGGATCGGCTTCGCGCCGAAGTGGCCCATGTCCGCGTAGAGCGCTTCCGCACCGGTCAGCACCAGCACGACCGAGCCGAGCACGACATAGGCCTGCAGCAGGTGATCGGCCATGAACGACGCCGCGTAATACGGGTTGATGGCCGCCATGATGCCCGGCACGCGCACGATGTGGTACACGCCGAGCGCCGCGATCACGACGAACCACAGCACCATGATCGGGCCGAACAGCTTGCCGACCAGCGCAGTGCCGTGGCGCTGGATCCAGAACAGCGCGATCAGGATCACGATCGTGATCGGCAGCACGAGATGGGACAGGTGCGGCGTCGCGATTTCGAGACCCTCGACCGCCGACATCACCGAGATCGCCGGCGTGATCACCGCGTCCCCGTAGAACATGCATGCGCCGAAAATCCCGAGCGCCATCAGCGCGCCCGCGACGCGGGTCTTCGAGTCGAGTGGCCGCAGCGACAGCGCCATCAGCGCGAGCACGCCGCCTTCGCCGTTGTTGTCCGCCCGCATCACGAACAGCAGATACTTGATGCCGACCACCAGGATGATTGCCCAGAACAGCAGCGAGATCACACCGAGAATCGACGCTTCGGTGAGCGGAATGCCGTGTGCGGGGCTGAACGCCTCCTTGAGCGAATACAGCGGGCTGGTGCCGATGTCGCCGAACACGACGCCGATGGCTGCTATCGCTAGCGCCCGCATCGAGTGTTGTTGCGTCGAATGCGGCGCGTGTGCTGCGTCGGTCGCGTGGATCGTGTCGTTCATATGAAGCGTAATAATCGGGTCCGGGTCGGACAAAACGAGCGCTATTCTACTCGCGCCCCCGTGAAACGCCGTCCTGCTCTGTTGCCTTGTAGCCACGTGATCCACGCTGCGCATGCAATCCGGCGCGAGCTGTGGCAGGGCTGCCAATCATAGCCGGGGCAGCGGCGTCTGCCTACCGGATCCACGGTGCGCGGCGCCAGCGCGGACGGCACCCCAATGAAAAACGGCGCCGCAAGCGGCGCCGTACAAGGCTTTCCTTCGATTGGCCGGCCGCTTATGCGCCAGAGCCCTCGCGCTGTGCGCGACCGCGCTTGATCCACGCCTCGAGGTTGTGCGGGCGAACCGTGTCCCACTCCTCGAACGGCTGATGAATCCACGGATTCGTCGGCAGAAACTGCGTGTGATAGTCGGGCTTGACCTTCGAGCAACCCTTGTACCAGAGCACGGCCGAGCGCACGGCCGTCACCGACGGATAGCGCTCCTTCAGGTGCTCCTGCACGCGCGCAAGCGTGACGCCCGAATCGACGAGATCGTCGACCAGCAGCACGTTGCCCGCCAGGTTGCCGCGCGTCATCGTGATGTACTGCGCGATATCGAGGTCGCCCTGCTCCGTGCCGGCCGCTTCGCGGTACGAACTCGTCGCGAGGATCGCGAGCGGCACGTCGTAGATGCGCGACAGTTGATCGCCGACGCGCAGGCCGCCGCGCGCGAGGCACAGGATCTGGTCGAACTTCCAGCCCGATGCATGCACCTGGAGCGCGAGCAACTCGATGAGACGGTGATACTCGTCCCAGCCTACCCACAGGTTCTTGTCGTCGTTGCGCGGATCGGTCATCAAATCTGCCGCCGTCATCGTGATTTGCTGCGTCATCTGAAAATTACACCTTGAACGGATGGCGGAGCAGGATCGTTTCGTCGCGGTCCGGACCCGTCGACACCATGTCGACCGGCACGCCAGCCACTTCCTGGACACGGGTCAGGTAAGCCTGCGCGTTCGCCGGCAGGGCTTCCCACGTCTTGATGCCAACCGTGCTTTCCTTCCAGCCGGCAAACGTTTCGTATACGGGCTCGCAACGGGCCACGTCAGCGGCGCCGCGCGGCAGGATGTCCACATCCTTGCCGTCGATCTTGTAGCCGACGCACAGCTTGACTTCGTCGAGGCCGTCCAGCACGTCGAGCTTCGTCATGCACAGGCCCGACACGCCGTTGATCTGGATCGAGCGGCGCAGCGCGGCTGCGTCGAGCCAGCCCGTGCGGCGCGGACGGCCGGTGACCGAACCGAATTCCTTGCCGACATTAGCGAGCGTGACGCCAACCTGGTCCTGACGCTGCGGGTTGTCCGCATCGTACAGTTCGCTCGGGAACGGGCCCGAGCCGACGCGCGTGCAATATGCCTTCGTGATGCCGAGGATGTAGTTGAGCTTCTGCGGACCCACGCCCGCGCCAGCCGACGCCGCACCTGCGACGCAGTTGCTCGACGTGACGAACGGATAGGTGCCGTGGTCGATGTCGAGCAGCGTACCTTGTGCGCCTTCGAACAGCAGGTTCTGGCCCGCATTGTTCGCGTCGTACAGGCGGCGCGACACGTCGGCCACCATCGGCTTCAGGCGGTCGGCATAACCCAGCATCGTGTCGAGCGTGGCCTGGAAATCGACAGCCGCGCCGCCCAGGTACTGGGTCAGCACGAAGTTGTGGAAATCGAGGTTTTCGCGCAGGCGGTCGGCGAAGGTCTTCGCATCGAAGAGGTCCTGCACACGCAGCGCGCGGCGGCCGACCTTGTCTTCGTACGCGGGGCCGATGCCGCGGCCCGTCGTGCCGATCTTGCCCGCGCCCTTGCGCGCTTCGCGCGCCTGGTCGATCGCGATGTGGTACGGCAGGATCAGCGTCGTGGCTTCGGAAATGAACAGGCGGTCGCGCACGTTCACGCCGGCTTCTTCCAGCTCGCCGATTTCCTTGAACAGTGCTTCGGGGGACAGGACGACGCCGTTGCCGATGTAGCAGGCGACGCCTTCACGCATGATGCCCGACGGAATGAGGCGCAAGATCGTTTTCTTGCCGCCGATGATGAGGGTGTGGCCGGCGTTGTGACCGCCCTGGAAACGCACGACGCCCTGAGCGTGGTCCGTCAGCCAGTCGACGATCTTGCCCTTGCCTTCATCACCCCATTGCGTTCCCACGACGACGACATTGCGCCCGGGAGTCACGTTCACTGCGCTGGCAGACATGTTGATTCGTTAGCTGGTTAAAAACGTATTCTACCTATGTTCGCGGGCGATTCCGAATTTTTCCGTTTCGCTTCAACGATATGCACGCCGAAGCAGGTCCCGCGAACGCCTGTTTATCGGGGTTCGACCACCCACGCGCCGTTGCGCTCGACGAGCGACCGGTCGCACGCGAATTCGTCGAGCACATGATCGTGACCCGGCAGCGCCTGGATCACGACCTCGCCCGAATCGCGCAGCGCCGCGACGGCCGCGCTCAGCGCGTCGTCCTGTGCCCACGGCGCGAGAATCGCGGTGCCGCGCGCCTCGACCGGCGAAATCCGCGCGAGCTCGCGCAGGTCGAGCGAGAAGCCCGTAGCCGGACGGGCGCGGCCATACGCCTGACCGACGTGGTCGTACCGGCCGCCCCGCGCGATCGCGTTCGGCACGCCATCGATGTAGGCGCTGAACATCGCGCCGCTGTGATACGCATAGCCACGCAGGTCGCCGAGATCGATCGCCACCTCGGCTCCCTTCGCCTGCGCCGCGAGCTGCGCCAGATCGTCGAGCGCCCGCGTGATTTCGGGCAGTACCGGCAAGCGTGCGCGCGCCTCGGCGAGCACGCTCGCGTCGCCATAGAGATGCGGCAGCGCGCGCAGCGCGGCGCGCGTATCGGCACCGAGATCGTCGGTGAGCTCGTTCAGCAGCGGCACGTCCTTGCCCGACAATGCGTCGTACAGCGACTCGCCGCGCTCGGCGGCCTGCGCGTCACGCGCCAGCAGCGCCGCGAGCACGCCCGCGTGGCCGAGGTCGAGACGGATGCGCGACAGGCCCGCGAGATGCAGCGCGTCGAGCATCAGTTGCTGGATCTCGAGGTCGGCCTCCAGGCCGGCATGCCCGTAGATCTCGGCGCCGATCTGGATCTGCTCGCGCGTCGCGTGCAGACCGCGCGGACGCGTATGCATCACGTGGCCTGCATAGCAGAGGCGCGTCACGCCCTGGCGGTTCAACAAGTGCGCGTCGATCCGCGCGACCTGCGGCGTGATGTCTGCGCGAAGGCCGAGGGTGCGACCCGACAGCTGATCGACCAGCTTGAAGGTGCGCAGGCGCAGGTCGGCGCCACCGCTCGTCAGCAGCGACTCGAGATACTCGAGCAGCGGCGGCATCACCATTTCGTAGCCATATGAACGGAAGCGGTCGAGCAGCCTGCGGCGCAGCTCTTCGATCTTGCGCGCTTCCGACGGAAGTACGTCGGCGATATTCTCGGGAAGTAACCAGGTCGACATCGGTACGGTCCTACGACGGGAAACAGCGCGCGACACGCGCGCCGCGATGTGAATCGGAAATTCTGAATTCAGGCGGGACGAACGGCGGATGCGCCGTCCGGATCAGGTCCCGGTCAGGTAGCGAGCAGCAGCAGTATGAGCCCGAGCACCATCACGATCAGCCCGCCGATCCGGATATGATGCGGCGGCCGCTCCGCTATTCTACGAAACGTGTCGCGCCAGGCGACGGGAAACACGAAGGGGAACGCCCCCTCGATGATCAGCATCAGCGCTACTGCGAGCAACAACGAGCCAGCCAGGTCCATGCGAGCGACGGCGCCGCTCGACGCGGCGCCCCAAGGTCAGTGTTTGCGGGGAGCAGGCGCCGCCGGTGCGGCACCGCCCGTCGGGCTGCGCATGAAGCGGAAGAACTCGCTGTCGGGATCGACGACGATGATGTCGTTGCGCTTGAACGTGTTCCGGTAAGCCTGCAGGCTCGCGTAGAACTGGTAGAACTGCGGATCGCGGCCGAACGCGTCGGCGGCAATCGTGGCGGCCTTCGCGTCGCCCTCGCCCTTGATCGTCTGCGCAGACTTGTACGCGTTCGCAAGCACGGCCTGCTGTTCGCGTTCGGCGTCCGCCTTGATCTGTTCGACGTCAGCCGCGCCTTGTGCACGCACCTGCGCCGCCTGATCGCGCAGCGCGCCGATCATCCGCTGATAGACGGCATCGGTCTGCGCAGCGGGCAAGTCGACGCGCGTCAGCTGGACGTCGATCACGTCGACGCCGAAACCGGACGCCTTCGGCTTCACTTCGTCGCGGGCCGCATCGGCGATCGCACGCTGGCCGCCCAGTGCGTCGTCGAGCGCGCGCTTGCCGAACGCGTCACCGAGAGCGCTCTTCAGCGCGCCGGCGAGACGGTCGCCGGCTGCCGACGGGTCACCGCCCGTCGTCGTGAAATACTTCATCGGATCGCTGATCCGGTACTTCACCGCGTAGGCGACGAGCAAGTCGTGCTTGTCTTCGGTTGCCAGTTGCAGCGGATCCGACGATTCGAGCGATTGCAGGCGCGTGTCGATCAGCGTGGCCGTCTGCAGCGGCGACGGCAATTTGAAATGGATGCCGGGGCCCGCGAGTTCGGGCTGCGCGCCATCACGCCCCGACAGCACGGCCGTATGGCGCGGATCGACGGTAAGGACTGTCGACGATGCCGCGAAGGCAACGATCACGATTGCGACGACGAGCGCAATGATTCGGTTCATGTTCTGCGCTCCCCGTTACTTCAGATCGTCTTCGCGCGACCGGCTGCGAAAGGCCTCGCGCGACCGCAGCACGTCGGTGCCCGACGCCGCACTCGCTGGCGCCGCTGCAGCCGGCGCGACAGCCGCCGGTGCCGACGCCGCATCGGGCGCGGATGCGCCCGTAGACGCCGCGGCGTTTTGTCGCCCCTGCTCGACGAGCTTGTCGAGCGGCAGATACACGACGCTGTTGCCGCCCTTGTTGCCGACGAATACCTTCGTCGAATTCGAATAGATTTCCTGCATCGTCTCGAGATACATCCGCTCGCGGATCACCGCGGGCGCCTTCGAGTACTGCGCATAGACCTGCTTGAAGCGGTCGGCATCTCCTTCGGCTTGCGTGACCACGCGATCGGCATACGCCTTCGCTTCGTCGACGAGCTTCGCCGCATCGCCCTGCGCCTTCGGCAGCAGGTCGTTTGCATACGTCTGCGCGGCGCGCTTCGCGGCCTCGCGCTCGTCGCGTGCCTTCGCGACTTCACCGTACGCGGCCTGCGTCTGCTCGGGCGCCGCAACGCTCTGCATCGTGACGGCCGTCACTTCGAGCCCCGACTGGTAGCGATCGAGGTCGCGCTGGATCGCGGCGGAGAGCTGCTCGCGCAGTGCGTCGCGGTCCTGGTTCAGCACGTCGGCCGCGCTACGCGTGCCGACGATCGCACGTACCGCAGCCTGGGCGGCCTGCGAGACGCTGCGCTCGGGGTCGACACTGCGGAACAGGTAATCGGTCGCGGAACGGATGCGATACTGGACGATGAAGCGTACGTCGACGATGTCGGCGTCGCGCGTCAGCATCGCCGCTTCCTTCACGTTCGCGAGACGCACGACGTTGTTGCGGCCGATTTCGATCGAGCGGACCTGCGACGTATCGACGATCTCGTGCGACGCGAACGGATACGGCGCGCGCCAGTGCACGCCTTGGCCGACCGTGCCCGACAGCTTGCCGAGCTGCAGCACGACGCCGGTCTGCCCTTCCTGCACGACGAACAGCCCGCTGCCCGCGTAGACCGCGACCAGCACGCCGATCACGATGCCGACGCCGACGCGCGCGGCTCGTCCGTTGTCAGGACGGAAGCCGTTGCCGCCCTTGCCGCCGAACAGGCCGTTCAGGCGCCGGTTGAAGTTGCGCCACATCTCGTCGAGATCGGGCGGACCATCGCCGTCGCCGCCTTGCGGACGCTTCGATTCGTTCGGGCGGGGACGGGATCCGTCTTTGCCATTGCCTTCGCCGCGTCCCCAGCGGGGATCGTTGATCGACAGCAAGGCGCGCATCCGCCGCCAGGTACTCCGCTCGTTGTATTCGTTCACCAGAGTTTGTTCACCAGATTAGACGCCGGCGAACCGGCCGGGACCGGTTAGCGCCCGTGTTCGGAAATCGTGTGGTCTTCGTGTGGTTCAGCGGGGGCGCCGTCGAGCGCGCCGTTGGGTAACGTCGCGCTGGAAAGGTGTTCCGCGGAGGCGATTTCGGCGATGGCGGCACGCAACGTATCAAGACCCTGACCGGTGCGCGCGCTCAAAAAGACGCGCGAAATATTACCATACTCGTCCCGCTCGACCGCGTCGCCGCGGGCCGCCAGCTCAGGCACGGCGTCGATCTTGTTGAACACCAGCACCTGGCGGATCGTGTCCGCGCCGATCTCGTGCAGCACGCCATTGACCTGCTCGATCTGTTCAAGCCTGACCGCGCTCGACGCATCGACCACGTGCAGCAGCAGATCCGCGTGGATCGTTTCCTCGAGGGTCGCGCGGAATGCGGCGACCAGCTGGTGAGGCAACTCGCGGATAAACCCGACCGTATCCGACACGACGATCTGGCCGACTTCGTCGCCGAGGTACACGCGCCGCGACGTCGTATCGAGCGTGGCGAACAGCTGGTCGGCCGCATAGGCCTGCGCCTTCGTCAGCGCGTTGAACAGCGTCGACTTGCCCGCGTTCGTATAGCCGACGAGCGACACCGACATCGTCCCGCTGCGCGCGCGCTGGCGGCGTTGCGTGCTGTGTTGCCGGCGCAACCGGTCGAGCCGCGACTTCAGCATCTTGATGCGTTCGCCGATCAGCCGGCGGTCGGTTTCGAGCTGGGTTTCACCGGGGCCGCGCAGGCCGATACCACCCTTCTGCCGCTCAAGGTGGGTCCACGCGCGAATGAGCCGCGTCGACAGATACTGAAGCTGCGCGAGCTCGACCTGCAGCTTGCCTTCGTGGCTGCGGGCTCGCTGTGCAAAGATGTCGAGGATGAGGCTGGTGCGATCGACCACGCGCCTGTTAAGTGCCTGCTCCAGATTACGTTGCTGGGCGGGCGCCAACGCGTGGTTGAAGATGACGATTTCGACGTTGTGCGCGTCGCAGGCGAGCCGGAGTTCTTCGGCTTTGCCGCTGCCGATGAACATCTTGGCATCGGGACTGGAGCGACGACCCGTGAGGGTGACTGCGGGACGGGCCCCCGCGCTGGAGGCGAGAAGACTGAGTTCTTCGAGACTGGCTTCGAAATCGGTCTTGCCGAAATCGATGCCGACGAGCGCTGCGTTGATCAAATTTTCAGGTGTCAAGATAAGGCGGCTGGCATCGGTCGCTCGCGGCGACCGGATGCCGGCCGCTGCGATAGGTTAGGACGAGGCTTCCGCGTCCGGGTGGAAATTCACCGGGCGCGCCGGCACGACCGTCGAGATGGCGTGCTTGTACACCATCTGGGTCACCGTATTACGGAGCAACACGACGTACTGGTCGAACGATTCAATGTTCCCTTGAAGCTTGATGCCGTTGACGAGGTAGATCGAAACGGGAACGTGCTCTTTGCGCAGTGCGTTCAAAAACGGGTCTTGTAACAATTGCCCTTTGTTGCTCATGGCGTACTCCATCTTTTTTTGCAGGTTGATCTGGACTGGCGGCGAAGAAAAAGAGATCCGGCGCCAATCGCTACACTATAGCCGATTTTAACTGGCCCGCCCGGGGCGTAGGCCTTGCGGCCAACCCCTTGCGTGACGCGTGTAACAGACGTCTTCAGCTCTTGTCCGCGTACGGATTGTTCGACGAACGGAACTCTATGCGCAATGGAGTCCCTGTCAGTGAGAAAGTTTCGCGGAACCGGTTTTCCAGGTAACGCTTGTACGTTTCCGTCACGGCGTCGAGCGCGTTACCGTGGATGACGATGATCGGCGGATTCTGGCCGCCCTGGTGCGCGTAGCGCAGCTTCGGACGCACCGGGCCGCGACGGCGCGGCTGCTGGAACTCGACCGCCTCGATCAGCGCGCGCGTGAGCTTCGGCGTCGGCAGCTTCGCCATCGCCGCCGCATACGCGTCGTCGACCGAGCGCATCAGCGTACCGATGCCGGTCTTCTTCGTGGCCGAAATGAAGTGCGATTTCGCGAAGTCGAGGAATTTCAGCTTGCGGGTCAAATCCGCTTTCGCGCGATCGCGCGCATGTTCGTCAAGGCCGTCCCACTTGTTGACGCCGATCACGAGCGCGCGGCCCTGCTCGACGACGAAGCCGGCGATGTGCGCGTCCTGGTCGGAAATGTCCTGCTGCGCATCCAGCAGAAGAATGACCACGTTCGCGTCGGAGATCGACTGCAGCGTCTTCACGACCGAAAATTTCTCGATCGCTTCGAACACCTTGCCGCGGCGGCGCAGGCCGGCCGTGTCGATCAGCGTGTATTTCTTGCCGTTACGCTCGAAGTCGACGTAGATCGAATCGCGCGTCGTGCCCGGCATGTCGAACGCGATCACGCGATCCTCGCCGATCAGCGCGTTCACGAGCGTCGACTTGCCGACGTTCGGGCGGCCGACGATCGCGATCTTGATGCCCCGCGAAGGATCGTTTTCGTCCTCTTCCTCCGGACGGTCCGCATACGCGACATCCAGCGCCTCGTTGATCATGTCGGTGACGCCGTCACCGTGCGCAGCCGAGATCGCACGCGGATCGCCGAGCCCGAGCTCGTAGAAGTCCGTCGCGACCGCCGTGTACTTCATCCCCTCGGCCTTGTTGACGACGAGGAAGATCGGCCGGCCGGTCTTGCGCAGGTAGTCGGCGATCGACTTGTCCTGCGGCGCGAGCCCGTTACGGCCGTCGACGATGAACACGACGACGTCGGCTTCCTCGACGGCCTGCCGCGTCTGGCGTGCCATCTCGTGCAGGATGCCGTCCTTCGCGACGGGCTCGAAGCCGCCCGTGTCGACGACCAGGTACGGCCGCTCGCCGACGCGGCCTTCGCCGTAATGGCGATCGCGCGTCAGGCCCGGCAAGTCGGCGACCAGCGCATCGCGCGAGCGCGTGAGCCGGTTGAACAGCGTGGATTTCCCCACATTGGGGCGCCCAACGAGGGCAATGACCGGTTTCATCTGTGTTTTCTACGGTGAAGCGCAGCAGCGGGAGGCCCGCTGCTGCGGGCGGCTGCGCTGAATGAAAATATCACGAATTCGCGCCGCGCCGGATGCGCGCGCCTGGCGCGCGTTGCGCGCCGTCGTCTTTCGTCTCGAACTGCCTTTCAAATACCGAGCGGCCGGGAGCACCGGCCGCCTTCAAGTCGCGCGGCCGCGGCGCGCGGGACAAGCCCGTCGCGCCGCGGCCGCGCATGTTTCCTGCGCGTCAGCGCGGACGGAATCCGTACAGGCCGCCGTCCTTCGTCTGCACGACGAGCGTATTGCCCGCGAGGACCGGCGCCGCCGTAATCGCGCTGCCGTCGGTCTTCATCCGTGCGATGAAGCTGCCGTCTTCGCGGGACAGGAAGTGCACGAAGCCCTTGTAATCGCCCAACACGACCGCGTGCCCGAGCAAATACGGCACGCCGACGTCACGGCTCTTGAGCTTGTCGTTGCGCCACAGCTGGTTGCCCGACGCAGCGTCGTACGCAGTCACGACCGACCAGTCGTCGCCGCCGGCGACCACCGAATCGTCCTGCGCGAGGCCGCTGCGGCTCGAGAACGCCTTTTCCCACAGCGGGCGGCCCGAGTTCGCATCGAAGCAGCCAAGCTGACCCTGGAACGTCACCGCGCAGGCTTCCGCGCCCACGAGCGTCGGCGGACCGCTGACGTCGTTGATGCGCTCGACTTCGGTCACGCCCTTCGGGAACGACACCGGGGTCTGCCAGAACGGCTCGCCCGTCTGCAGGTTGATCGCGACCAGCCCGCCGCCCGGGAAGCCCGCCAGCACCGCTGCGTCACCCGCGAAGGTCATGCCGGCCGACACGCGCAGATTCAGCGGCACCGCGCGATTGCGGTAGTTCCACTTCTGCTCGCCCGTCTGCGCGTTGAACGCGATCACCTGGCCGTCGATCGTGCGGACGACCACGAGGCCGTTGCCGACGAGCGGCGGCGAGAAGATCTCGCCCTGCACGCTGGTCTTCCACAGTTGCTTGCCGTCCGGGCCCAGCACGAACACGCCGCCCTTCAGCGCGCCGACCGCGGTCAGGTTGCCGTCGCTGCCGACACCGGCCGACAGGTCGGAGCCGACCTTCGCGCGCCAGAGCGTCTGGCCCGTCTTCGCGTCGATCTTCTCGACCGATCCGTTCTCGCCCGCTGCATAGACGGCGTCGCCGACGGCCACCGGCGAGAACAGGTAGCGCCCGCCCTTGCCGACGCTCGCCTTCCAGACCTGTTGCACGTCCATCACGGGCTTGAACTCGGTGAGCGGCGTCGGCACGCGGCGCGCGTCCTTCGACGACGAGCAGGCCGCCAGTGCGAGGACAGCCGCCGCGCAGGCAACGGGCACAGCGTAACGTTTCAGCAAATTCATCGGTTAGCGAAGCAGAGTTAAGAGGTTGAGGGGACCGGGGTTCAGCCGCCAAGCGCATCCAGCTTGAACTGCACGAGCTGACGCGCAGATTGGTCGTCCTTCGACAGGCCGTCGAGCGCGAGCTTGTAAGCCGCGCGCGCATCGTCGGTCTTGCCTTGCGCGGCAAGCAGATCGCCGCGGCGATCGGCCACGAGGCCCTTGAATGCATCGACCGGCGTACCCGACAGCAGCGCGAGGCCCGCATCGTACGCTTTCTCGTCGAGCAGCAGCGACGCGAGACGCAGCTTCGCGATCTGCTTGTACTCGTCATCCTTGGCGTGATCGACGGCCCATTGCAACTGCGCCTTCGCACCGGCCGAGTCGCCGGCTGCGTACAGCGTCTTCGCAGCGGAGAGTGCGGTCATCTGCGCATAGGGCGTGCTGCCGAACTTGTCTTCCATGTCGGCAGCCGCGCGAGCGATCGTCGCCTTGTCATTCGCGGCGGCGGCCTTCTGGACCTGTTCGTACAGCCCGGACGCCTCGGCAGCCTGACGGCGCTGCCAGTAGTTCCAGCCGTTGAAACCGGCCGCGACGACGAGCGCCGCGAGCACGATCCACGTGGTGAGGTTGCCCCAGCGGGCCCACCACGCCTTGACACTTTCAATCGATTCTTGTTCGTCGTGATAACTCATCGGCGAGCGATTCCTTCCTGTTCAGGCTTTTCTTGTCGAGCGGATGCCAGCGCGATCAGTCGTCGCCGTCTTCAGCGGATGCAACCATCGCATTGATTAGGAATTCGGTCAAGCCTTCGACCGGTACGGTCTGCTGAACGTTCTTTTCCCCGTCTCCGCCCGCACCGCGCAGCGCTTTCACGCCCACGGTGCCGTTTGCAACCTCTTCTTCACCGAAGATCACCGCGAACGCGGCGCCGCTTGCGTCGGCCCGTTTCATCTGCGACTTGAAGCTCGCCGGCGCGCCGTCGGCACTGCAGTGGAAGATCACGTCGAGGCCTGTATCGCGCAGGCGCTCGGCCGCAATGAACGCCTGTTCACGCGCGGTCTCGCCCTGGTGCACGACGTACACGTCGACGCCCTCCTGCTCGGGTGCGAGATCCTCTTCCTTCAGCAGCTCGAGGATCCGCTCGATGCCCATCGCCCAGCCGCATGCGGCGGTCGGCTTGCCGCCGAGCTGCTCGATCAGTGGATCGTAGCGGCCGCCGGCTGCGACCGTGCCCTGCGCGCCGAGCTTGTCGGTCACCCACTCGAACACGGTCAGGTTGTAGTAGTCCAGACCACGCACGAGACGCGGGTTGATCTTGAACGGAATGTTGTTCGCGAGCAGCAGGCGCTGCAGCCCTTCGAAGTGCGCGCGCGACTCGTCGCCGAGGAAGTCGATCAGCTTCGGCGCGTTCTGCGCGATTTCCTGCAGCGCGGGGTTCTTCGTGTCGAGCACGCGCAGCGGGTTCGTATACAGGCGGCGCTTCGCATCCTCGTCGAGCACGTCGACGAACTGCTCGAGGTACTTGATCAGTTCGACGCGATGCGCGGCACGCTCTTCGGCAAGGCCGAGCGAGTTGATCTCGAGCTTGATGCCGGTCAGGCCGAGGTCGTCCCACAGGCGCTGGCACATCATGATGATCTCGGCATCCGCATCAGGGCCCGCGAAGCCGAGCGCCTCGACGCCGACCTGATGGAACTGGCGATAGCGGCCGCGCTGCGGACGCTCGTGACGGAACATCGGGCCGATGTACCACAGGCGCTTCGGGCCGTCGTACAGCATGTTGTGCTCGATCGACGCGCGCACGACGGCCGCGGTATTTTCCGGGCGCATCGTCAGGTTCTCGCCGTTCAGCGCGTCGGTGAAGCTGTACATCTCTTTTTCGACGATGTCGGTGACCTCACCGATGCCGCGCGTGAAGAGCTGCGTGTGCTCGACGATCGGCGTGCGGATGTTCTGGTAACCGTATGCGCGCAGCAGCGATTTCACCGTAGCTTCGAAGAACTCCCAAAGGCCGGCATCCTGCGGAAGGATGTCGTTCATGCCCTTGACGCCGGTGAGCTTCTCGATCTTGCGTTTCTGTTCAGTCATCGTGTGTGTGGACGAATTAGTTCGTGGCCTCAGCGCGGCCGTAGTTGCGTTCGACGTAGTCGCTGACGATCTGCTGGAATTCCTCGGCGATCCGCTCGCCGCGCAGCGTCTTGACCTTCTCGCCGTCGATGAAGACAGGCGCGGCCGGGTTCTCGCCGGAGCCCGGCAGGCTGATGCCGATGTTCGCGTGCTTCGATTCGCCCGGGCCGTTGACGATGCAGCCCATCACCGCGACGTTCATTTTCTCGACGCCCGGATACGCTTTGCGCCAGACCGGCATCTGTTCGCGCAGGTAGGTCTGGATCTGCATCGCGAGTTCCTGGAACAGCGTGCTCGTCGTACGGCCGCAGCCCGGGCACGCGATCACCATCGGTGCGAACGAACGCAGGCCCATCGTCTGCAGGATTTCCTGGCCGACGATCACCTCACCCGTGCGCGACGCGCCCGGTTCCGGCGTCAGCGAGATGCGGATCGTGTCGCCGATCCCTTCCTGCAGCAGCACGCCGAGTGCAGCCGTCGACGCGACGATGCCCTTCGAGCCCATGCCGGCCTCGGTCAGCCCGAGGTGCAGCGCGAAGCCGCAGCGGCGGCTGAGTTCGCGGTACACGGCGATCAGGTCCTGCACGCCGCTGACCTTGCACGACAGAATGATGCGGTCGCGGCCGAGGCCCAGTTCGACCGCACGCTCGGCCGAGCCGATCGCCGACTGGATCAGCGCCTCGTACATCACGCTCTGCGCATCCCACGGCTGCGAACGCGCACCGTTCTCGTCCATCATGCGCGCGAGCAGGTCCTGGTCGAGACTGCCCCAGTTCACGCCGATCCGCACCGGCTTGTCGTACTTGGCCGCGGCCTCGATCATCTGTGCGAACTGCGTATCGCGCTTCGCACCCTGGCCGACGTTGCCCGGGTTGATCCGGTACTTCGACAGCGACTCGGCGCAGCCCGGGTAGTCACGCAGCAGCAGGTGGCCGTTGTAGTGGAAATCGCCGACGAGCGGCACGGTCACGCCCATGCGATCGAGCTGCTCCCGGATCGCCGGCACGGCGGCCGCGGCCTCGGGCGTGTTGACCGTGATGCGCACCAGTTCGGAACCCGCGTTCGCGAGTTCCTTGATCTGGATTGCCGTGCCGATCGCGTCGGCCGTGTCGGTATTCGTCATCGACTGCACGCGCACCGGCGCGTCGCCGCCGATCGTCACGAGCTGCCCGCCCCAGCGGACATCCACCGCATGCGATACACGGCGCGGCTTGTGCCCGCCGAACACCGGCTCGGTTGAACAAATCTGACTGCTGCGTGGGGATTGAGCTTCGGATTGCATCGATAGATCCATTTACGCGGAATGCGCCGCAACGCGGCGCATGAATTGAAAAAGCGCCGTGCCCTCACGGCCTGCCGATATCGATGACAGGCCTTCGCCACGGCGCTTGACGTCAGGGCAACGTGAACCGCGCCACATTACCCCGCGCTGCCGAATATTTTGCCGGATCGACAGGTTTTCCGTCGAACGCGATCGCGTCGAGGCCCGCCTTGTTGCCGATCGTGACCTTGAACGGGCCGTCGCCGGCGACCTGCTTCGCCTCGCCGCCGTGCACCAGCCCGGAGAACAGCTCCTTGCCATTCTTGTCGCGCACGCTGAACCAGCTGTCCTGCTTGACCTTCAGTTCGATCATCGACTGGCCGGCCGCAACCACGACGCTCGCCGGCTGGGCCGGTACTGCGGCGCTTGCCGCCGCCGTTGCCAGGGCGGGCTGCGATGCGGCTGCCGTCACGACCGGCGCCACGGGCGCAAGCGCCGGAGCAGCCGACGCAATTGCCGGCGCCGGGGCTGCAGACGCAACGGCCGGGGCCGGAACGTCATTCGCGACTACGGCAGACGCAACGCTCGAGGCCGCCTCTTCGCCGGATGACGACGATGCCGCCGGCGCGCTCGCGGCCGACGCATGCTCAGCATCGCCGCTCTTGAAGCGCGCAAGCAGGCTCGACGAATCGCCGCCAGTGTGCCACATCAGTACGGCAACCACCGCGACGACGACGATCCCCGTACCCCAAAGCCACGGGTGGTGCCGCGACGACCCGCCCAGCGGAATCGACACGCGGCCGCGCGGCAGATCCGTGCCCGACGACGCGGGCATCGACAGATCGACTTCCGGCACGCCGCGCTCACGGCGCAACGCCTGCGCGAACGGTTCGGGATCGACGCCGAGCATCTTCGCGTAGCTGCGCACGACACCGAGCGCGAACGTTACGCCGGGCAAATGGCTGATGTCGCCGGCCTCGAGCGCCCGAAGCTTCTGCGGTGCGACCTTGAGTCGCGCCGACACGTCGTCGACGGTCCAACCCCTCGTTTCCCGAAGCTGCGCCAGTCGGCTGCCGACTGCCGCAAGCGATTCCAACCCTGCCGGTGCCGGCTTCGCGCCATTCGTCTCTGCGCCGTTAGACGGCTGCGGCTCACTCATCCTTGTCCTCGCGTCGATTCTTCTTCACTGGCGGCCGCCACCGGTTCCCGCCGGCCGGCACCCGCAACTGTCCTTACCATGCGCGACGCCGAGGCGCCACGACCGATCGCTATTCGCGTGTTGTACCGCTTAAAGGCCCTGGCATCCCCGGCCAGGCATCCCTGTCAAATCGCCCGAACTTCGATGATCTTTCCTGCTGCGCCCGTCCGTTCCGCGAGGCGCGTGCGGTCCTTCACTGCGCCGGCCAGCTGGCCGCACGCGGCATCGATATCGTCGCCGCGCGTCTTGCGCACGGTCGTGACGACACCCGCGTCGATGAGGACCTGTGCAAAGCGCTTGATCTGCTCCGGCTTCGAGCGGATGAGGCCCGACTCCGGAAACGGATTGAACGGGATCAGATTGAACTTGCACGGCACGTCGCGTGTGACGGCCAGCAGTTCGCGCGCATGCGCTTCGGTGTCGTTGACGCCGTCCAGCATGCAGTATTCGAAAGTGATGAAGTCGCGCGGCGCGACTTTCAGATAACGCTGGCAAGCCGCCATCAGCTCGCGCAGCGGATACTTCTTGTTGAGCGGCACCAGCTCGTCGCGCAGCGGATCGTTCGGCGCGTGCAGCGACACGGCCAGCGCGACCGGCAGCTCGGCGCCGAGGCGGTCCATCATTGGCACCACGCCAGACGTCGACAGCGTGACGCGGCGGCGCGACAGCCCGTATGCGTTGTCGTCGAGCATCAGCCGCATCGCCGGCACGACCGCGCTGTAATTCAGCAGCGGCTCACCCATGCCCATCATCACCACGTTGGTGACGACCCGTTCGGCCTTGCCGTTCGGACCGGGCGCGCGGCCCAGGGACGCTCGCAATGCAAATTCGGCCATCCGGAGCTGGCCGATGATTTCGGCTGTCGACAGGTTGCGGGAAAAGCCCTGCTTGCCCGTCGAACAGAAGCGGCAGTTGACCGCACACCCGGCCTGCGACGACACGCACAGCGTGCCGCGCGTCTCTTCCGGGATGAACACGGTTTCGACCGCATTGCCGTTTCCGACGTCAATCAGCCACTTGCGCGTGCCGTCGGCGGAAACGTGATCGCTGGCGATCTCGGGCATGCCGATCGACGCGCGGCCCTTGAGTTTTTCTCTCAAGGACTTCGCGAGATCGGTCATGCCGTCGAAGTCGCCAGCGTTGTACTGGTGGATCCAGCGCTGCAATTGCTTGGCGCGGAACGGCTTCTCGCCGAGGCTGCCGCAGTACGCGACAAGACCCTCGGCATCGAAGTCGAGAAGATTGACGGAAGTTTCGCTCGTCATGATGTGCTGCCTTGCCGCGTGCGCTGAATCCTGCCTACTTGCTGCCAGCCAGGGCTTAGCGCGAGTAAACGTTCATTTCCGGGAAGAAGAACGCGATTTCGACCGCTGCCGTTTCAGCAGCGTCCGAGCCGTGCACGGCGTTCGCGTCGATGCTGTCGGCGAAGTCGGCGCGGATCGTGCCCTTTTCCGCCTTCTTCGGATCCGTTGCGCCCATCAGGTCGCGGTTCTTCAGGATCGCGCCCTCGCCTTCCAGAACCTGGATCATCACCGGGCCCGAGATCATGAAATCGACGAGGTCCTTGAAGAACGGACGCGCTGCGTGAACCGCGTAGAACTTCTCTGCGTCTGCACGCGACAGGTGTGCCATGCGCGATGCGACGATCTTCAGGCCGGCGCCTTCGAAACGGCTGTAGATCTGACCGATCACGTTCTTTGCCACCGCATCCGGCTTGATGATCGACAGGGTGCGCTCGATTGCCATAAAAACTCCAAAAAATTAAGAAGTTACAGGTTCAAATGAATCCGCTATTGTAGCACGATCCCGTGTATCATTGCGATTGAACCCTTACACGCATGAAAGGTTCAGAATCCATATGTTTTGTGCCGCCCGGCCATTGAAACCTCCCGGCACGGAACGTATCTTAGCCATAGCTGCTCCGGTTTGCTGCGCCGCACACCGCGCGCGCCGAACCGGCCCCGGACGCCCATGCGTTCAATGTTAGGAGAAACCATGAACGACTATCCGTACAATTTCGGCCGCGGCGGTTCCGTCAGCACCGCCGAGGTTCGCAACCGCGTGCTGCGGAACACGTACTGGCTGCTCGCGCTGTCGATGGTGCCGACCGTGCTGGGCGCATGGGTCGGCGTCGCGACGGGCTTCTCGCTGTTCGCGGCCACGAGCCCGATGATGAGCCTGCTCGCGTTCTTCGCGATCGCGTTCGGCTTCATGTTCGCGATCGAGCGGACCAAAAACAGCTCGGTCGGCGTGTTCGTGCTGCTCGGCTTCACGTTCTTCATGGGCCTGATGCTGTCGCGGCTGCTGAGTTTCATCCTCGGCTTCTCGAACGGCCCGTCGCTGATCATGCTCGCGTTCGGCGGCACCGGCATCATCTTCGCCGCGATGGCGACGATCGCCACCGTCAGCAAGCGCGATTTCTCGGGGCTCGGCAAATGGCTGTTCATGGGCGTGATCGTGATCCTGCTTGCATCGGTCGCGAACATCTTCCTGCAACTCCCGGCGCTGATGCTCACCGTGTCGGTACTCGCGATCGCGATCTTCTCCGCCTACATGCTGTTCGACGTCCAGCGCGTCGTGAACGGCGGCGAGACGAACTACATCTCGGCCACGCTCGCGATCTACCTCGACCTGTACAACGTGTTCACGAACCTGCTCGCGCTGCTCGGCATCTTCGGCGGCAACCGCAACTGACGCTCGCTGCACACCATGAAAAAACCGGCCCGCGGGCCGGTTTTTTTACGTCCGTCGCCCGGGGCTCAATCGCGCTCGAACAGCGCGATCGATTCGACGTGCGACGTATTCGGGAACATGTTCACGACACCGGCACCCTTCAGGCGATAACCGGCCTCGTGCACGAGCAGGCCCGCATCGCGCGCGAGCGTCGACGGGTTGCACGACACATAGACGATGCGCTTCGGCAGCGGGCCTTCACCGCTCTGCGCGATCTCGGCCAGCGCCTTCGACACCGCGAGCGCGCCTTCGCGCGGCGGGTCGATCAGGAACTTGTCGAACGCGCCGAGCGCGCGGATGTCGTCGCCCGTCACTTCGAACAGGTTCCGGCACGCGAACGTCGTGTGGCCGTCGACACCGTTCTCGCGCGCATTCGCCAGCGCGCGCGTCGTCAGCGTGTCGCTGCCTTCGATGCCCATCACCTCGCGCGACAGCCGTGCGAGCGGCAGCGTGAAGTTGCCGATCCCGCAGAACAGGTCGAGCACGCGGTCGTCGCGCGACGGGGCGAGCAGGCGCAGCGCGCGGCCCACCAGCACGCGGTTGATCTGATGGTTGACCTGTGTAAAGTCGGTCGGCTTGAACGGCATGCGGATGCCGAATTCCGGCAGCGTGTAATCGAGCGACACGTCGAGCGGATAGAACGGCGTCACCGTATCAGGGCCCTTGGGCTGCAGCCAGAACTGCACCTTGTGCTCGTCCGCGAACGCGCGCAGCAGCGCTTCGTCGTCCGCGTTGATCGGCTCCAGCACGCGCAGCACGAGCGCCGTCACCTCCGAACCGACCGCTAGTTCGATCTGCGGCATCCGATCGCGAATCGACAGCGCCTCGACGAGCCTGCGCAGCGGCACGAGCATCGCCGACACGTGCGGCGGCAACACTTCGCAACTCGTCATGTCGGCAACGTAGCTGCTCTTCTTCTCGTGGAATCCGACCAGCACGCCGCCCTTCTTCGCGACGTTGCGCACGGTCAGGCGTGCGCGGTAGCGATAGCCCCACGACGGGCCATGGATCGGCGCGAACATCGTTTCCGCGCGCAGCTTCGCCAGGTGCCACAGATTGTCTTCGAGCACACGCTGCTTGACCGCCACCTGGGCGCGCATGTCGAGATGCTGCATCGAGCAGCCGCCGCAGGTGCCGAAGAACGCGCATTTCGGCTTCGTGCGCATCACGCTCGGGCGCAGAATGTCGACAACCGTCGCCTGCTCGTAGCTCGGCTTGCGACGAAAGCTCGAATAGGTCACGCGCTCGCCCGGCAGCGCACCCTCGACGAAGATGACCTTGCCCGGCTCGCCGTCCTCGGTAATCGTGCGGCCGACACCGCGCGCTTCCATGTCGAGCGATTCGATCTCGAGGACCGGGGCGATTCCGGGCGCGACGGGCGCATTTCTTGATTTGCGCGCAGAAGTGGGGACGGCTTCGGACACCAGCTTTTCCTGACAAACGTTGAAGAAGGCGAGATTGTAGACGACGCAGGCCCGCATCGCCCGCTTTGCATGCGCCAAGCGTCGATACTTGAGCATAGACGGCCCGGCATTGCGCCGAAACGGCCAGACAGACGGCCCGGGAGCACCCGTGGCCGCGCGTGGCCCGTCGCGCCGACTCACAAGCGGCTCCGGGCCCGAGATCCGCCCCACAGGAGATTCGACCATGCAGCTGATTGACTGGAACATCCAATGGGGTCGGGACGCGGACGGCGGCGTCGATCTTTCGCGCACCGTCGCCGCGATCCGCGCGCTCGGCGACTTCGACGTGCTGTGCCTGCAGGAAGTCACGCGCGGCTTTGGCGCACTGCCCGGCGGGCCCGGTGCCGACCAGTTCGCCGAACTCGCGGCACTGCTGCCCGGATATACGATCGCCGAAGCGATCGGTGCCGACTTGCCGCCCATCGAAACCGGCGCACCGCGCCGCCAGTTCGGCAACGCGATCGCAACCAGGCTGCCGGTCAGGCGCGTGCTCCGCCAGTTGCTGCCTTGGCCGGCCGACGCCGGCGCGCCGTCGATGCCACGCGTCGCGCTCGACGTCGAGATGCAGGCGCCCTTCGGGCCACTGCGGGTGGTCACCACGCATCTGGAATATTATTCGGCGCGCCAGCGGCTCGCCCAGGTCGACGCATTGCGCGACCGGCACCACGAGGCCTGCGCGCACGCGGCACGACCGGCGCCTGCCGAAACCGCCGAGGGGCCGTTCAGCGCGACCGGCCAGCCGTGCGATGCGATCGTTTGCGGCGACTTCAACAGCGCGTTCGGCAGCGACGCCTATTGCCGATTCCTGGAGCCGATCGCAGAGGCGCCGCGCTTCGTCGACGCATGGATAGCACGACACCCCGGCCGCCCGCCACCGCCGACGGCGGGTGTCTACGATACGGTGCAATGGTCGGAGGGGCCGCTCACGTGCGACTTCGTGTTCGTGACCGATACGCTGGTGCCACGCGTCACGCGCTGCGAGATCGACGGCGACGTGCGCGCGTCCGATCACCAGCCGGTGCTGCTCGAACTGGCATGATCGCGCCACCGTCCGCGGCGCACCCGGCCCGCGCTACGAGTCGAAACCGGCCAGGTATTCGGCCCAGTGCGACGCAGGCTCCTGCGCAAGCGAGTTCTTCACGAGCAGGATCTCGTCCGCATACTCGCTCGGCGTCAGGCCGCCGCGCATCAACTGAAACCGGCAATACAGCAGGTAGGTATTGACGACGTCGGTTTCGCAATAGTTGCGGATTTCCTCGATCCGCCCGGCCTGGAACGCCGGCCAAACCTGGCTGCCGTCCATGCCGAGTTTACCCGGAAAGCCACACATCTTCGCGAGCGCGTCGAGCGGCGCGTTCGCGCGCGCCTGGTACATCGCGAGCACATCCATCAGGTCGGTATGCCGCGAGTGGTAACGCGAGATGTAGTTGTTCCACTTGAAATCGCGGTCGTCCTCGCCGAGGTCCCAGTAGCGGCTCGCGGGAATGCCGTGCACGAGCGCGCGGTAATGGAGCACCGGCAGATCGAAGCCGCCGCCGTTCCACGACACGAGCTGCGGCGTGTATTTCTCGATCACGCGGTAGAACGACTGGATCAGCGTCGCCTCGTTGTCCTGCGGCGTGCCGAGCGAGCGCACGCGAAACCCGTTGTTGTCGCGAAACACGCACGAAATCGCCGCGATGCGCTGCAGGTGGTGCGGCAGGAAATCGCCGCCGGTCTTCTCGCGACGGGCCGCGAATGCATGTTCGGCCACCGCGGCATCGTCGAGCGTCGCGGGCAGGTCTTCCAGACGGCGAATGCCGTCGACATCGGGAATCGTCTCGATGTCAAATACAAGAATCGGAGTCATCAGTTACAGAACGGCGTCCTTGCGCACACCGTTGGAGGCAAAAAACCGCTTGAGGCGCACCAGCGCTTCCTGCTGGATCTGGCGCACGCGCTCGCGTGTAAGCCCCATCTCGTCGGCCAGTTCCTCGAGCGTGGCCGGTTCGATGTGGTTCAGGCCGAAGCGGCGCTCGATCACATGCCGATGCTTGTCGGACAGCCGCGACAGCCACGCGCGCGTCAGCGTCTCGAGCTCGCGGTGCTGCACCTCCGCGTCGGGCGACTGGCTCTGGTCGTCGGGCAGCAGGTCGAGCAGGCTGCTCGCGGGATCGAGGTCGAGGGGTGCGTCAAGCGACGCCGTGTGCTCGTTGAGCGCGAGGATATCGGTGACTTCCTCGGCGGTCTTGCCGGTGAGATAGGCGATGTCGTCGATGCTGGCTTCACGGCGCTCGGCCGCCTCGCCCGTCGACATCGAGTTCTTTTCGAGGTGGCGCTTCGCGCGCAGCACCTGGTTCAGTTCGCGGATCACGTGCACGGGCAGGCGCACCGTGCGTGCCTGATTCATGATCGCGCGCTCGATGCTCTGCCGGATCCACCACGTCGCGTAGGTCGAGAAACGAAAGCCGCGCGTCGGGTCGAATTTTTCGATTGCATGCATGAGGCCGAGGTTGCCTTCCTCGATCAGATCGAGCAGCGGCACGCCACGGTTCAGATACCCCTTCGCGATGCTGACGACGAGACGCAGGTTGCGCTCGATCATCACCTGCCGCGCCTCGAATTCGCCGGCCTTGGCCAGACGCGAATAGCGCTGCTCCTCCTCGACGGTGAGCAGCGGCTTCACGCTGATGCGGTTCAGGTAATGCTGGATCGTGTCGGCCGTGAGCTCGGCCTGCAGCAGCGTGCGGAAATCGTCGACGTCGGGCGCCGCCTCGGCGCGGCCTTCGCGCTCGTCGTCGCCGCCTTCAGCGTCAGAGTCGCGTGCCTCGAGGTCACGCTCGTTTTCCGCGACGTCGTCTTCGTCGTCCGTCGAAGCACCAACTCGCCCCACCGATGCTTGCGTGGCACGACTGATCTTCTCAGACTCGGCTTGCGGCTCGTGGCGCTTCGATTTCGGCATGGTCGTCTCGGTTATTGAGGCGGCAAATACTTCAGCGGATCGACAGGTTTACCCTGCCGGCGAACCTCGAAATGCAGCATCACGCGGTCGGAATCGCTGTTCCCCATCTCGGCGATCTTCTGCCCCTTCGTTACCGCGTCCCCCTCTTTTACCATCAAAGCGCGATTGTGTGCATACGCCGTGAGGTAAGTTGCATCGTGCTTGATGATAATGAGGTTGCCGTAGCCGCGCAGACCATTACCGGAGTAGACGACGCGACCGTCAGCCGCCGCCTTCACGGTCTCGCCGGCCGACCCGCCGATATTGACGCCCTTGTTCTTCGCGTCATCGAAACCGTTCAGCACGGGACCGCGTGCGGGCCATGCGAACGTCACGGGGCCGCTCGGCGCGGCTGCCGTATCGCTCGATGCGGCTGCGGCGGCAGGCGGCGTCGCGACCGACGACGACGTACCGGCGGCCGGCGTTGCCGGACCGCTGCTGAGCGGCGCGGTCGCAACGGCGGCGCCCGCGATCGGCGCGGCGACCTGCGTGCCCGCAACGGCGGCACCGGCCTGCGGCGAAACGCGCAGCAGCTGGTCGACTTCGATCTGGTTCGGGTTCGCCAGGTTGTTCCACGCGGCGATGTCGCGATAGTTCTGCCCGTTTTCGAGCGCGATCCGGTACAGCGTATCGCCCGGCTTCACCCGGTAGTAACCCGGCGGCGCCGGGGGGAGCGGCGCCGCGGGCTGCGCGGTGCCGGTCGTGCCGAGCGAACCGGAGCGATCGACGACGGGCGCGTTGTCGAGCCGCGTCGCACAGGCGGCCAGAAGCGTGGAGAACGCAGCTACGCAGATCGCCCGCTGGGCGAGCGTGAGCGGTTCCCTGGAACGGTTGTTTTGCATCGCGCGCAACATACTCATCGGTTTCAAATTACTCCGGATTTTAAAGGGACAAAGAAAACGCGATCAAGCCGTGACGCTCGCCATTGCGCGTGCGCGACGCGCTCGACGAGCGTGAGTACCTGGTGCTGCCCGCTCTGCGCACCGACCGGCGCGACGAGCCGCCCGCCGATCGCGAGCTGTTCGAGCAGCGCCTGCGGCACGTCGAGCCCCGCCGCCGCGATCACGATCGCGTCGAACGGGGCCGCGGACGGCAGGCCGACACGCCCGTCGCCGTAGTGCAGACGGATGTTCGGCACGCGCAGCGGCCGCAGGTTCAGCTTCGCGCGCTCGTAGAGCGGCTTGATGCGTTCAATCGAATACACGTCGCGTGCCACGTGGCTCAGCACGGCGGCCTGATAGCCGCAGCCCGTGCCGATCTCGAGGACGCGCTCGAGCGTGCGGCCGGCCATCGCGAGCTCGATCATGCGCGCGACGACCGACGGCTTTGATATGGTCTGCTGGTGGCCGATCGGCAACGCCGAATCCTCGTAAGCCTGCGTCGCGAGCCCCGGATCCACGAACATGTGTCGCGGCACCGCGGCCATCGCTTCCAGCACGCGCGCGTCGGTCACGCCGTTCGCGCGCAGCCGTTCGACCATCCGTTCGCGCACGCGTTCCGACGTAAGCGCGAACGCGCCGGCCGGTGCGACACTCGGCGCGGCCGGCTTCGGCATGGCGGGCTTCAGCGCGGTCGGCTTCGGTACGGTCGCGGGCTTCGCCGCGGCGGAGCCGGGCAATGCCGCCCGCGCCACAGCAGGCTTCACCGTAACCGGTTTCAGCACGCCTGCCGGCTTGTCGGCTGCCTTCGATGCCGCGACCGCCGCATGGCGTTCGCCGGCCCGACCTTCCGACTTGCGTGGCGCTCGCTTGAGATCTTCGAGCGCGAGCGGGAACCGCTTCGCGCGCTCGCCGCTCATGAAGCCCGCCCTCCGGCGCGCGCCCATTCGCGCGTCGCGGGCAGCATCTGCGTATGCGTGAGGTCCAGCTGCAGCGGCGTGATCGACACGAAACCGTTTGCCACTGCGTGAAAATCGGTGCCGTCGCTGGCGTCCAGCGCTTCACCCGCCGCGCCGATCCAGTAGATCGTTTCACCGCGCGGGTCGGTCTGGCGAATCACCGGCTGCGACGGATGACGCTTGCCGAGTCGCGTGACCTTCCAGCCTTTCAGTTCGTCGTACGGCAGGTTCGGAATATTGACGTTGAGCAGCGGCTGGCCCGGCAGCGGATGCGCGAGATAGTGCTCGACGATTTCCGCGGCGACGCGCGCTGCGTCCGCCAGATGGGCCCAGCCCTTGTCGACCAGCGAGAATGCGATGGCCGGCACGCCGAACATGATGCCTTCGGTAGCGGCCGCAACTGTCCCCGAATAGAGCGTGTCTTCGCCCATGTTCTGGCCGTTGTTGATCCCGGAAACGACGAGGTCCGGGCTGGCGTCGGCCATCCCCGTCAACGCGACGTGTACCGAATCGGTCGGCGTGCCGTTCACGTAGAAGAAACCCGTACTCGCCGCGCGCTGCACCGACAGCGGCCGCGACAACGTGAGGGAATTCGATGCGCCGCTGCAGTTCTGCTCGGGCGCGATCACCGTGAGCTCGGCCAGCGGCTGCAGCGCGTCGCTGAGCGCCGCGAGACCGGGGGCGAGATAGCCGTCGTCGTTGCTGAGTAGGATTCGCATCCGGCGATTGTAACCGAGGAAAGATGGCGCGAGAGCGACAGTCCGGCGACTGCGGACGGACGATTGCGGGCCCCCGGACACGCCGCGCCGCCGCGTTGCGCTGCAGCGTTCTGCGTGCTCGGGAAAACACCGCGCCGCCCCGGGTTTTCACCACCACCGCGGCCCCGTTGGGGAATGCGCCGTTCCAGGAGCCTGACGCGAAGCGACAGGCCCGAGGGGGCTCAAATCGCGCCAGCGTCGCGCAGTGCGGCAATCGCCTGCGCGTCGTAGCCGAGACCGCGCAGCACCTCGTCCGTATGCTCGCCGAGTTCGGGCCCGAGCCAGCGTGTTTCGCCGGGCGTGTCGGACAGCTTCGGCGTGATGTTCGGCAGCGGAATGTCGGTGCCGTCGGCCAGCTTGAAGCGCTGGATCATCTGCCGCGCGACGAACTGCGGATCGGCGAACATGTCGGCGGCGCTGTAGATGCGCCCGGCCGGCACGTCGGCCGCGTTGAGCATGACGAGCGCTTCTTCGATCGTACGCGGCGCAAGCCACGCGGCAATCGCGTCGTCGATCTCCTGCGTGCGCGGCACGCGTCCGTCGTTTTGCGCGAGCGCGGGATCGTTGGCGAGGTCGTCGCGCTCGATCGCCTTCATCAGCCGCTTGAAGATCGGGTCGCTGTTGCCGCCGATCACGATGCTGCCGTCGCGGCACGCATACGTATTCGACGGCACGATGCCCGGCAGCGACGCGCCGGTACGCTCGCGCACCATACCGTACACGCCGTATTCGGGCACCACGCTTTCCATCATGTTGAAGACGGCTTCATACAGTGCAACGTCGACCACCTGCCCCGCACCGCCGTTGACCTTGCGGTGATGCAGCGCCATCAGCGCGCCGATCACACCGTGCAGCGCGGCGATCGAATCGCCGATCGAGATGCCGATGCGCGGCGGCGGCAGTTCGGGATAGCCGGTGATGTGACGCAGCCCGCCCATCGATTCGGCGATCGCGCCGAAGCCGGGCCGGTCGCGGTACGGGCCGGTCTGCCCGTAACCGGACAGGCGCACCATCACGAGGCCCGGGTTGTCGGCCGACAGCACGTCGTAGCCGAGTCCGAGCTTTTCGAGCAGGCCCGGGCGGAAATTCTCGATCACGATGTCTGCCTCGCGCGCAAGTTGGCGCGCGATCGCCTTGCCGGCGTCGGCTTTCAAGTTGAGCGTGACCGATTTCTTGTTGCGCGCCTGAACGGACCACCACAGCGACGTGCCGCCCTGCTCCGGATGGAGCTTGCGCCACTTGCGCAGCGGGTCGCCCCCGTTCGGATCCTCGATCTTGATCACTTCCGCGCCGAATTCGGCGAACAGCCGCGACGCGAACGGCCCCGCGATCAGCGTTCCGAATTCGAGCACTTTGACGCCCGCGAGCGGACCCTGGCTGGTGCTCATGTGTCTCCCTGGCATGAGGAACGGCGCCGCCTGCCGGCGGCGCCCTGCTTACATCGTGCGGCGGTCGAGCATCGCGCGGGCGATGGTGCCCGCGTCGACGTATTCGAGCTCACCGCCCACCGGCACGCCGCGAGCGAGGCGCGTGACCGCGAGCCCGCGCGCCTTCAGCGTCTGCCCGAGGTAGTGCGCGGTGGCTTCGCCTTCGTTCGTGAAGTTGGTCGCGAGCACGACTTCCTTGACGACACCGTCGGACGCGCGCCGCACGAGGCGGTCGAAATGGATTTCCTTCGGACCGATCCCGTCGAGCGGGCTCAGCCGACCCATCAGAACGAAATACAGCCCGCGGTAAGTCATCGTCTGCTCGAGCATGATCTGGTCGGCAGGCGTCTCGACGACGCACAGCAGCGTCGGATCACGCTCTTCGTCGCTACAGACCTCGCAAATCTGCGCTTCGGTGAACGTGTTGCACTTCTCGCAGTGCTGCAGGTGCTCGGTCGCGAACAGCAGCGACCGGCCGAGCCGCTCCGCGCCCTCCCGATCGTGCTGCATCAGGTGGACCGCCATGCGCTGCGCGGATTTCGGCCCGACGCCGGGCAGCACGCGCAACGCTTCGACGAGAGCGGACAGGGCGGACGGCTGTTTCATACGGGGGTAAAAAGTGGCACGGGCGCCGCGCTCAGAAAGGCAGCTTGAAGCCCGGGGGCAGCGGCAGGCCCGACGTCATGCCGCTCATCTTTTCCTGCGACGTCGCTTCGGCCTTGCGCACGGCATCGTTGAACGCAGCCGCGACGAGATCCTCGAGCATGTCCTTGTCGTCCGCGAGCAGGCTCGGGTCGATCGACACGCGACGCACTTCGTTGCGGCACGTCATCGTCACCTTGACGAGGCCGGCGCCCGACTGCCCTTCGACTTCGATCAGCGCAAGCTGCTCCTGCATCTTCTTCATGTTTTCCTGCATTTGCTGCGCTTGCTTCATCAGTCCGGCGAGGTTGCCTTTCAACATGGGAATACTCCTTCTTGATCGTGTGAAAACCGGCACGCGGCGCGTGCCGGCCTATGTGTGGGCGTGATTGTGCCTGTCGCGGGGCGGTCAGTTCAATGCAGTGTCGGCGACGGGCCATCCGGCGCCGCATCGGCGAGCGGGCGCACCGAACCTTCGACGATGCGCGCGCCGAAGTCGCGCACGAGCTGCTGGACGAACGGATCGCCGTGAATCTCCTGCTCGGCCTCGCGCTGGCGTGCCGCGCGCGCGGCCGCATCGAGCGCCGCCGCGGTGCGCCGCGCGGGCCCGACTTCGACGGCCACCTCGACCGGCTTGCCGAGCGCATCGGCCAGCGCGGCCTTCAGCTTCGCGACCTGCGCGGCGTCCGCATATTGCGGCACCGGTACGGAAAGCTTCAACGTCGTCGCATCGACAGCCGTCAGTTCACTGTTGAACGCGAGCTGGTACGCGACGCCCTTGAGCGGCAGCCGCGCGGCCAGCGCCGGCCATTCGCCGTCGAAGCCGACCGGATCGAGTGCGATCGCAGGCGGCAACGGACGCGTGTCGACCGGTGCGGACGGACGGGTTTCCGCCGGCCTCGGCGCCACGCGTACATCGTCGGGGCCGCTGTCGAATACCGGCACGAAGCCATCGTCGGGCGGGCCGCCGAACATTTCGTCGGCGCTGAGCGGCACGTAGTCGTCGGGCGGGATGTCCTCCCACGGCGGCGACGCCTGGCGCGAATCGGCTGCCTGCGGTGCACGGGCGGCAGCGCGCGGCGTCGGCACCTGGACGGCGGCGGGACGCGGTGCGGCCGGCTTCTCGGCGGCCGGCTGGGCAGCCGTTTTCGCGGCGGCGGCGCCTGCGCGCCCGCGGTCGGACGACACGCGCATCCCCGCATTGCGCAACACGTCGAGCGCGGCTGCGGCTCCTCCGGAACGCGCCGCCGGACGCGCGGCGGGCCCAGGCGGCGCAGCGCGCGGCATCGGTTCGGCCGGAGCAGCCGGCTCGTCGCTTCGCTGCGTAACGGCAGCAGGCGGGGCAGCAGGCGGCTCGGGTTCCTTGCGTACAGATGCCGGGTTATCGCCAGCCGGCTCCGCTTGCGGTGCTGCAGCCGTCTGCGACTGCGGGATTTCGATGACGGGCGCGTCAATCGGGGCCGGCGCGGCTGCTTCGACGGCAGCCGGCTTCACGGCCGGCCGGTCCGTTTCGTCGCCGGACTGCACCGGCGCTGCCCGCACAACCGGTGCCGCGGGCGCTGCCGGGGCAATAGCCTGCGGCCGCACTGCTTCGGCCGGTGTAGTCGATACCGGCTTCGCCGCAGCGGCCGATGCCGCCGCCACGCGCGGGCCCGGCACCGCACGCGGCGCGGACGGCTGGCCGCCCGGCGCACTGCCGGCGGCAACCGTCGGCTCGAACGCGAGCATCCGCAGCAGCGTCATCGTGAAACCAGCGTACTCGTCCGGCGCCAGGCCGAGCTCGGCCCGACCGACCGTCGCGATCTGATAGAACAACTGGACCTGCTCGGGGCTCAGCGTCTCGGCGAAGCGGCGCAGGTCGCCCGCTTCGGGCCATTCGTCGAGCACCGAGCCCGGCGCGAACTGCGCCCACGCGATGCGATGCAGCAGGCTCGCGAGATCCTGAAGCGCGGTCGAGAACGACAGGCTGCGCAGCGACATCTCGTCGGCAATCGCCAGGATTTCCGGGCCGCTGCCTGCGGCGAGCGCGTCGAGCAGACGCACCATGTAAGTCTGGTCGAGCGCGCCGAGCATGCCCGACACGGCCGATTCGGTCACCTCGTTCGCCGAATAGGCGATCGCCTGGTCGGTGAGCGACAGCGCGTCGCGCATGCTGCCCTGCGCGGCACGCGCGAGCAGGCGCAGTGCCTGCGGCTCGAACGTGATCTGCTCTTCACCGAGGATCCGTTCGAGATGCGACACGATGTGCCCGGCCGGCATCTGCTTCAGGTTGAACTGCAGGCAGCGCGACAGCACGGTCACGGGGATTTTCTGCGGATCGGTGGTCGCGAGGATGAACTTGACGTGCGGCGGCGGCTCCTCGAGCGTCTTCAGCATCGCGTTGAACGCGTGATTCGTCAGCATGTGCACTTCGTCGATCATGTAGACCTTGAAGCGCGCATCGACGGGCGCGTACACCGCGCGCTCGAGCAGCGCGGCCATTTCGTCGACGCCGCGGTTGCTCGCGGCATCCATCTCGACGTAATCGACGAATCGCCCTTCGTCGATCTCGCGGCAGGCTCGGCACACGCCGCACGGCTGCGACGTGACACCGGTTTCACAATTGAGTGCCTTGGCGAAGATCCGCGACAGCGTCGTCTTGCCGACACCGCGGGTTCCGGTAAACAGATAGGCGTGATGGAGACGCCCGCCGTCGAGCGCGTGCGTAAGCGCCCTGACGACGTGCTCCTGGCCGACGAGCGAAGCGAAATCCTTCGGACGCCACTTGCGTGCGAGAACTTGATAGGTCATCGGGAAATTGTATCAGTAACGCTGCGTCGCGCCGACACGCGAAACGGTGCGGAAGACAGGCAACGCGCAGGTAAAACGGAGTGTGGTGCAGAAATAAAAAACGCCCGGCGAACGGGGCGAGAAGGAAGGTGACGAGCCCGACCCTCGGCACTGGCGGAAAACGATTGTGGCTGCTTCGTTCCCGACCTGACCAGGTTCACCGCCCCACCATGCGAGGAGGCCCGTCACGGCATATTCTATCACCGCTTCCGGATGAATGCGACCGTTTGTTCGCACCAATGCGAATTTGACCAGACAAACCGACGCACATCGGGCTCCACGAAGCCCACCGGACGCGAACGGGCTGCGCGTCCACCCCTTGTAATTTGCGATCCGGCCTCCACCTGCTGGACACGACGGTCGAACGTCGCGTCGTACCCCTACTCGCGTAGCGGCTACTATCGCCGCCCGCAGCAGATAGCAATTTAGGCTAATATGACGCCCGAACGACCCGCGAGCCGCGGCATGCAGCGCTTACACCCCTCCTTTCCGGAGAGCGGAGTGACCTGCCGCAGCGGCCGGCAGCCAACGGCAGCCGGTTCGCCGCAACGCGCAAGCAGGCAGTCCCCGAACCGTAAGAGGTATTGACCCAATGAGCGAACAGATCAAACACATCAGCGACGCATCGTTCGAACAGGACGTCGTCAAATCCGACAAGCCCGTGCTCGTCGATTTCTGGGCCGAATGGTGCGGCCCGTGCAAAATGATCGCCCCGATCCTCGACGAAGTCGCGAAGGACTACGGCGACAAGCTGCAGATCGCGAAGATCAACGTCGACGACAACCAGGCAACGCCCGCGAAGTTCGGCGTGCGCGGCATCCCGACGCTGATCCTGTTCAAGAACGGCGCGGCCGCCGCGCAGAAGGTCGGCGCGCTGTCGAAGTCGCAGCTCACCGCATTCCTGGACAGCCACCTGTAATACAGGCAGTTCCGCGGACGTGTTGTCAGCCGGCAACACGTCCGTCGACAACCCGCCGATCGCTCGCTCAAGCGCGAATCGGCCTATGCTAGAATTAAAAAACGTCTACAAGACGCATTTAAGTCTCTGAGCGCTTCCGCTCGCCCTCCTCCCTTTATTTCTTTCGTCGTCTCCTCCCTGGCGGGTTCTCCGTATGCATTTATCCGAGCTCAAGTCTCTGCACGTCTCCGAACTGATCGAAATGGCCAATGGCCTGGAGATCGAAAACGCGAACCGCCTGCGCAAGCAGGAGCTGATGTTCGCCATTCTCAAAAAGCGCGCCAAGACGGGTGAGACGATCTTCGGCGACGGTACGCTCGAAGTGCTGCCGGACGGCTTCGGCTTCCTGCGCTCGCCGGAAATGTCGTACCTCGCGAGCACCGACGACATCTACATCAGCCCGTCGCAGATCCGCCGCTTCAACCTGCACACCGGCGACACCATCGAAGGTGAAGTCCGCACGCCGAAGGACGGCGAGCGCTACTTCGCGCTGGTGAAGGTCGACAAAGTCAACGGGCAGCCGCCCGAGGCCTCGAAACACAAGATCATGTTCGAGAACCTCACGCCGCTGCACCCGAACAAGCCGCTGTCGCTCGAACGCGAAATGCGCGGCGAGGAAAACGTCACGGGCCGCATCATCGACATGATCGCGCCGATCGGCAAGGGCCAGCGCGGCCTGCTCGTCGCGTCGCCGAAGTCGGGCAAGACCGTGATGCTCCAGCACATCGCACATGCGATCAAGCAGAACCACCCGGACGTGATCCTGTTCGTGCTGCTGATCGACGAACGCCCTGAAGAAGTGACCGAAATGCAGCGCTCGGTCGCCGGCGAAGTGATCGCCTCGACGTTCGACGAACCGGCCACGCGCCACGTCCAGGTCGCCGAAATGGTGATCGAGAAGGCCAAGCGCCTCGTCGAAATGAAGCACGACGTCGTGATTCTGCTCGATTCGATCACGCGTCTCGCACGCGCGTACAACACCGTGATCCCGGCATCGGGCAAGGTGCTGACGGGTGGTGTCGACGCGAACGCATTGCAACGTCCGAAGCGCTTCTTCGGCGCGGCGCGCAACATCGAGGAAGGCGGTTCGCTGACGATCATCGGCACCGCGCTGATCGAAACCGGCAGCCGCATGGACGACGTCATCTACGAAGAGTTCAAGGGCACCGGCAACATGGAAGTGCACCTCGAGCGCCGTCTCGCGGAAAAGCGCGTGTATCCGTCGATCAACCTGAACAAGTCGGGCACGCGTCGCGAAGAAATGCTGATCAAGCCCGAGATTCTTCAAAAGATCTGGGTGCTGCGCAAGTTCATCCACGACATGGACGAAGTCGAAGCGATGGAATTCCTGCTCGACAAGATCCGCCAGACGAAGAGCAACTCCGAGTTCTTCGACCTGATGCGCCGCGGCGGATAATCGCCCACGCCACGCACCAAAAAGACGGCCGCCCGCGCATCCCGCCCGGCGGCCGTTTTTCGGCGTCAACCTGAACGTGAACGTACAGGTTGATCTATAATCGCGTCATCGCCCAAACCCGATCCTCCTCCCGATGCCGAACGACACCTCCACCCCGCTGCTGACCGTGAGCGATGCGGCGTCACGGCTCGGCGTCACGCCGCGCACGCTGAAGTATTACGAAGAGCGCGGGCTCGTCACGCCGTCGCGCAGCGAAGGCCGCTACCGTCTCTACGACGAGACCGACCTCGAGCGCTTCGCGCGTATCCTGCGGCTGCGGGCGCTCGGCTTCTCGCTACACGGCATCACGGAAATGCTGAAGCGCCCGCTGGAAGAAACGGGCGACGGCCGGCGCCGCTATTCGGACGCATCGCTGCGCGACATCCGCACCGGCCTTGCCGAGCAGATCGACACACTCGACCGGCGGATCGCGGCCGTCCAGCGCGAACTGAAGGAAGCCGTCGCGCTGCGCAAGGAGCTGCAACACGACATCGACTACGTCGATCGGCGTCTTGCCGGCGAAAACGCCGATGCGCTGATTGCGCAGCGGCAGGCCGAAGCCGGCACGCGGCGCGCACGCAAGGCGCGCGAATGAACGCGATGCCCGGTCGCTCGCCGCTGTGGAGCCGCGCGAACCTGCGCGCGGACCTTTTCCCCTGGGCGCTCGCGCTCGTGACCGGCATCGACTATTTCGACAACGCGGTCTTCTCGTTCTTCGCGAGCTACATCGCGGGCGGCATCAACGCATCGCCCGACGAGCTCGTGTGGTCGTCGAGCGCCTATGCGATCACAGCCGTGCTCGGCATCCTGCAGCAGCAATGGTGGGTCGACCGGCTCGGCCATCGCCGCTACGTCGCCGGCTGCATGCTGATGTTCTCGTTCGGCGCGATCGCGGCAGCGCTCGCCGACACGTCGCTCGAACTCGCGTTCGCGCGCGGCTTTCAGGGATATTTCATCGGCCCGATGATGGGCGCGTGCCGGATCCTGATCCAGATCAGCTTCAAGCCGCAGGAACGGCCGCCCGCGACAAGCGCGTTCCTGATCATGATCCTGCTCGGCAGCGCGCTCGCGCCGATCGTCGGCGGCCTGCTCGTCGCACATTCGACGTGGCGCGCGCTGTTCGCGTGCTCGGCGCCGGCCGGCATCGCGTTTGCGGTCCTCGCGCTGCTCACGCTGCCCGATTCGGGCCGGACACCCGACGACGAACGCGGCTCCGGACACTTCTGGCCGTATGTCGTGTTCGCGCTCGCACAAGGTGCACTGCAGATCGTGCTGCAGCAGGTGCATTACCAGCTCTACAGCGGCTCGCCCATGCTGATCCTGCTGACGATCGTGGGGATCGGCGCGCTTGCGTGGTTCGCGTATCACCAGTGGAATCACCCGACGCCGCTCGTGCGCCTGCACGCGTTCCGCGAACGGACGTTCCAGGTCGGGCTGCTGCTCTACATGTTCTATTACTTCGAGTCGACGGGCTTCAGTTACCTGACCTCGCGTTTTCTCGAAAGCGGGCTCGGCTATCCGGTCGAGAACGCCGGGCGGCTGGTGGGCACGATGTCGCTGATTTCGGCCACCGCGCTGTTCGCGTACCTGCGTTACGCGAAATTCGTCACGCACAAGAAGTGGTTCGTCGTGCCGGGGTTCGCGATCGCCATCACGGCCGCGCTGTGGATGACGCGGATGACGCCGCAGGTCGGCGAAGCCGCACTGATCGTCCCGCTGCTGCTGCGCGGATTGCTGCTGCTCTTCATCGTGCTGCCGGTGGCCAACCTGACGTTCCGGATCTTCGCGATCGACGAATATACGCACGGCTACCGGCTGAAGAACATCGTGCGGCAACTGACGATCTCGTTCGCGACGTCGTCGGTGATCATCGTCGAACAGCACCGCGTGGCCGTGCACCAGACGCGGCTCGTCGAGCGCGCGAACGTGTTCGACCCGCTCTTCCGGCAGACAGTCGATGCGCTGACGCGCAGCTATGCCGCCGCCGGCCACGCGCTGAACGAGGCGCACGGTCTCGCGATCGCGTCGATCGCGCGCATGGTCGCGCAACAGGCGTCGTTCCTCGCGTCGCTCGACGGCTTTTACTTCCTGGCGGGCGTGGCGCTCGTCGGCGGTCTCTTTGCGGCATGGCAAAAAGAGATCGATTGAGTTAAAAGACAGGCTTTGGATTTCCGCGAGCCGCCTTCATGCTCTCGAAACTGACCCGCTGGTTCGACGACCGCCGCCGCGACCGCGCGCTGCGCAGCCACCCGATTCCCGACGCGCTGTGGCAGGACACCGTCGAGCGCCTGCCGTTCCTCGCGGCACTGCCGCCCGACGCGCTCGGCCGGCTGCGCGAACTGACGAGCCTGTTCGTCGCGAAGAAATCGTTCTCGACCGCACACGGGCTCGAGTTGACCGACGCGATGATCGTCGCGATCGCCGCGCAGGCCTGCCTGCCCGTGCTGAATCTCGACCTGTCGCTGTACGACGGCTGGGTCGGCGTCGTCGTGTATCCGGGTGAATTCGTGATCCGCAAGACGGTGCAGGACGAGGACGGCGTCGTGCACGAAGTCGAGCAGGATGCGAGCGGTGAGGCCTGGGAAGGCGGCCCCGTGATCCTGTCCTGGGAAGACGCGCAGATGACGGACGGCCACGACGCGTACAACGTCGTGATCCACGAGTTCGCGCACAAGATCGACATGGTCAACGGCGCGGCCGATGGCTATCCGCCCCTATTTCGGCGGTGGCACGCGCCGCACCTCGATGCGCAGGCCTGGGCCGACGTGTTCGAACACGCGTACGACCAGTTCTGCGCGCGCGTCGACGCGGTGCCGGACCGTGCGTGGGCGCGCTTCGAGCGGGATTCGCTGATCGATCCCTATGCAGCCGACCACCCGTCGGAATTCTTCGCGGTATGCAGCGAAGCGCTGTTCGTCCGGCCGAAAGCGTTCGAGTCCGAATTTCCGGAGCTGTACCGGCTGCTCGCGCGCTACTACCGGCAGGATCCGGCCGGCACCGGCGCGCTCGACGCACCGTGAAAATTATTCGTCAACCATCTGATTTTCTGGCATAATCGCCGTTTTTCGACCTTAGGCAAGTGGCTCGCGCCGGGCTTGGCGTGGTCTGGTTTGCGCAATGTGCGCGTTCCGGTACGACAAGCGGCGGGTTGGCTACCGCTCTCACCAAGGAAAGACCATGAAAGAAGGCATCCACCCGAACTACCGCGAAGTCGTCTTCCAAGACATGTCGAACGGCTTCAAGTTCATCACGCGCTCGACGATCCAGACGCGCGAAAACATCGAACTCGACGGCAAGACCTACCCGCTCGCCAAGATCGAAGTGTCGTCGGAATCGCACTCGTTCTACACGGGTCAGCAAAAGATCATGGACACGGCAGGCCGTGTCGAGAAGTTCAAGAACAAGTTCGGCGTTCGCGCCAGCGGCAAGGCGAAGTAAGCTTCGCATTGCATCCGGTGGTTGCATTGCACCGGTACCGCACAAAAGGGCAGCCGAGGCTGCCCTTTTTTGTCTCTGCTCGCCCGGCAGGCGCCAGCCTGCGCCCGGGTATCGACCTGACGCGCAACAGCGGGCGCGTCTACAATGCCGGATGCTCGAAACCGGCTCGACCGCGCGCATCCGCGCCGGCCACCCGCCCATAACAAATCGCTCATCTGCATGAAGCCTGTCGTCCGTCTCACCGCCTCCGCCACGCGCGCGCTACCGCGCTGGCTGCTGCTCACGCTCTGCTTCGTCTACGCCGCGTTCGGCCTGTTCGGCCGCGACCCGTGGAAGAACGAGGACGCGGCGGGCTTTGGCGTGATGTGGACGATGGCCAAGGGCGGCTGGCACGACTGGCTGCTGCCGAACCTGGTCGGCAAGTTCATCACGACCGACGGGCCGCTCGGCTACTGGTTCGGCGCGCTGTCGATCCGCGGCCTCGGCCCGTGGGTCGACGCGAGCAACGCGTCGCGCGTCGATACCGGCATATTGTTCTGCGTCGCATGCGCATTCGTCTGGTACGCGGCCTACCTGCTCGGCCGGCGTGCCGAGGTCCAGCCGTTCAAATACGCATTCGGCGGCGAGCCCGAGCCGCGCGACTACGGCCGCACGCTCGCCGACGGCGCGCTACTGGTGCTCGTCGCCTGCTTCGGTCTCGCGGAGCGCGGGCACGAAACGACGCCGCAGCTTGCGCAGTTCGCGTGGATCGCGATGCTCGTCTACGGGATCGTGCGCGGCATCGACAAGCCGATGCAGGGCGCGCTGTGGTGGGGCCTCGCGATGGGCCTCGTCGCGCTGTCCGGCAATCCGGTGCTGGTCGTCGCCCTGCTCGCCGGCACGGCCGTGCTGTGGCTCGTCACGCCCGAGATGCGCAACCTGCGCCTGCCGCTGGTCGGCGTACCGCTCGCGGCCGCGATCTTCGCGCTGTGGCCGCTGGCCGCGTTCGTCGCGGCACCCGACGACGCCGCATGGTTCTTCAACCAGTGGATTCACGGCAGCCTGATGCGCTTTTCGGGTCCGCCGACCGCCGTGCTCGGCTATGCGGCAAAGAACCTGCCGCTGTTCACATGGCCCGCGTGGCCGCTCGCTATCTGGGCGTGGTGGAGCTGGGCCGGCATGCGCCGCCGTGCGCACGTCGCGATTCCACTGTCGGTCGCGGTGCCTCTCGTCGCGCTCGTGATCCTGCAGAGCCAGCAGTCGAACCGCATGTACATGCTGCTGCTGCCGCCGCTCGCGGTGCTCGCGACGTTCGCGCTGCCGACCCTCAAGCGCGGCGCGATCAACGCGATCGACTGGTTCGCGGTGCTGAGCTTCACGATCCTCGGCACCTTCGTGTGGCTCGTCTGGCTCGCGTCGCTCACGGGCTTCCCGCACCCGCTCGCGCGCAACCTCGCCCGCCTCGTGCCCGGCTACGAGCCGCACTTCAAGATCCTGTCGTTCATCTGCGCGGTGATCGCCACCGTGTGCTGGTGCTTCCTCGTGCGCTGGCGCATCTCGCGGCAGCCGAAAGTGCTGTGGCGCAGCGTCGTGCTGTCGGGTGCGGGCACCACGCTGATGTGGGTGCTGCTGATGACGCTGTGGCTGCCGATCGTCAACTACGGCCGGACCTATCGCGACGTCGCGCAGCAGATCGCCGTGCACCTGCCGTCCGACTACGAGTGCATCTCGCCGGTGCGGCTCGGTGACGCGCAGATCGCAACCTTCGCGTATTTCGGCAACATGCGCTTCGATTTCTCCGGCGACTGCGACGTGATCCTGCGCCAGGACCGCTCGGACTTCGGCGAGCCGAGCTCGATGTCGCAATACGTGTGGCGTCTCGTGTGGGAAGGCCGGCGCGCCGCCGACCGTGACGAGCGCTTCCGCCTGTACGAGCGCATCGAACGGCCGAAGACGCCCGTCAAACGGCGTCCGCCGCGCCGCCAGCCGGCCGATTGACGATGTTCGGCGACATCCGCCGGATCGTCGGTCTCGCATGGCCGGTGCTCGTCGGCCAGCTTGCGATCATCGCGTTCGGCGTGATCGACACCGCGATGGTCGGGCGCTATTCGGCCGTCGATCTGGCCGCACTCGGGCTCGGCTCGTCGATCTACATCTCGATCTATATCGGCCTGACGGGCATCCTGTCAGCGCTGCAGCCGATTACCGGGCAGCTGTACGGCGCGCGCCGCTACGCCGAGATCGGCGAGGAAGTGCGCCAGGCGCTGTGGCTCGCGTTGCTGCTCGCGGTGCCCGGCTTTCTTCTGCTGCATTTTCCCGAACCGCTGCTGCGCGTCGCGCACACACCCGCCGCGCTGCACGACCGCACCGTCGACTACCTGCGCATCCTGTCGTACGGGCTGCCCGCCAGCCTCGTCTTCCGCATCTACAACGCGCTGACCAACGCGGCCGGCAAGCCGCGCCTCGCGATGATCCTGCAGATCGGCGCGTTGCTGCTCAAGTTTCCGCTGAACGTGTGGTTCATCTTCGGCGGGTTCGGCGTGCCAGCCCTCGGCGGCCCCGGCTGCGGGCTCGCCAGCACGCTGATCAACTGGGCGCTCGCGCTGATCGGCTACACGCTGCTCGCGAAGCTCGACGTGTTCGCGCCGCTCGCGATCTTCTCGCGCTTCTGCTGGCCGGTGTGGGAACGCCAGAAGGCGATCCTGAAACTCGGTGTGCCGATGGGCCTGTCGTACCTGATCGAGGTCACGTCGTATACGTGCATGGCGCTGTTCATCGCGCAGTTCGGCACGACGACGCTCGCCGGCCACCAGATCGCCGGCAACATCGGCGCGGTGCTGTACATGACGCCGCTGTCGATCGGCGTGGCGGCGTCGACGCTGGTCGCGCGCGCGCTCGGCGCCGGACGGCCCGAGGAAGCCCGGCTGCTCGGCCGGCACAGCGTGATCTTCGCGTGCGGCATCGCCGCGACCTACGGCCTGCTCGTGTTCGTGCTGCGCCCGCTGATCATCGGCGGCTATACGCCGAACCCGGCCGTCGCCGCGGCCGCGATGCCGCTCGTCGCGATCGTCGCGTGCTACCACGTCTTCGATGCGCTGCAGGTCACGTCGGCGTTCGTGCTGCGCGCGTACAAGGTGGCGGTCGTGCCGACCGTGATCTATGCGGTCGCGCTGTGGGGCGTCGGGCTCAGCGGCGGCTACGTGCTCGGCTTCGACGTGGGCGGGATCGCGCCCGCGTGGCTGACCGGTGCGCGCGGCTTCTGGTTCGCGAACACGGTCAGCCTGATGCTCGCGGGCGCCGGGCTCGTGTTGTACCTGCGCCGCGTCAGTCGTGCGCACGCCACCGCTTCCACGTCCGCCTGACGCACCGCCCGCTACGTCTCCTCCAGCACGTCGGCCGCGTGATACGACGACCGCACGAGCGGGCCGGCGACGACTTCCCTGAAACCGAGCAACAGCGCCTCGTCGCGCCACGCGGCGAATGCGTCCGGACTGACGTAGCGCCGCACCGGCAGATGGTGCGCGGACGGCGCGAGGTACTGGCCGAGCGTCAGCACGTCGACGTCATGCGCACGCAGGTCGCGCAGCGTGTCGCGCACTTCGTCGTCGCACTCGCCGAGCCCGAGCATCAACCCCGATTTCGTCACGAGTCCCGGCCGTGCCAGCTTCGCCTGCGCGAGCAGTTCGAGCGAGCCGCGATAGTCGGCACCCGGCCGCGCCGCCCGATACAGCGACGGCACCGTCTCGATGTTGTGGTTGAACACGTCGGGCCACGCCGTCGACAGCGCATCGAGCGCGCGGGCCACGCGGCCTCGGAAGTCCGGTGTCAGCACTTCGACGCCGATGCCCGGCACGCTTGCGCGCACCGCCGCGATGCACGCGGCGAAATGCGCGGCGCCGCCGTCGCGCAGGTCGTCGCGGTCGACCGACGTGATCACGACGTAGCGCAGCCCGAGCGCCGCGGCCGCATCGGCCAGCCGCGCGGGCTCGTCGGCGTCGAGCGGCTCGGGACGGCCGTGCGCGACGTCGCAGAACGGGCAGCGCCGCGTGCACAGGCCGCCCATGATCATGAAGGTCGCCGTGCGCTGCGCGAAGCATTCGCCGATGTTCGGGCACATCGCCTCCTCGCAGACGGAATGCAGCCGATGGTCGCGCAGCACGGCCGCCATGTCGGCGACCGCCGCGCTCATCATCGGCCGCGCGCGCAGCCACGGCGGCTTCGGCAACGCCGCACCGGCCGCGGGCTCGACGCGCACCGGAATGCGCGCGAGCTTGTCACGGCTTCTCGCGCCCGGCTGGCCGAGCGCCGTGAGGCTGGGTCGTTCGAGCGCGGCGGCCATCGTCAGCCTCCGAGAAACGCGACGATCAGGCGGTTCACGTCGGCGGCCGCCTCCATCTGCACCATGTGCCCGCTGCCGGCGATCACCTCGGCCCGCACGCCTTCCGGCAAACCCTGCGCGTGCTGCGCCGGAATCACCTGGTCGCGCTCGCCCCAGATGACGAGCGTGCGCGGCGCAAGCATCGCGAGCCGGTCGCGGAACACGCGCCGCTGCGCGGCGCCGTCGAACGCGGCATTCGCGATCTTCTCGAGCGCGGCCTGCACGCCCTCGAGCCGCTTGTACTTGACCAGATCCTCGACGAGCTGCCGCGTGACCAGCGCGTGGTCCGCGAACAGCGCGCCGAGGTGCGGCTTCAGTGTGTTGCGGCTGTTGCCGGCGACGAAGCCGTCGATGTAAGTACGGTTGATGTCGGTGCCGAGCCCGGCGCTCGCGATCAGCGTCAGCGATGCGATGCGTTGCGGCGCGCGCTCGGCCGCCGTCATCGCGACTGCGCCGCCCATCGAATGGCCGATCAGGTGAGCTTTGTCGATGCCCTTCGCATCGAGCAGCGCAAGCACCGCATCGGCCAGTTCGTCGAGGCTGCCCGTCTCGACCGCCTTGCCCGACTCGCCATGACCGGGCAAATCGAGCGCCCACACCGGCCGGTGCGCGGCGAGATCCGCGTGATTGAACAGCCAGTTGTTGAGATCGCCGCCGAAGCCGTGGATCAGCACGGCGGGCGTGCCCGCGCCTTCACCGAGCTTCAGGAAGCGCACCGTCCGGCCGCCGATCTGCGCCTTTTCCGGCTGCGGGCCCGCTGCTTCGTCGGAGGCCGCGCTCGGCACGAAGTCACGCTGGAAATCGGCGATCGCCGCATCGATGTCGGCATCGCTCGCGTCAGCGGCGGCGACGACGCCGAGCAGCGCACCGACCGGCAGCGTCTCGCCCTCCTGCGCGACCTGCCGGCGCAGCGTGCCGTCGAACGCGCATTCGACGCCCGACGAGATCTTGTCGGTCTCGACGTCGAGCACTTCATCGCCCTTCGTCACGCGTTCGCCGAGCGACTTCAGCCAGCCGTTGACCTGCCCCTGCTCCATCGACAGCCCCCACTTGGGCATCGTGATCATGTGAATCGACATCGTGTCAGCTCCTCGTCTTCAGGACCGCCTGCGCAATCGCATCGGCGGACGGGATATACAGGTCTTCCAGCACGCTTGCGAACGGCGCGGGCGTATGCGGCGCGGTCACGAGTTCGATCGGCGCCTTCAATGCATGGAACGCGCGCTGCGCAACGAGCGCGGCAATATCGGTCGCGATCGAACAGCGCGGGTTCGCCTCGTCGACGACCACCACGCGCCCGGTGCGCTCCGCGCTTTCGAGGATCGTGTCCTCGTCGAGCGGCGACGTCGTGCGCAGGTCGATCACGTCGACCTGGATGCCGTCCTTCGCGAGCTTCGCGGCCGCGTCCATCGCGAGATGTACCATCCGGCCGTACGTGACGATCGTCGCGTCGTCGCCGTCGCGCATCACGCTCGCTTCGCCGAACGGAATCGCATAGGACTCCTCCGGCACATCGCCTTCGCGGGTATAGAGCAGCTTGTGTTCGAGGAAGATCACGGGATCGTTGTCGCGGATCGCCTGGATCAGCAGCCCCTTCGCGTCGTACGGCGTCGACGGGCACACGACCTTCAGCCCCGGAATGTGCGTGAACAGCGACGTGAGCATCTGCGAATGCTGCGCGGCCGCGCGAAGGCCGGCGCCGTACATCGCGCGGATCACGACCGGCGTCACGGCCTTGCCGCCGAACATGTAGCGGAACTTGGCGGCCTGGTTGAAGATCTGGTCGAAGCACACGCCCATGAAATCGATGAACATCAGCTCCGCGACGGGCCGCATCCCGCACGCGGCAGCGCCGACCGCCGCGCCGATGTAGCCCCCTTCGGACAACGGCGTATCGAGCACGCGGCCCGGAAACTTGTGGAACAACCCTTTCGTCACGCCGAGCACGCCGCCCCACGCGTCGTCCTCGCCCGGCGCGCCCGCGCCGCCTGCATTGTCCTCGCCCATCACGATCACGCTGTCGTCGCGCGCCATTTCCTGCGCGAGCGCTTCGTTGATCGCCTGCGAATAAGTGATCTTCCTTGCCATGTCTGTCTCCTGGAATGTTCGGTTCGCCGTGTCGGCCGCGGTGTCAGGCGGCGCTCACGGGTACGACACGTAGACGTCGGTCAGCAGGTCGGCCGCGTCGGGTACCGGCGCGGCCTTGGCCTGCGCGACCGCATCGTCGATCAGCGCCTTCACCTGGGCATCGACCGCGCGCAGGTCGGCGGTCGTCAGCGCTTCGGCCCGCACGACGCGCGTTTCGAAATGCTTCAGGCAGTCCTTTTCGTCGCGCAGCTTCTGCACTTCGCCGGGTGCGCGATAGGTTTGCGCATCGCCTTCGAAGTGGCCGAAATAGCGCGTGAACTTCACCTCGACGAGCGTCGGCCCGCCACCGTTGCGCGCACGCTCGACGGCCTCGCCGAGCGCTTCGTGCACCGCGAAGAAGTCGAAGCCGTCGACGATCACGCCCGGCATCCCGAACCCGTTCGCGCGATCGGCGATGTTGTCGGTCGCGACCGACCAGCTCGACGACGTCGCTTCCGCATAGCCGTTGTTCTCGGCCACGAAGATCGCGGGCAGCCGCCACACCGACGCGAGGTTCATCGATTCGAAGATCACGCCCTGGTTCGATGCGCCGTCGCCGAAGAAGCACACGCCGACGCCGCCGGTCTTCCTGTGCTTCGCCGCGAGCGCCGCACCGCAGACGAGCGGGCCGCCCGCGCCGACGATCCCGTTTGCGCCGAGCATCCCCATCGCCAGGTCGGCGATGTGCATCGAGCCGCCTTTGCCGTGGCAGACGCCCGTCTTCTTGCCGTAGATCTCGGCCATCATTCCGTGCACGTCGACTCCCTTCGCGATGCAATGGCCATGGCCGCGGTGCGTGGTCGCGACGTAGTCGTCGAGGCCGAGGTGCAGTATGGTGCCGACCGCGGACGCCTCCTCGCCCGCATACAGGTGAACGAAGCCGGGGATCTCGCCGGTCGCGAATTCGACGTGCAGGCGCTCCTCGAATTCGCGGATCGTGCGCATCAGCCGGTAGGCGTCCAGCAGCGTGTCCCTGCTGAGCTGTGTCGAAGCGGTCATGTGTGTCTCCTGAGTAGGTCTGACTGCGAATGCCGCCGCGGCCGGGGCCGTGGCGACGGATTTCACGGCCCGCGGCCGTCAGTGGAACGTGAAGCCGCCGTCGACGTTCACGGCCTGGCCCGTCACGTTGTCCATCGTCGCGAAGAACAGCGCGAGCCGGCCCATGTCCTCCGGCGTCTGCGCGCGGCCCTGCGGAATCAGCGTCAACTGGTGCCGCTGCCACGACGCCTCGACCGATTCGCCGTCGGTCTTCCATTCGTCGGACAGCCGGTCCCACATGTAGGTCCGCACGATGCCGGGGCAGATCGCGTTGACGGTCACGCCGTCACGCGCGACCTCCTTCGCGAGCGCGTTCGTGAAGCCGACGACCGCGAATTTCGACGCGCTGTAGTGCGCGAGATTCGGAAAGCCTTCCTTGCCGGCGATCGACGCGACGTTGATGATCCGGCCGCGGCCCTGCGCCTTCAGCGGCGCGAGCGCCGCGCGGCACCCGAGGAACGTGCCCTTCGCGTTCACGTCCATCACGAAATCCCAGTCGCGCTCGGTCAGTTCGCCAACCGGATGAATGCTGATCACGCCCGCGCAGTTCACGAGGATGTCGAGCCGGCCAAGGTCGGCGAGCGCCTGCGCAACCATCGCGTCGACCTGCGCGGCCTGCGTGACGTCGACCTTCGCAACCGCCGCCCGGCGGCCGAGCGCGCGTACCTCGCTCGCGGTGGCGTCGAGTGCGTCGTCGAGCAGGTCGGCCAGCAGGATGTCGGCGCCCGCGCCGGCAAGCGTCAGGGCAATGCCGCGGCCGATGCCGCGCGCGCCGCCCGTGACGATGGCGACCTGTCCTTCGAGTGGGGCTGTCATGGCGATGTCTCCTTGTCGATCGTTATGGATGTCGAAATGTCACGCGGTAAAACGGGGCGTCAATAGCGCCAGTCGCCGGCATCGCGCAGCAGCTGACGTGACGACGCGTAACGCAGCGTGCGGCCGACGTCGACCGTCAGCGGCCCACGCCAGTCGAGCGAGATCTCGTAGCGATCGCCGCGCGCGACCTCGATCTCGCGCTCGCCGTCGAACGCGAGCGTGCCGTGCTCGAACGGAATCGTCTGCCACGCACCGGGCTCGAGCCGCTCGCAACTGCGCATCACGACGCGATCGACGCGGCCCGGCGCGATCGGCGCGACGAGCGGCGTGCCAGCTGTCTCGCCATCGGCCGCGAAGCGCATCGCGAGCCCGTGCGGCGCACTGCGTTCGAGCGGCGCCCACGCGCCGCCGAGCGCGGACAGGCCGATCCCGTCAGGCTCCGCAAACGTCAGGTAGAGCGAATCGATGTCGTCGGACCCCGAGATCGCGCGGGCGCCGATGAAGCGCTGCCGCGCAGCGCACACATCGACGAGCGCGATCTCCTCACGCCCCGGCTGCGCGCCCGCCACGCAGCGCACGACGAGCCGCTTGTTGCGCGTGAACGCGACTTCGGCCGGCACGGCGCCGGTCGCGGCGAGGCCTGCCGCGACGCCGGCCACGGTGGCTTCTCGATGTTCGGGAAATGCGTTGTTGGTGCCGGTGGACAGCGCGACGAGCGGCGTCGCGCCGCAGTGCGCGGCAACCGCGCGATGGGTGCCGTCGCCGCCGAGCACGACGATCAGCGCGACTTCCATCCGGTGCAGGTACGCGGCGCCGGCCTGGGTATCAGCGACGGTGTCGGTGATCGGCAGGTCGACGAACTCGACCTCGGGCCAGCGCTCGTGCGGCGCGACCGCACGGTGCGTATCGAGCGCACGCAGCAGCAGCGTCGCGATGCCCGTCCGGTCGCGCAGCGTCAGCACGCGCTCGACGCCCATCGCGCCGAGGCCGGCCAGCAGGCGCACGATCATGTTCGCCTTCTCCGCCGTCGGAAACACGGAGGCATGCGTCGTGAGGCGGCGGATATCGCGCCCCGATGCGGGGTTCGCGATCACGCCGACGGTAACGGGCATCGTCACGGGTTCGTCTCCATCCAGTTGGCCGGCCGCGGCGCGTTGGCGTGCCGAGGCCCTGCCTGTCTCGTCCGCTGCCATCGCCGGGCGGCGGATCGTCGTCGACGCAACCGCGCCGACTTGCCCGTGATCTCTGCAAGCGGCGTGCCACCATGCTTGCGATGAACGTGAAACCCTTGTGATTGCTGACGCGGCGGGGATGCCGGTGTTTCGGATTCGTCGCCGGAAGGACGAAGCGCGCGGCCATTCGGCCCGCTCGTCTCACAGCGCCGATACGACGAAACGGCCACCGTGACGCTGCTGCAAGCGCACCGCCCTGCCTGCAAACCCCGCCCTATCGCGGCGCCGCGCAGGCCGCTTCATGCCGGACGATCTCCACCTGTCGCACACGCACACGTCTCAACGACACGAGACAGCCCGCGATACCGTGAGACGAACGTCTCAGGCCCGCCGCGTGCTGCGATGCAATGTGATCCGTCGAACGGGATGTGCTACAAGGACATCGCATCCCCGCCGTACGGAACCGGAGCCGACCATGCCCTACGCAGTCCCCCAGGCCCAGCATGCCGACCGAGTGCTGGGCGCGCTCGCCGGACGCCTGCCCGCGCCGGCCGACTCCACGCGCCTCGTGTCCTCGTGGCAGCGGTCCCTCGAGCGTTACAGGCTCGACCCCGCTTCATCGATCGGCCCGCGCGTGCTGACCGCGGCCGAGCTCCGCGAAGTACGCGACAAGGAGGAGGCCTTCCTGCGCGCGTCGGGCCAGTGCCTGACGCGGCTGCACGACATGATCCGCGTCGCGGACTACTGCGTGATGCTGACCGACGCGCACGGCGTGACGATCGACTACCGGATCGACCGCGAGCGCCGCAACGACTTCCGCCACGCGGGGCTGCACATCGGCTCGTGCTGGTCGGAAAGCGAGGAAGGCACCTGTGGCGTCGCGAACGTATTGACCGATCTCGCGCCGATCACCGTGCACAAGACCGATCATTTTCGTGCGGCGTTCACGACGCTCACCTGCAGCGCGGCACCGATCTTCTCGCCGGCTGGCGAGCTGATCGGCGTGCTCGACGCGTCGGCCGTTCATTCGCCCGACGGCCGCGACAGCCAGCGTCTCGTCTATCAGCTCGTGCGGCAGAGCGCGGCGCTGATCGAGGACGGCTACTTCGTGCACAGCACCGCGCAGCACTGGATCCTGTTTGGTCATCCGAATCGTCACTACGTCGAAGCGCAACCCGAGTGGCTGATCGCGTTCGACGAATGCGGCAACATCGTCGCGGCAAACCGGCAGGCGCGCGACGCACTGCCGGCACTGCGCGAACCGCGCCATATCGACGAGATCTTCGATGCGACCGAAATGCCGCTGCGCGATGCCGCGCGGCTCGATGCGATCGTCGCGCTGCGGCTGCGCGCGACCGGCGCGCCGCTCTATGCGCGGCTGCGTGCGCCGCTACGGCGCACTGGCCGCGAGCCCGGAACGGCCTCGCGCCGCCCGGGAAGCGCGCAACGCCACGTCGGCGCGCTGACGCCGTTTCTGCAAAGCAGCGATGCGCATATCGCGCAACAGGCTGAACTCGCGCTGCGTGTCGCGAGCAAGCGGCTGCCGATTCTCGTGCTCGGCGAAACCGGTGCGGGGAAGGAAGTATTCGCGCGCGCGATCCACGATGCCGGCGCGCGGCGTACGCGGCCGTTCGTCGCGGTCAACTGCGGCGCGCTGCCGGAAGCGCTGATCGAGAGCGAACTGTTCGGCTATGCGGCCGGCGCGTTCACCGGCGCACGCAAGCACGGCGCGCGCGGCAAGATCGCGCTCGCCGACGGCGGCACGCTGTTCCTCGATGAAATCGGCGACATGCCGCTCGCGCTGCAGACGCGCCTGTTGCGCGTGCTCGCCGATGGCGAAGTCGTGCCGCTCGGCAGCGATACACCCGTACGCGTCGATCTCGACGTGATCTGCGCGACGCACCGCGATCTCGCGCGCATGGTGGCCGACGGCACGTTCCGCGAGGATCTGTACTACCGGCTGAGCGGCGCGACGTTCGAACTGCCGCCGCTGCGCGGGCGTGCCGACGTGCGCGACGTGATCGCCGCCGTATTCGCCGAGGAAGCGCACGCCACGGGCCACGTGCTGACGCTCGATGCGACGCTCGCCGAACAGCTCGCCGCGTATCCGTGGCCCGGCAACGTGCGGCAATTGCGCAACGTGCTGCGCTATGCGTGCGCGGTGTGCGACGCTGCGCGCGTGACACGGCGAGATCTACCGGCCGATATCGCCACGCAGCTTGGCGGCACGTCGCCCGGCACGCTGCCCGACGACGAACGCGGCCGCATCGTCGCGGCGCTCACCGCGCATCGCTGGCGGCCCGACGCGGCCGCGCATGCACTCGGCATCTCGCGTGCGACGCTGTACCGGCGCATCGCGAAGCACCGGATCGTCGCGCCGCACCGCGCGTGATACACCGGCGCGCGCTTCTTCATGCGGGCTGCCCGGCCGCTTCGCTCACGTCTGCCGCGTTGCCGGCCGCTTCGTCGCGCCGCGTGAACACTTCGTGCGCGGCGAACAGCGCGTTGAGCGCGGCCGGCATCCCCGCGTACACGGCCATCTGCATGAACACCTCGACGATCTCGTCGCGCGTGCAGCCGACGTTCAGCGCGGCCTCGATATGCACCTTCAACTGCGGTTGCGCATTGCCGAGCGCGGCCAGCGCCGCGATCGTCGCGATTTCTCGCGCTTTCAGGTCGAGCTGCGGCCGGCTGTAGATGTCGCCGAAACTGAACTCGACCAGGAGCCGCCCGAAATCCGGCGCGATCGGCGCGAGCGCCGCGATCACGCGCTCGCCCACTTCGCCGTCGATTTCCTTCAGTTTGTTCCAGCCGCGCGTGTAGCGGTCTTCAACGAGTCGTTCCATTGTGTCCGTCCTGTTCCGATAGAGAGTGAGAAGGTCTTGCCCGTCGAGCCATATCCCGCTCCTGTGCCTCATAGTTCACGATCTTGTCGCTGATCACATCGAGGCTCGCCTGCAGCTCCGCGATATGCGCGCGCACTGCGTCGTGATGTGCGACGAGCAGGCTGCGCCGCGCACCGAAGGTCGACTCGCCTTGCGCGCGCAGCGCCGCGAACGCCTGCATCTGCGCGATCGGCATGCCGGTCGCCTTCAGCCGCATCACGAAGGCCAGCCAGTCAAGGTCGGCCGGTGCATAAAGCCGGTGCCCGGCCGCCGTGCGCGAAATCGCGCGCAGCAGGCCGGCCTGCTCGTAGTACCGCAGCGTATGCGTCGACAGGCCGGTCATTTCGGCGACCTGGCCGATCGTCAGCGGGCCGGCAGAGGCGGAGGAAGGTTGGGTCACGGTTTTCGACATGGCAGGAACAAGGTTAGGAGTTAGAGTTCACTCTAAGTCAAGCCCTGTCGAACAGCCAGTGCGGCGATCGTCAGCGACGCCCCGGCGACACCGTAAAGAATGGTCAAAACCACCGCCCGGCGAAGGTTTCGGTCTTTACAGCGTCGCAAGCCTTCAGCAAGATTCGGTCAGCCTGTCTTAAAAAGGGCACGCATTTGTCCTATGCTTAACGGCGACGCCCGGTCGGGCGTCGCCCAGCCGTCCGTCGCAACAGCCATTCATCCGTCAGAACCAGGGAGCCTTTGCCATGCTGAAAAAGCTGCTGATGCTGTTCGTCGCGCTATCGCTGTCGCTCGCCGCAGGGCTTGCCGCAGCCGTCGAAGTCAACACGGCTGACCAGGCCGCGCTCGAATCCGTGAAGGGTCTCGGGCCCGTGAAGTCGAAGGCGATCATCGACGAACGTACCAAGAACGGCCCGTTCAAGGACGCGGACGATCTCGCGAATCGCGTCAAGGGCCTCGGCACGAAGTCGGTCGGGCATCTCGAGGAAAACGGCCTGACGATCGGCGGCTCGTCGACGCCACCGAAGGGCGTGAAGCTGTCGAAGCCGGCCGCGACGACCTCGGCAACGACGTCGGCCGGCACGGCGTCGACGTCCACGACCGCGACGGCCGGCACGACGGCCGCCGCACCGGCACCGGCGGCAAGCGCGCCGGATACGGCGGCGAAGCCGGCCAAGGCCAAGCGCACGACGAAGAAGGAAAAAGCGGCCGCAGCGGTGGCGGCATCCGCCGATGCGGGTGCGAGCGCACCGGCCGCGGCCTCGTCGGCAAAAGCGACGAAGGGTTCGAAGAAGAAAAGCAAGAAGGACAAGGCAGCCTCCGCCGCCGCGGCGTCGGGCGCCTGATGTGCGCCGCGCGCGCGACGGCGTGCGCGCGGCATTCGTTCAACGGGCGCCCACGGCGTGGCGCCCTTATCGGTAAAGGTGAAGAACCATGGGTCTCCTCGACATCGTTGGCGGTCTGCTCGGCGGCCAGGCCGGCGGCAACTCGCAAAGCGCGCTGATCACGACCGCGCTCGAATTCATCAACAACCAGCCGGGCGGCCTGAATGGCCTGATCGAGAAGTTCAAGGCCGGCGGCGCGGGCGATATCATCGGCTCGTGGGTCGGCACCGGCCAGAACCAGCCGATCTCGCCGGACACACTGCAGAACGTGCTGGGCTCGGATGCGATCGGTGCGCTTGCGAGCAAGTTCGGTGTCGATCCGTCGATGGCCTCGACCGTCCTCGCGCAAGTGCTGCCGCACGTCGTCAACCACGCGACGCCGGACGGCGCGGTGCCGGCCGATGGCCAGGCACAGGTCGACCCATCGAACGTGCTCGGCTCGCTGTCGCAGATCGCCGGCATGTTCGGCGGCAGCAAGCAGGGCTGACGCGCTGCGTCGTTGCGACGCTCCATAAGCAAACACCCCGCCGAGGCGGGGTGTTTGTTTTTGCGCGCCCGGCGCAAACCGGGCGGCGGCCGGAGGCCTGCGATCAGTGAACGACGCGGTCGAACACGAACTTGCCATCCTGGACGTCGACCGGAATCACGTCCTTCGGGCCGAAGCGGCCCGCCAGGATGAGCTTCGCGACCGGGTTCTCGATCTCCTGCTGGATCGCGCGCTTCAGCGGACGTGCACCGAACAGCGGATCGTAGCCGACCTTGCCGATCTGTTCGAGCGCCGCTTCCGACACTTCGAGCGCCATGTCGAGCTTCGCGAGCCGGTCGTGCAGGCGTGCGAGCTGGATCTTCGCAATCGACTCGATGTTGCTGCGGTCGAGCGCATGGAACACGACGACGTCGTCGATCCGGTTCAAGAACTCGGGGCGGAAATGCTGCTTCACCTCGAGCCACACGGCGTCCTTGATCTCTTCCTGCGGCGAACCCGTCATCGCCTGGATCACCTGCGAGCCGAGGTTCGACGTCATCACGATCACCGTGTTCTTGAAGTCGACCGTGCGACCCTGCCCGTCCGTCATGCGGCCATCGTCGAGCACCTGCAGCAGCACGTTGAACACATCCGGATGCGCCTTCTCGATCTCGTCGAGCAGGATCACGCTGTACGGCTTGCGACGCACGGCTTCCGTCAGGTAGCCGCCCTCCTCGTAGCCGACATAGCCCGGCGGCGCGCCGATCAGCCGCGCGACGCTGTGCTTCTCCATGAACTCGCTCATGTCGATACGGATCAGGTGCTCTTCCGAGTCGAACAGGAACGACGCCAGCGCCTTGCACAGCTCGGTCTTGCCGACACCCGTCGGCCCGAGGAACAGGAACGAGCCGTACGGACGGTTCGGATCGGCGAGACCCGCGCGCGAACGGCGGATCGCATCGGCCACCGCGCTGATCGCCTCGTGCTGGCCGACCACGCGCTCATGCAGCTTTTCCTCGATGTGCAACAGCTTCTCGCGTTCGCCCTGCATCATCCGCGACACCGGAATACCGGTCGAACGCGATACGACTTCCGCGATTTCCTCGGCGCCGACCTGCGTGCGCAGCAGGCGCGGACGCGTCGGGTTGTGCTGCTCCTGCTCTTCGGCCTGCGTGACCTGCTTCAGTTGCGCCTCGAGCTGCGGCAGCTTGCCGTACTGCAGCTCGGCAACCTTCTCCAGCTTGCCGTCACGCTGCAGCCGCGCGATGTCCGCACGCACCTTCTCGATCTCTTCCTTCAACTGCGCGCTGCCCTGCACCGCGGCCTTCTCGGCGGTCCAGATTTCCTCGAGGTCCGCATATTCGCGGCCGAGACGCTCGATCTCTTCCTCGATCAGCTGCAGGCGCTTCTGCGACGCTTCGTCCTGCTCCTTCTTCACGGCTTCGCGCTCGATCTTCAGCTGGATCAGGCGACGGTCGAGCTTGTCCATCTCTTCGGGCTTCGAATCGATTTCCATCTTGATCTTCGAAGCGGCTTCGTCGATCAGGTCGATGGCCTTGTCCGGCAGGAAGCGATCGGTGATGTAGCGGTGCGACAGCTCGGCCGCGGCGACGATCGCCGGGTCGGTGATGTCGACGCCGTGGTGCAGTTCGTACTTCTCCTGCAGCCCGCGCAGGATCGCGATCGTCGCCTCGACGCTCGGCTCGTCGACGAGCACCTTCTGGAAGCGGCGCTCGAGCGCGGCATCCTTCTCGATGTACTTGCGGTATTCGTCGAGCGTGGTCGCGCCGATGCAGTGCAACTCGCCGCGCGACAGCGCCGGCTTCAGCATGTTGCCCGCATCCATCGCACCTTCGGCCTTGCCCGCGCCGACCATCGTGTGGATTTCGTCGATGAAGACGATCGTCTGGCCTTCGTCCTTCGCGATGTCGTTGAGCACCGCCTTCAGGCGCTCCTCGAATTCGCCGCGATATTTCGCGCCGGCGAGCAGCGCAGCCATGTCGAGCGACAGCACGCGCTTGCCCTTCAGCGTCTCGGGCACTTCGCCGTTGACGATCCGCTGTGCGAGCCCTTCGACGATCGCGGTCTTGCCGACGCCCGGCTCGCCGATCAGCACCGGGTTGTTCTTGGTGCGGCGCTGCAGGATCTGGATCGAACGGCGGATTTCGTCGTCGCGGCCGATCACCGGGTCGAGCTTGCCCGCACGGGCCCGCTCGGTCAGGTCGACCGTGTATTTCTTCAGCGCCTCGCGCTGGCTTTCCGCGTCCTGGCTGTGCACCTGCGAGCCGCCTCGCACCGCGGCGATCGCGGCTTCGAGCGCCTTGCGCGTGAGGCCGTGCTGGCGTGCGAGCTTGCCGGCGTCGCCCTTGTCGTCGGACACGGCGAGCAGGAACATCTCGCTCGCGATGAACGTGTCGTTGAGCTTCTGCGCTTCCTTGTCGGCCTGGTTCAGCAGCCCGGCCAGTTCACGGCCGATCTGGATGTCGCCGCCCGTGCCCGTCACTTGCGGCAGGCGCGAAATGGCCTCGTTCAGCGCGCCTTGCAGCGCCTGAATGTGAACACCCGCGCGCGACATCAGCGAGCGCGCGGAACCGTCCTGCTGCGCGACCAGCGCCGCGAGAACGTGGACGGGTTCGATGTATTGATTGTCGCGGCCTGCCGCGAGGCTTTGCGCGTCCGCGAGTGCTTCCTGGAACTTGGTGGTGAGCTTGTCGATTCTCATTTAGTCGAGACCTCCAATTTTCGATTAACACCAAGATGAGGATGGTTATGCGGCTTTCAAGCGAAATTCGGGTTGATTCAGCGCAAAAATAGACGGATATCCTTGATGCGGGCCCGGGACGGACCACGGCCGGATCGAGAAGCGCGGCGAGCGCGTCTCAGCCGGCCGTCGACGGCGGCTCGACGGACGCAGGTGCGTCTTCCGGCGAAGGCTCGGCGCGCAGGCGCACGACCGGGTGGATGCCGAGCAACGCGGCGAGCGGCGAAGCGGGTTCGACCAGTTCGCCGAGCGTGTGACGGTCGAGTTCGGCGAAGAATGCATCGCGCGCGGCCGCCAGCACGCCCTTCAGTCGGCAATGCGGCTCGATCACGCAGCCGCGCGATTCGGCGTCGGCCGAGAAGCAGCCGACCAGCGCGAAGTCGCTCTCGGTCGCACGCACGACCTGGCCGACGGTCAGTTGCAGCGATTCGGGGAACAGCCGCAGCCCGCCATTGCGGCCGCGGACGGTGTCGACCCACCCCAGCTCGCCGAGCTGCTGCACGACTTTCATCAGATGGTTCTTCGAGATGCCGTAGGCGTCCGAGATCTCCTGGATCGTAGCGAGCCCCTCGCCGCGCACGGCAAGGTACAGCATTACGCGCAGCGAATAGTCGGTGTAGTCGGTGAGTCTCATGGGCGAATACGGAAAAAATCGATCGTGCCCCGATTACGCGAGCCGGGCCGATCGGGATGCGCGCGGGGCCGGCGACGGCCCTGTTCCGCGGCCCCGGCTTGCCGCGATGGCGCGCGCGCAATAAGATGCGTGACACTTACACGTTTTTCAGGGGTGTTGGACGCTATTTTGCGTCAAAAATCGACCGGCGTCCTACTCGATGCCCGCGCCGCCCCTGTCGTTGCCTATTTCTGCCGGCCCTTTTTGCCATGACCGTCCTGCCCGCCTCGCCCGATACCGCACCGGCCCGCCCTCGCGACACCGAGCCGACCCAAGAGAACATTCGCGATCTCGTCTACGCGTTCTACGACCGCGTGCGCGCCGATCCGCTGCTCGGGCCGGTGTTCGACGCAAAGCTGGCCGGCCGCTGGGACGACCATCTGCCGAAGATGGTCACGTTCTGGTCCAGCCTCGTGCTCGGCACCAAGGGCTATCGCGGCAACGTGCAGCAGGCGCACCAGCCGCTCGACGGGATCGAGCCGGCCCATTTCAGCCGCTGGCTGTCGCTCTTCCTGAAGACCGTCGAGGCGCGCTACGCGCCGCCTGCGGCGATCCGCTTCATGGAGCCGGCGCTGCGGATCGCGCAGAGCCTCCAGTTGAGCCGGTTTGGCTGGGACTATCAGATTCCGCCCGAGCAGCAGGCGCTGCTCGACGCGATCGCGCCGCGCCGTCGCGATGCAGGCGACGATCCGCACGCGTTGCCGTCGCGCGCTCGCGGCGAGCCGTTTCCGACGAAGATCATCGGGCGCAGCAGCGATCCGGACGCGTAACGGGCAGCCGGCACGCGCGACGCTCGTGCGCATGCGGCATCGCGCCGCATGCTATCCGGACGCCGCGCTCAGCGCCGCGTATTGCCCGATTCGATCCCCCAGCGCGCGAGCGCGGCATCGTCGGCGCTGCGCGCGTCGACCCAGCGCTCGCCGTCCGGCGTGGTTTCCTTCTTCCAGAACGGCGCTTCGGTCTTCAGGTAGTCCATCACGAACTCGCACGACGCGAACGCATCGCCGCGGTGCGACGCAACCGTTGCGACCATCACGATCTGGTCGAGCGGCAGGAGCGTGCCGACGCGATGCACGATCGCGACGTCGATGCCCGGCCAGCGCCGGCCGGCCTCGGCGGCAATCTTCTCGAGCGCCTTCTCGGTCATTCCCGGATAGTGCTCGAGCGCCATCGCGGCAACCGAATCACCTTCGTTCAAGTCGCGCACCGTGCCGACGAAGCACGCGACCGCGCCGATCTTCGGGTTGCGTGCGCGCAATGCCGCGACCTCGACGTTCAGGTCGAAGTCGTCGGTCTGGATTCGTACCGTTGCCATCGCCAGCGCCTCAACCGCCCGTGACCGGCGGAAAGAACGCGACTTCGCAGCCTTCGGTGAGCCGCGTGTCGGAATCGGTCATCTCGTGGTTGCACGCCATGCGCAGTGCGCGCCCTTCGGCGAGCGTCTCGGCCCACGCCCCGCCGCGCACGCGCAGCCACGCGCGCACGTCGCCCACGGTCGTGACGCTGTCCGGCACGTCGGCCTGCTCGTCGGCGACACCCAGGGCCTCGCGCACGCTTGCAAAAAATTTCAGTTGAATCTTCATGGTTCGGGAAGCCGTCGCGTTACGACAGCAGTTCGGAAAACGGAATGAAACGCACGGTCTCGCCAGCGCTGATCGCGTGCTGCGGCGGGTTGTCGATGAGGCCGTCGCCCCACACCGTCGACGTCAGCACCGCCGAGCTCTGGTTCGGGAACAGATCGAGGCCGCCGGCCGCGTTGACGCGCGCACGCAGGAATTCGTTGCGCCGGTCGCCCTTGTTTTGCGAAAAGTCGGCGCGCAGCGACAGCGCGCGCGGCGAGACGTCGCGCACGCCGGACAGGCGCAGCAGGAACGGCCGCACGAACAGCAGGAACGTGACGAAGCTCGACACCGGGTTGCCGGGTAGCCCGATGAAGTGCGCGTCGGGGCGATCGTCGCCGCGGCGCACCGCGCCGTACGCAAGCGGCTTGCCGGGCTTCATCGCGATCTGCCAAAGCGAGAGCCGCCCTTCGGCCTCGACGGCCGGCTTCACGTGGTCCTCGTCACCGACCGACACGCCGCCGCTCGTCAGGATCACGTCGTGATCGCGCGCGGCCGCGCGCAGCGTGTCGCGGGTCGCGGCGAGCGAATCGGGCACGATCCCGTAGTCGGTCACGTGGCAGCCGAGCCGCTCCAGCAGCCCGCGCAGCGTGAACCGGTTCGAGTTGTAGATCGCGCCGGGTTTCAGCGGCTCACCCGGCATCGTCAGTTCATCGCCGGTGAAGAAAACCGCGACGCGAATCCGCCGCGCAACCGGCAGTTGCGCGCAGCCGACAGACGCGGCCAGACCGAGCGCCTGCGGCGTGAGCCGCGTGCCGGCCGGCAGGATCACCGAGCCCTGCCGGATATCCGCGCCCTGCGCGGTGATCCATTCACCGGCCTTCGGCGTGTGCAGGATCTCGACCGCATCGCCGTCCGCCGACGTCTGTTCCTGCATCACGACGGCGTCGGCACCGGGCGGCACCGTCGCGCCGGTGAAGATCCGCGCGGCCGTGCCGACTGCGAGCGGCGCGGCCGGATGACCGGCCGGAATGCGCTGCGAAACCGGCAGGCGCCGCTCGCCATGCAGCAGGTCGGCGACGCGCACCGCATAGCCGTCCATCGCGCTCGTATGCATCGGCGGCACGTCGAGCGGCGAACTCACGTCGGCCGCCAGCACGCGGCCGAGCGCGTCGAGCGTGGCGACGGTTTCGGCGCCGGGCAACGGCTTCGCGGCATCGAGCAGCGCGGCGAGCGCCTCGGCGGTCGACAGCATCGGCGCACGCGGCGCCGCGGGATTCGGGTTCGACATCGATGGAATCGGGGATCGTTGGATTCAATACATCATTGTAGCGACGCCGTCGCGCAGGCGCGCGATATGGCCGACATGCGGAAACTGTGATCGGCACGAACGCACCGGTCTGACACTTGTTTCGTACGAATTGCGACGACCGCCGCTTGGCGGCTGCCAAACGAAACGGCCGGAATCCCGATCCGTTCGACGAATCGGCGTTCCGGCCGTCCTGCGCAGCCGGGCCCGCGGCCCGGCCATGCGTCATGCACCCGTATGGGCGGCGATGAAGTCCTTCACCTGCTGCGCATCGGCCTTCACGACTTCGAAGCGCTGCGGCAGCGCCTCGAGCCCGTCGAATGCGGCCGGACGCTCGGCTTCGCGATCGAGTGCTTCGCGAATCGTCTCGCCGAACTTGATCGGCTGCGCCGTCTCGAGCACGACCATCGGCACGCCCGCGTCGAGATGCTCACGCGCGACCTTCACGCCGTCGGCCGTGTGCGTATCGATCATCGTGTCGTAGCGCGAGAACACGTCGCGGATCGTCGCGATGCGGTCCGTGTGGCTGCTGCGGCCCGACACGAAACCGAACTCGGCGACGCGCGCGAAATCGCCGCTTGCCGCGAGATCGAAACCGCCCTTCTCCTCGACGTCGCGGAACAGCTGCATCACGCGCGCCGGATCGCGGCCGAGCAGATCGAACACGAAGCGCTCGAAGTTCGACGCCTTCGAGATGTCCATGCTCGGGCTGCTGGTGTGATAGGTGTTCTCTGCACTGCGCACGCGATACGCGCCCGTGCGGAAGAACTCGTCGAGCACGTCGTTCTCGTTGGTCGCGACCACGAGCTTCGCGATCGGCAGCCCCATCATCCGCGCGATGTGACCCGCGCAGACATTGCCGAAGTTGCCCGACGGCACCGTGAACGACACGCGCTCGTCATTCGACCGGGTGGCCGCGAAGTAACCCTTGAAGTAGTACACGACCTGCGCGACGACGCGTGCCCAGTTGATCGAGTTGACCGTGCCGATCTTCTGCTGCGCCTTGAACGCGTGATCGTTCGATACGGCCTTCACGATGTCCTGGCAATCGTCGAACACGCCTTCGACCGCGAGGTTGAAGATGTTCGGATCCTGCAGGCTGAACATCTGCGCCGTCTGGAACGCACTCATCTTCTTGTGCGGCGACAGCATGAACACGCGCACGCCGGCCTTGCCGCGCATTGCGTACTCGGCTGCACTGCCCGTGTCGCCGGACGTCGCACCGAGAATGTTCAGCGTCTGCCCGTGCTTCGCGAGCGTGTACTCGAACAGGTTGCCGAGCAACTGCATCGCCATGTCCTTGAACGCGAGCGTCGGGCCGTTCGACAGTTCGAGCAGCGAGATCGGCGCGCCGTTCTCGGTGCCGAGCGTCTTCAGCGGCGTGATGTCGGACGCGTTCTCGCCATGGCGCGTGTTGCGGTACACGTCGGCCGTGTAGGTTCGGCGCGTGAGCGCGCGCAGGTCGTCGGCCGGCACGTCGTCGCAGAACTTCGACAGGATCTCGAACGCGAGATCCGCGTACGGCAGCGCGCGCCAGCGCGCGAGCTCGTCGGCGGACACCTTCGGATATTCCGCCGGCAGGTAGAGCCCGCCGTCCTTCGCGAGACCGCCGAGCAGGATGTCGGAGAACGTGTGGCGCTCGCCGATGCCGGCGCCGCGCGTGGAGATGTAGTTCATGTCGTCCTCAGCTCAGTTCAGCGCTTCCATGCGCAGCTTCGTCACCTTCGACACGACCGTCGCGAGGCTCTCGATTTGCGCGATCGCCGCATTGACGTTCTTCTCGACCGTTTCGTGCGTGATCAGGATGATGTCGGTTTCGCCGTTCGCACCGTCGACCTGCTCCGACTCCTTCTGCAGCAACGCGTCGATCGAGATGCCCGATTCGGCGAGGATGCGCGTGATGGCGGCGAGCACGCCGGTCTGGTCGGCAACGCGCAGGCGCAGGTAATAGCCGCTCGTCACTTCCTCGATCGGCAAGATCGGCGTGTTCGACAGGCTGTCCGGCTGGAACGCGAGATGCGGCACGCGATGCTCCGGGTCAGCCGTGTGCAGGCGCGTGACGTCGACGAGATCCGCGACCACGGCCGATGCGGTCGGCTCCGCGCCCGCGCCCTTGCCGTAGTACAGCGTCGTGCCGACCGCGTCGCCGTGCACGACGACCGCGTTCATCGCGCCTTCGACGTTCGCGAGCAGGCGCTTTTCCGGGATCAGCGTCGGGTGCACGCGCAGCTCGATGCCGTTTTCGGCGCGGCGCGTGATGCCGAGCAGCTTGATCCGGTAGCCGAGCTCTTCCGCGTAGCGGATGTCGGTCGCGTCGAGCTTGCTGATGCCTTCGACGTACGCACGCTCGAACTGCACCGGCACGCCGAACGCGATCGCACTCATGATCGTCGCCTTGTGCGCGGCATCGACGCCTTCGATGTCGAAGGTCGGATCGGCTTCCGCGTAGCCGAGCTCCTGCGCGGCCTTCAGCGCGGTCGCGAAGTCGAGCCCGCGATCGCGCATTTCCGACAGGATGTAGTTGGTCGTGCCGTTGATGATGCCCGCGATGTACTGGATGCGGTTCGCGGTCAGGCCTTCGCGCAGGGCCTTGATGATCGGGATGCCGCCGGCGACGGCCGCCTCGAACGCGACCATCACGCCCTTCGCGCGCGCGGCCTCGAAGATCTCGGTGCCGTGCACCGCGAGCAGCGCCTTGTTGGCCGTCACGACGTGCTTGCCGTTCGCGATCGCGCGCAGCACGAGCTCGCGCGCGATGCCCGTGCCGCCGATCATCTCGGCGATGATCGCGATCGACGGATCATCGACGACCGAATTGAAATCGTCGGTGATCTGCGCGGCGCCGGCGTCGCCGCCGAGCGCTGCCAGCGCCTTGGCCGGGTTGCGCACCGCAATGCGCGTCACCTCGATGCCGCGCCCCGCGCGTCGCTTGATTTCTTCCTGGTTGCGGCCCAGCACCGTGAAGGTGCCGCTGCCCACCGTGCCGAAGCCCAACAGGCCAACTTTGATCGGTTCCATGCTGCGTGTGATCGAATGAGTAAGAATGAGTGAGTGCCGGGTGGCCGTGCCGCTCAGGCCGAATGGCGCTTGCGGTAGCCGTCGAGGAAGCGTGCGATCCGGTTGATCGAATCGGTCAGGTCGTCGAGGTTCGGCAGGAAGACCACGCGGAAGTGGTCCGGCGTCGTCCAGTTGAAGCCTGTGCCCTGCACGAGCAATACGCGCTCCTCGAGCAGCAGGTCGAGAATGAACTGCTGGTCGTTCTGGATCGGATAAAGCTTCGGGTCGAGGCGCGGGAACATGTACAGCGCGGCCTGCGGCTTCACGCAGGTCACGCCCGGGATCGACGTGAGCATGTCGTACGCGAGTTCGCGCTGCTTGTACAGGCGCCCGCTCGGCACGATCAGCTCGTTGATGCTCTGGTAGCCGCCGAGCGCCGTCTGGATCGCGAACTGCCCGGGCACGTTCGCGCACAGGCGCATCGACGACAGGATGCCGAGCCCTTCGAGATAATCCTTCGCGTGCCGGCGGTTGTCGCCGCCGAGGCCCGACACGGCCATCCAGCCCGCGCGGTAGCCGCACGAGCGATAGCTCTTCGACAGGCTGTTGAACGTGACGGTGATCACGTCCTCCGACAGCGAACCCAGCGCCGTGTGCTCGAGGCCGTCGTAGACGATCTTGTCGTACACCTCGTCGGCGAACACGATCAGCCCGTGCTGGCGCGCGATCTCGAGCAGCTCGAGCAGCAATTCGTCCGAATAAAGCGCACCCGTCGGGTTGTTCGGGTTGATCACGACGATCGCCTTCGTGTTCGGCGTGATCTTGCGGCGGATGTCGTCGAGATCGGGCATCCACGCGTTCTGTTCGTCGCAGATGTAATGCACCGGCGTGCCGCCCGACAGGCTGACCGCCGCCGTCCACAGCGGGTAGTCGGGCGCGGGCAGCAGCACTTCGTCGCCGTCGTTCAGGAGCGCCTGGGTCGCCATCACGATCAGCTCGGATGCGCCGTTGCCGATGTAGATGTCGTCGAGCCCGACACCCACGACGCCCTTTTCCTGCGTGTAGTGCATCACGGCCTTGCGCGCCGAGAACACACCCTTCGAATCCGAATAGCCGGACGATGTCGGCAGGTTGCGGATCATGTCCTGGATGATCTCGTCCGGCGCGTCGAAACCGAACGGCGCGAGGTTGCCGATATTCAGCTTGATGATGCGGTGGCCTTCTTCCTCGAGGCGCTTCGCGTGCTCGAGCACCGGGCCACGGATGTCGTAGCAGACGTTGAGCAGCTTGTTCGACTTCTGAATCGGTTTCACGACGACACGGTTCCTGGGTTGGCCTTGCGGCCGGGGGACGGGATCAAAACTGGAAAGCGGCCGGTCTGTGCGCGCTGTCTAGACTGGGGAAAAAGCGGGCGGTCGGGCGCGGCTTGTGGCGACGCGCGACGCAATTGGCGCCCGGGGGCGACCAAAAAGTTATAATTTAGCGGATTTTGGCTGACTTTCGCAATGCACCATAGCCGCGCCGGGCCCGCGCCTTCAGGCGGCCCGCGTGCTCGGGCAAGCGAAACCGGCCATCCGGGCCCGTGTGGCCCTGCGATACATTCCCCTACGGAAACCGCGGAATACCGATTTGAAACTGCACCAGGATACGAGCGGCGCGCTCAACACCGTCACCGGCTACGGCCCCGATTATGTCGACGTCAATCTCGAACGCCATGAAACGAGCGTCATCGTGCTGCCCGGCGCGCCGGTCCAGGCATGGCCCGTGTCGTCGTTCGACGCGCTCGCGCCCGAGCATTTCGCGATGCTGCTCGACCCGACACCCGAACTCGTGATCTTCGGCAGCGGCGCGCGGCTGCGCTTCCCGCACCCGCGGCTCGTCGCGGCGCTCACGGCGAAGCGGATCGGCGTCGAGACGATGGATTTCCAGGCCGCCTGCCGCACCTACAACATCCTGATGGCCGAGGGCCGCAAAGTCGCCGCCGCGCTCTTAATTGAACGTTAATCCCCGATGCGGTAAAACTCGGGCCGGCGCAGCGGGTCGATCCCCCGGATCGACCCGGCCAGGCCGCCCGCCCCCGGCGCAACCCGCCGGCGGCCCGTCACAATAACCAACAGGCTGAAAATCCATGAACGATACGCCGTCGAGGCTACCGCTCAATCGCATCACGCTCGTCCTCCTCTTCGTCGCACTCGCGATCGTCTGGTTCGCGCCGCTCGGGCTGCGCCACCTGATCCCGAGCGACGAGGGCCGCTACGCGGAAATGGCGCGTGAGATGTTCGTCACCGGCGACTGGATCACGCCGCGCTACAACGGCTACAAGTATTTCGAGAAGCCGCCGCTACAGACCTGGCTGAACGCGCTCACGTTCGCGTGGTTCGGCATCGGCGAATGGCAGGCGCGCCTCTATACGGCCGTCGCGAGCTTCGCGGGCATCCTGCTGGTCGGCTACACCGGCGCGCGCCTGTTCAACCCGCTGTCGGGCTTCCTCGCCGCCGTCGTGCTCGCGTCGTCGCCATACTGGAACCTGATGGGCCACTTCAACGCGCTCGACATGGGGCTCGCGTTCTGGATGTCGCTGTCGCTGTGCTCGCTGCTGCTCGCGCAGCGGCCCGGGCTGCGCCCGGCCGCGGCGCGTGGCTGGATGTGGGCATGCTGGGCCGCGATGGCGTTCGCGGTTCTGTCGAAGGGCCTCGTCGGCCTGATCCTGCCCGGCGCCGTGCTCGTGCTCTACACACTGATCGCGCGCGACTGGGCGCTGTGGAAGCGCCTGTACCTGGTGAGCGGCCTCGTGATCTTCTTCGCGATCGTCACCCCGTGGTTCGTGCTCGTCCAGCAGCGCAACCCCGAGTTCTTCAACTTCTTCTTCATTGTCCAGCAGTTCCGCCGGTACCTGACCCCGGAACAGAACCGCCCTGGCCCGCTCTACTACTTCGTGCCCGTGCTGCTGGTCGGCTTCCTGCCGTGGCTGTCGGTCGCGTGGCAGAGCATTCGCCATGCGCTGCGGATGCCGCGTCAGCCGAACGGCTTCTCGCCGATGCTCGTGCTGCTGATCTGGAGCGCATTCATCTTCCTGTTCTTCAGCGCGTCGCATTCCAAGCTGATCTCGTACGTGCTGCCGGTCGCGCCGGCGCTCGCGCTGATCATCGGCGCGTACCTGCCGCTGATGAGCGCCGACCGGTTCCGCCGCCACCTGCTCGGCTATCTCGTGTTCCTCGTCGTCGCGGCGTTCGGGATCATCTTCCTTGCGTACCAGGGCGACGCACGCACGCCGAACGCGCTGTACCGCGCGTTCCAGATGTGGCTGTACGCGGGCCTCGCGGTCGCAGCCGTGCTGACGCTCGCGGCCGCATGGCTGAACCGCCGCACGGGCGTGGCTGCCGCGCTCGCCGCATTCGGCGCCGCCTGGCTCGCGTTCGGCACGATCGGCGGCACCGGTCACGACGAATTCGGCCGCTACAGCTCGGGCGCGCTCCTCGCGCCGACCGTGCGCGCCGAACTGGCGAAACTGCCGGCCGACACGCCGTTCTACTCGATCGAGATGCTCGATCACACGTTCCCGTTCTATATGGGCCACACGACGATCATGGTCCAGCGCCAGGACGAGCTCGCGTTCGGGATCTCGATGGAGCCGAACAAGTGGATTCCGACCGTCGACGAGTGGATCGCGCGCTGGAAGCAGGAAACCCATGCGCTCGCGATCATGCCGCCCGGACAGTACGACACCCTGGTCAAGCAAGGCGTGCCGATGCGCGTGATTGCACGCGACAACCGCCGCGTGATCGTCGAGAAACCGCAATCGTAAGGACGCCCGCTGCATGAATCCCGTTTCGTTCGTCTGCATCATCACCGGCGTGATGCTCAACGCCTGTGCGCAACTTCTGCTGAAAGCCGGCGTCAACGCCGTTGGACACTTCGAATTCAGCCGTGCGAACATCATCCCGGTCGGCCTGAAGATCGCGACCCAATTGCCGATCATCGGCGGCCTCGGCTGCTACGTGCTGAGCGTCGTGGTCTGGATCGTCGGGCTGTCGCGGGTCGACGTGTCGATCGCGTACCCGATGCTGTCGCTCGGCTACGTCGTCAACGCGTTCGCGGCCTGGTACCTGTTCGGCGAAGTGCTGTCGGTCCAGCGGCTCGTCGGCATCGGCATCATCCTGATCGGCGTGCTCGTGCTCGCGCGCAGCTGAGCACGTCCGCGGCGTTAAGCGTCCGCCTACAAAAAATCACGGTGCGAATCGGCCAACCGGTGTTTAATGCCGGTTTCGGACGGATCGCCCGACCCTTTTATTACACGCCATTACAGGCCAAAGCGCACATGAGCCAGACTACCGCTCCGTTTCTGCCGTTCACTCGCCCCGAGATCGATGAGGAAACCATCCAGGGCGTCGTCGACGTACTGCGCTCGGGCTGGATCACCACCGGCCCGCAGTGCCAGAAATTCGAAGCGGCGCTGTCCGAGTACTGCGGCGGCCGTCCGGTCCGCGCGTTCAATTCGGGCACCTGCACGCTCGAGATCGGCCTGCGCATCGCGGGCGTCGGCGCCGGCGACGAAGTGATCACGACGCCGGCGTCGTGGGTCTCGACCAGCAACGTGATCCTCGAGACGGGCGCGACGCCCGTGTTCGCCGACATCGATCCCGTCACGCGCAACATCGACCTCGACAAGCTCGAGCAGGCGATCACGCCGCGCACGAAGGCGATCATTCCCGTATTCCTGTCCGGCTTGCCGGTCGACATGGACCGCCTGTACGCGATCGCACGCGCACACAAGCTGCGCGTGATCGAGGACGCGGCGCAGGCGTTCGGCTCGACGTGGAACGGCAAGCGCATCGGCGCGATCGGCGACATCGTGTCGTTCAGCTTCCACGCGAACAAGAACCTGACGACGATCGAAGGCGGCGCACTCGTGCTGAACAACGAGGAAGAAGCGACGCTCGCGCAGAAGTACCGGCTGCAGGGTATCACGCGCACGGGCTTCGACGGGATGGACTGCGACGTGCTCGGCGGCAAGTACAACCTGACCGACGTCGCCGCGCGCGTCGGCCTCGGCCAGTTGCCGCACATCGAACGCTTCACCGCGCAGCGCCGCGCGCTTGCGCGTGCATACTTCGCCGAATTCGACGGCAGTGCAGCCGTGAAGCTCGGCGTCGGCCTGCCGATCGCCGAATTCGAGAACGGCAACTGGCACATGTTCCTGATCACGTTGCCGCTCGAGCGCCTGACGATCACGCGCGCCGAGTTCATGGCGCAGATGAAGGAACGCGGCATCGGCACGGGCATCCACTACCCGGCGATCCATCTTTTCACGCTGTACCGTGCACGCGGCTTCAAGGAGGGCATGTTCCCCCACGCCGAACGGTACGGCGCGTCGACCGTCACGCTGCCGCTCTTCACGCAGATGACGGAAAGCGACGTGCGTCGCGTGGTCGACGCCATCAACCAGATTTGCGAACAATACGGAAAATAAGCGTACATGAGTCACCTTGAAGCACGCGCCGGGCACCCGGGCGCCGCGAACCCGGAAGTATCGATCATCATCCCCGTGTACAACGAGGAAGATGGCCTGGCTGCGCTGTTCGCGCGGCTGTACCCGGCACTCGACGCACTCGGCACGTCGTACGAAGTGATCCTGATCAACGACGGCAGCCGCGATCGCTCGGCCGCGATGCTCGCCGATCAGTTCCACGTCCGTCCCGACACGACGCGCGTCGTGCTGCTCAACGGCAACTACGGCCAGCACATGGCGATCCTCGCCGGCTTCGCGCAGTCGCGCGGCGAGATCGTCATCACGCTCGACGCCGACCTGCAGAACCCGCCCGAGGAAATCGGCAAGCTGATCGCGAAGATGCGCGAGGGCTACGACTACGTCGGCTCGATCCGCAAGCAACGCCAGGACAGCCTGTGGCGGCGCAAGGCGTCGCAGATGATGAACCGCCTGCGCGAGCGCATCACGCGCATCAAGATGACCGACCAGGGCTGCATGCTGCGCGCGTACAGCCGCCGCATCATCGACACCATCAACGTGTGCGGCGAAGTCAACACGTTCATCCCCGCGCTCGCGTACACGTTCGCGCAGAAACCGACCGAAATCGAGGTCGCGCACGAGGAGCGCTTCGCCGGCGAGTCGAAGTACTCGCTGTACAGCCTGATCCGGCTGAACTTCGACCTCGTGACGGGCTTCTCGGTCGTACCGCTGCAGTGGCTGTCGTTCATCGGCGTGATCCTGTCGCTCGGCTCAGCTGCGCTGTTCGTGCTGCTGCTCGTGCGACGCTTCATCGTCGGCGCGGAAGTGCAAGGCGTGTTCACGCTGTTTGCCATCACGTTCTTCCTGCTCGGCGTGATCATCTTCGCGCTCGGCCTGCTCGGCGAATACGTCGGCCGCATCTACCAGCAGGTGCGTGCACGGCCTCGCTACCTGATCCAGGCCGTGCTCGAGCAGCACGACGGCGTGCCGGCGGTGCCGGCCGGCGCGAACCGCACGGGTGCCGCGCAATGAAGCCGCGCGCAGTCGTCTTCGCGTATCACAACGTCGGCGTGCGCTGCCTGCAGGTGCTGCTCGCGCGCGGCGTCGACGTCGCGCTCGTCGTCACGCACGAGGACAACCCGAACGAGAACATCTGGTTCGGCAGCGTCGCGTCCGTCGCGGCCGAGCACGGCATTCCGGTCGTCACGCCGGCCGATCCCGCCGATCCGGCGCTGCGCCGCGCGGTTTCCGACGCGCAGCCGGACTTCATCTTCTCGTTCTACTACCGGCACATGCTGCCGGTGGACCTGCTCGCGATCGCGCCGAAGGGCGCGTACAACATGCACGGGTCGCTGCTGCCGAGATACCGGGGTCGGGTACCGACCAACTGGGCGGTACTGAACGGCGAAACCGAAACCGGCGCGACGCTGCACGAGATGGCGGCGAAACCCGACGCCGGCGCGATCATCGGCCAGACCGCGGTGCCGATCCTGCCGGACGACACGGCCACGCAGGTGTTCGACAAGGTCACGGTAGCGGCCGAGCAGACGCTCTGGCGCGTGCTGCCCGCGCTGCTCGCCGGCGAGGCACCGCACCTGCCGAACGATCTCGCCACCGGCAGCTACTACGGCGGGCGCAAGCCCGAGGACGGTCGCATCGACTGGTCAAAGCCGGCCGCGCAGGTCTACAACCTGGTGCGCGCGGTCGCGCCCCCGTATCCGGGCGCGTTCACGGACGTCGACGGCACGCGTTTCGTGATCGCACGCGCGCGCCTCGCGGCGCCCGGCAGCGCGGCAGCGGCCGCCGCGTCAGATTTGCCGCCCGGCCTGCACGTAAGCGATAATGCGCTATTCGGCGTCTGCGGTGACAGCCGCGCCCTATCCATTCTCGAGCTGTGGCAGCAGCGGGACGGCGGCGAAACCGTCGTGACACCCGCGGAATTCGCGCAGTTCATTCATTCTTCCCGTCATTCATGAAAGCAAAAAAAGTCCTGATCCTGGGTGTGAACGGCTTCATCGGCCATCACCTGTCGAAGCGCATTCTTGAAACCACCGATTGGGAAGTGTTCGGCATGGACATGCAGACCGATCGACTGGGCGACCTCGTCAACCACGAGCGGATGCATTTCTTCGAAGGCGACATCACGATCAACAAGGAGTGGGTCGAGTATCACGTGAAGAAGTGCGACGTGATCCTGCCGCTCGTCGCGATCGCGACGCCGGCCACCTACGTCCAGCAGCCGCTGCGCGTGTTCGAACTCGACTTCGAGGCGAACCTGCCGATCGTGCGTTCGGCCGTCAAGTACGGCAAGCACCTCGTGTTCCCGTCGACCTCCGAGGTCTACGGCATGTGCTCGGACGAGCAGTTCGACCCGGATGCATCGGCCCTCACCTACGGCCCGATCAACAAGCCGCGCTGGATCTACGCATGCTCGAAGCAGCTGATGGACCGCGTGATCTGGGGCTACGGGATGGAAGGCCTGAACTTCACGCTGTTCCGTCCGTTCAACTGGATCGGCCCGGGCCTCGACTCGATCTACACGCCGAAGGAAGGCAGCTCGCGCGTGGTCACGCAGTTCCTCGGCCACATCGTGCGCGGCGAGAACATCAGCCTCGTCGACGGCGGCTCGCAGAAGCGCGCGTTCACCGACATCGGCGACGGCATCAGCGCGCTGATGAAGATCATCGAGAACAAGGACGGCGTCGCGTCGGGCAAGATCTACAACATCGGGAATCCGAAGAACAATTTCTCGGTTCGCGAACTCGCGCACAAGATGCTCGAACTGGCGGCGGAATTCCCCGAGTACGCCGATTCTGCCAAGCAGGTGAAGCTCGTCGAGACGACGTCCGGCGCCTACTACGGCAACGGCTACCAGGACGTGCAGAACCGCGTGCCGAAGATCGACAACACGATGCAGGAGCTCGGCTGGGCGCCGCAAGCGACGTTCGACGACGCGCTGCGCAACATCTTCGAAGCATATCGCGGCCACGTCGCCGACGCGCGCGCGCTCGTCGAACAGCAAGGCTGATCGGGACGTTCGCTTGGCTCGCATCGTCCTCAAGATCGACGTCGACACGCTGCGCGGCACGCGCGAAGGCGTGCCGAATCTCGCGCGCATCTTCGACCGCTTCAGTGCGCGCGCGACCTTCCTCTTCAGCCTCGGGCCCGATCACACGGGCTGGGCGCTGCGGCGCGTGTTCCGCCCCGGCTTCCTGAAGAAAGTGTCGCGCACGTCGGTGGTCGAGCACTACGGCGTGAAGCAGCTGATGTACGGCGTGCTGCTGCCGGGCCCCGACATCGGCCGCCGCGCGATCGCCGACATGCGCGCGATTCACGAGGCCGGCTTCGAATGCGGGATCCACACGTGGGATCACGTGTACTGGCAGGACAACGTCCGCGTGCGCGATCGCGACTGGACCGCGCGTGAAATGCAGAAGAGCCACGCGCGCTTCATCGAGATCTTCGGCGCGCCGCCCGTCACGCACGGCGCGGCCGGCTGGCAGATGAACGATTCCGCGTTCGAGCAGATCGACGCATGGGGGATGCGCTACGCATCCGATGGCCGCGGCCATTCGCCGTACCTGCCCGTCGTCAATGGCCGCACGCTGTCGCACGTGCAGATGCCCACCACGCTGCCGACGCTCGACGAAGTGCTCGGCATCGACGGCGTCGACACGCACAACGTCGCCGCGCACATCCTCAAGTTCACCGAAACCAATCCGCACGACCAGGTGTTCACGCTGCATGCGGAACTGGAAGGCCAGAAGCTCGCGCCCGTGTTCGAGCAACTGCTCGCCGGCTGGCGCGCGCAAGGCCACACGTTCGCGACGATGGGCGACTACCACGCAGCGCTGGACCGCGACTCGCTGCCATCGTACCCTGTCACGTGGGGCGAAATTCCCGGCCGCTCCGGCGAACTGATCGTCCAGCCCGACTGAGTTCGCGCGTGCCGGCGTCGCCCGCTGCGCCCTTGCGGCGCACTGCCGCGACGCCCCGCCGAACCGCGCCGCCGCAGCGGCGCCTTTCCATAACAACAGGAGAAACACGTGTCCGTCGAAGTTGACCGTCAAGTTCCCGATTTCACCGCACCGGCCACGGGCGGCGACATTTCGCTGTCCGACCTGAAGGGCAGGAAACTCGTGCTGTACTTCTATCCGAAGGACAACACGCCGGGCTGCACGACCGAAGGGCTGCAGTTCCGCGATCTCTATCCGAAGTTCAAGAAAGCCGGGGCGGAAGTCATCGGCGTGTCGCGCGACAGCCTGCGCTCGCATGACAATTTCAAGGCTAAGCTCGAACTGCCGTTCCCGCTGATTTCCGATGCCGACGAAGCGCTGTGCGCGCTGTTCGATGTCATCAAGATGAAGAAAATGTATGGCAAGGAAGTGCGCGGAATCGAGCGTTCCACGTTCCTCATCGACGCCGACGGCGTGCTTCGCCAGGCATGGCGCGGCATCAAGGTACCGGGTCATGTGGACGACGTGCTAAGTGCTGTACAAGCGCTTTGAGGCGCGTTATATTGGGCCGCAATGAATGCCAGTTCGCCCCATATTTCTCGTAGCTGCGCCGGTGCTCGTTGCGATGCTTGCCGGCACCTGACGCGCATTACGACCGTATCAGCCGAGCCGCATGCCTCTATCGACGAGGCAGCGGCTTTTTTTATGGATTGCGCGCCGGGCCTCGGTCCGGCCCTCACCGCGTCAAGGAGCTGATCGACACTTAGGCGAACCGGCTAGACGAACTTCCTGTGCGCCACCGCGCGCAAACTGCATGCGTCTACGTCACGCAGGATGCGATCAGCGGCGCACGCCATGCGACACGATTCCTCCCGAGGGACACCATGCCTTTGCCTACTCCCCCCAGCAAGCTCGGCAGCCTGCTGCCGCCCGACGAATACAAGGCGAAAGCGCGGCCCGCGAAAGCCGCGAAGAAATCCGCCGAAGGGGACGCATCCACAGCCGGTGACTTTGGTCCGGCGAGCGTGGCCCAACCGATGACCGAAGCCGCGAACACGGCCGCGCCGCTGCGCGCCGTCGCGTCTTCGACGCAAGATGCCGCAAGCACACCCGCACGTGGCCGCAAGACGAAACAGACGGCCGCCCTGCTGCAGCCGATGCCGGCGGCCGCCGAACCCGCGGCACCGATCGTCGCGCGCAACGACAAACCGGCCGCCGACAAACCGGCCGCCACCCCCGCGCGCGATACCGGCGCCGCGACGAAGTCGCGCAGCCGCAAGCCCGCCGAAGCCGAACAGCAGAAGCTGTTCGTGCTCGACACCAACGTGCTGATGCACGACCCGAGCAGCCTCTTCCGCTTCGAGGAACACGACGTCTATCTGCCGATGATGACGCTCGAGGAACTCGACAACCACAAGAAGGGGATGTCCGAAGTCGCGCGCAACGCACGCCAGGTCAGCCGCACGCTCGACGCGCTCGTCGCCGATGCCGGCGCGATCACGGCCGGCATTCCGTTGTCGCGCCTGGGCAGCCGCGAGGCGCTCGGCCGCCTGTACTTCCAGACCAAGCTCGCGGATATCGCGCCCGTCGAAGGCTTGCCCGAAGGCAAGGCCGACAACCAGATCCTCGGCGTCGTGCGCGCGCTGCAGCGCGACCGGCCCGACCGTCAGGTCGTGCTGGTGTCGAAAGACATCAACATGCGGATCAAGGCGCACGCGCTCGGCCTGCCCGCGGAAGACTACTTCAACGACCAGGTACTCGAGGATTCCGATCTCCTGTACAACGGCGTGCGCGAACTGCCGCAGGACTTCTGGACCAAGCATGCGAAGGGCATGGAGAGCTGGCAGGACACGAAGACGGGCACCACGTACTACCGCGTGACGGGCCCGCTCGTCGCGTCGATGCTCGTCAACGAGTTCGTCTATCTCGAGCCGCAGAACGGCGAGCCGACGTTCCATGCGATCGTCCGCGAGCTGAACGGCAAGACGGCGCTGCTGCAGACGCTGCGCGACTACAGCCACCACAAGAACAACGTGTGGGGCATCACCGCGCGCAACCGCGAGCAGAATTTCGCACTGAACCTGCTGATGAACCCCGAGATCGACTTCGTCACGCTGCTCGGCCAGGCCGGTACCGGCAAGACGCTCGTCGCGCTCGCGGCCGGCCTCGCGCAGGTGCTCGACGACAAGCGCTACAACGAGATCATCGTGACGCGGGCGACCGTACCGGTCGGAGAGGACATCGGTTTCCTGCCGGGCACCGAGGAAGAGAAGATGCAGCCGTGGATGGGCGCATTCGACGACAACCTCGAAGTGCTGCAGAAGACCGACGACGCGGCCGGTGAATGGGGCCGTGCCGCGACGCAGGAACTGATCCGTTCGCGCCTGAAGGTGAAGAGCATGAACTTCATGCGCGGCCGCACGTTCGTCGACAAGTACCTGATCATCGACGAGGCGCAGAACCTGACGCCGAAGCAGATGAAGACGCTCGTCACGCGTGCGGGCCCGGGCACGAAGATCGTGTGCCTCGGCAACATCGCGCAGATCGACACGCCTTACCTGACCGAGGGCAGCTCGGGCCTCACGTACGTCGTCGACCGCTTCAAGGGCTGGGGGCACAGCGGCCACGTGACGCTCGCGCGCGGCGAACGCTCGCGGCTCGCCGACTACGCGTCGGACATCCTGTAACGCGGCCAGCCGGCCGATCGGCCGACTGTCGACGCCTCGCGGCGCTCCGGAAACGGAGCGCCGTTTTTATTTGGGGTCGAACACGCAAGTAACGCTTCATCACGCAACAACGCCGTTTACGCGCGAAACTTCAAGTAAATTCTCAAGAATGGTTGCTTAAGCCCCGCGGGAGCGTCTACCATCGGGTCTGTCTGTTGTCATACGATTCGCGAGCGCGCCGCGCTTGCCAGCCTTGCCATGCTTCGAATCTGGGTTCCCGTTGCTGTCGTTTCCCTGCTTGCGGCCTGCTCCAGCGTGCCGCCGCAGTCGGCATCGCGCTCCGACTCGGGCATGAGGATCACGACGCCGCGCGCGTTTCCCGCCCCCGCCAATTTCCCGAAATTCGTCGATCACAGCGTCGGCCAGGAAGAGATCTCGATCCAGGCGATGAGCCTCGTCGGCGTCCCGTATCGCTGGGGCGGCAATACGCCGACGAGCGGCTTCGACTGCAGCGGGCTCGTGCGCTACGTGATTGGCCGCGCGGCCGACGTGAACCTGCCGCGCACGACCGCCGACATGAGCAGCCGCGGCGTATCGATCGACCCGGACCAGATCGCGCCGGGTGACCTGATCTTCTTCAATACGACCGGCCGCGCGCATTCGCACGTCGGCATCTACGTCGGCAAGCTGCGCTTCGTCAACGCACCGTCGACGGGCGGCACCGTGCGGCTCGACTACCTGACGAACCCGTACTGGGCCAAGCGTTTCGACGGTATTCGCCGCGTCGCGCCGCCGCGCGGGGCGCCAACGCCGTTCGACGCGCCGACCTACGAGGCGAAGCGCGACGAGCCGCGCGGCGCGCCGGCGGCCGCACCTGCCCCGGTGGTCGCAACTGCCGCTGCACCGCGGCCGCCTGCCTATGCGTCGTCGCAAGCGAGAGCGACGCAGGCGCCTGCGCCCTCGCCGGTCATCGCTGCCGCGCCGGTCGTGACGACCGCCGCAGCCGCACCTGCGGCCCCGGCCGCCGATCCGTACGAACCGCCGCCACCGCGTATGCAGGCCGCGCAGCAACAGGCAACGTCAATGAATGACGGCATGACCGCGATGACGGCCAATGCAGCGCCAGCCGCCCCTGTGGAGTCCGGCACGCAGATTCCGACGACGGCACTCACGGCCGCCCAGGCCGCCGCGTTCGATGCCGAACCGCCGCCTGCCGCCGCGCCGGCGTCTCCGCGCGGTATCGAGCCCGCACCTGTGCAGGTATTGCGCGCGTCGACGCAATCCGCGCCCGTCCGCCCGCGCACCAGTACGACGGACGATCCGATCGCGCGGTTTGCGAACGGAAGCTACTGACCGGTTGCCCGAACCTCGACAGTAAATGACGTTGGCGGTATCTGCCGCCGCCTCGTCCGCTCCGTCGCAAACTTCCCCGCTCCAAAAGAAAATGCGCCGCAGCCTCTCGGCTTGCGGCGCATCGGATGTCGATCCGGCTACGTCTGCAATCAGAAGATCTGGTGACCGAGCCACCATCCGCCGGCCGCGAACAACGCAGCCGCGGGCAACGTCAGCACCCATGCCCACACGATGTTGCCGGCCACACCCCAGCGCACGGCCGACAGCTTCTGCGTTGCACCGACACCGACGATCGCGCCGGTGATCGTGTGCGTGGTCGACACCGGAATGCCGAGGAACGATGCGAGGAACAGCGTCATCGCGCCGCCGGTTTCCGCACAGAAACCGCCGACCGGCTTGAGCTTCGTGATCTTCTGGCCCATCGTGCGCACGATGCGCCAGCCGCCGAACAGCGTGCCGAGGCCCATCGACAGATAGCACGCGCCGATCACCCACGCCGGCGGCGCATCGGCGGTTGCCGACGCATAGCCCGACGCGATCAGCAGCATCCAGATGATGCCGATCGTCTTCTGCGCGTCGTTGCCGCCGTGCCCGAGACTGTACAGTCCGGCCGACAGCAGCTGCAGCCGGCGGAAGCGCCGGTCCACCTTGCTGGGCGCGGTGCGGAAATACAGCCACGACACGCCGAGCATGAACAGCGAGCCGAGGATGAAGCCGAGCAGCGGCGAGATGAAGATGAACGCGATGGTCTTCAGCAGCCCGTCGATGTTCAGCGAGCTCCAGCCCGACTTGGCGAGCGCTGCGCCGACCAGGCCGCCGATCAGCGCATGCGACGAGCTCGACGGAATCCCGTAGTACCACGTGATCACGTTCCAGCCGATCGCACCGACCAGCGCGCCGAATATGACGTAGTGGTCGACGATCTCGGGGTCGATCGTGCCTTTACCGACGGTCTGCGCGACTTTCAGGTGGAAGATGAAGTACGCGATCACGTTGAACGCGGCCGCGAACACGACGGCCTGCTGGGGCTTCAGCACCCCGGTCGACACGACGGTGGCGATCGAGTTCGCCGCGTCGTGAAAGCCGTTCATGAAGTCGAATACGAGCGCGACGAGCACCAGCGCCGCGACCATCCATAGGGCGAGTTGTATCGAATGCATCGTGGTCCGCTCAGGCGTTTTCCAGCACGATGCCTTCGATGATGTTCGCGACGTCCTCGCACTTGTCGGTGATCTCTTCGAGCAGCTCGTAGATCGCCTTCAGCTTGATGAGCGTCTTCACGTCGTCTTCCTCGCGGAACAGCTTCGACATGGCCGCACGCAGCACGCGATCGGCCTCCGACTCCCAGCGGTCGATCTCCTCGCACTGCTTGAGGATCTGCGCCGACTGCTTCATGTCGGACAGCAATCCGACTGCCTGCTGCACGTGCTGGGCCGACTGCGTGACGATGTGCGCGAGCTGGCTCGCCTCGGACGTGACGGACTGCACGTCGTACAGCGACACCGCCGTCGCGACGTCTTCCATCAGGTCGAGGATGTCGTCCATCGTCGTGATCAGCTTGTGGATCTCGTCGCGATCGAGCGGCGTGATGAAAGTCTTGTGCAGCAGATCGATCGCCTCATGCGTGAGCTTGTCGGCGGCCTTCTCGGCGGTCTGCACGTTTTGCTTGTGAATCTCGGCATCGGCGAGATTGTCGATCAGCAGTTCGAGTTCGCGCCCGCCGGCAACGATGTGCTTCGCGTGCGCGTTGAAGAGTTCAAAGAACTTGCCCTCGGTGGGCATGAATCGACCGAACATGGGATTCCTGAGAGATTGTCAAACTACTGTCACGAAAACGGGCGGTATTGTACCGTTTCCGGTCGCGCCGCGCCGCGCGCATGTGCGCACGGCGGGATTGGATACAACGTTTGGCGATTTAGGACTTTACAACCGGCGTTACTCGCCGTAGAAGGTCTGCGCTCCAGCAAAATTGTCGAACTTCGTGTATTGACCCAGGAACGTGAGCCGAACGGGGCCGATCGGACCGTTACGCTGCTTGCCGATGATGATTTCGGCCGTGCCCTTGTCGGGGCTGTCCGGGTTGTAGACTTCGTCACGGTAGATGAACAGGATCACGTCCGCGTCCTGTTCGATTGCGCCCGATTCGCGCAAGTCCGACATCACCGGGCGCTTGTTCGGACGCTGTTCGAGGCCGCGGTTCAGCTGCGACAGCGCGATCACCGGCACGTCGAGTTCCTTCGCGAGGCTCTTCAGCGACCGCGAGATTTCCGAGATTTCGGTCGCGCGGTTCTCGCCCTGCGACGAACCCGACATCAGCTGCAGGTAGTCGACGATGATCAGGCCGAGCTTGCCGCATTGCCGCGCCAGACGCCGCGCGCGCGAGCGCAATTCCATCGGGTTCAGGCCGCCCGTCTCGTCGATGAAGAGCTGCGCCTCGCTCATCTTCTGCACGGCGTGCGTCAGTTTCGGCCAATCCTCGTCCGTCAGGCGGCCCGTGCGCATCCGGTGCTGGTCGAGCCGGCCGATCGAGCCGAGCATCCGCATCACGAGCTGGGTGCCCGGCATTTCCATCGAGAACACCGCGACCGGCAGCCCGTACTCGACCGCGACGTATTCGCCGATGTTCATCGAGAATGCGGTCTTACCCATCGACGGACGCCCTGCGACGATGATCAGTTCGCCGCCGTGCATCCCTGACGTCATCCGGTCGAGGTCGACGAAGCCCGTCGGCGTGCCCGTGACGTCGCTCGGGTTCGCCGTGTGGTACAGCGTATCGATACGCTCGACGACCTGCGTGAGCAGCGGGCCGATCTCGAGGAAGCCCTGGTTGCCGCGCGCCCCCTCTTCGGCGATCGAGAACACCTTCGACTCGGCCTCGTCGAGCAGCTGGCGGACCTCCTTGCCCTGCGGGTTGAACGCATCGGCCGAGATCTCGTCGGCGACCGACACGAGCCGGCGCAGCACCGCGCGGTCGCGCACGATTTCCGCATAACGGCGAATGTTCGCCGCGCTCGGCGTGTTCTGTGCGAGCGCGTTCAGGTACGCAAGCCCGCCGACGTCGTCGGCCTTGCCGGACGTGGTCAGCGCTTCGTACACGGTCACGACGTCGGCCGGGCGCGTCGACGCGATCAGGCGGCCGATGTGCTCGTAGATGATCCGGTGATCGTAGCGGTAGAAATCGCCTTGCGACAGGAAGTCGGCAATCCGGTCCCAGGCCGCGTTGTCGAGCAACAGGCCGCCGAGCACCGACTGCTCGGCTTCGACCGAATGCGGCGGGACTTTCAGCGATTCGATTTGAGGATCTTGCGGCGCGTTCATGGGTTGGGATTATCGCGAATTACACAGGACGGCGCCATACCGGCCACCGGCGAACGAGCAATAAAAAAGGCAGGCCCCGGTTGCCCGGGCGCCTGCCCTTGTCCGGACGGCGGAAGCCGCCCGGAAAGCTTGCGTACGCTTACGCGTGGTCGCCGATCACGTTGATCGTGACGTCGACGACGACGTCCGTATGCAACGCGACCTGGACGCTGTGCTCGCCGATCATCTTCAGCGGGCCTTCCGGCATGCGAACTTGCAGCTTCTCGACTTCGAAACCTGCCTTCTTCAGCAGTTCCGCGACGTCGCCGTTCGTGACCGAGCCGAACAGACGGCCGTCAACGCCCGACTTCTGCGTGATTTCGAACGACTGGCCGTTCAGCTTCTCGCCGACTGCCTGCGATGCTGCCAGCTTTTCAGCGGCGATCTTTTCGAGTTCAGCGCGGCGAACTTCGAATTCGGCGATCGCTTCCTTCGTTGCACGGCGAGCCTTGCGATTCGGGATCAGGAAGTTGCGAGCGTAACCGTCCTTGACCTTGACGATGTCGCCGAGGTTACCCAGATTGGCGACTTTTTCCAACAGAATGATTTGCATTCGAATTCTCCTTATTGCGTCGCCTGATTACGCCTTGTGCTGATCGGTGTACGGCAGCAGCGCGAGGAAACGCGCACGCTTGATGGCCGTATCCAGCTGACGCTGATAGTGCGCCTTCGTACCCGTCAGACGAGCCGGCGTGATCTTGCCGTTTTCGCCGATGAAGTCCTTCAGCGTTTCCGTGTCCTTGTAGTCGATCTGCTCGACGCCTGCGGCCGTGAAACGGCAGAACTTCTTGCGCTTGAAGAGCGGGTTTTGTTGCTGACGACGCTTGTCGAATTTCTTACCAGTCGGGCGGGGCATGATTTCAGTCCTTTCCAATGTCCTGCAATGCTGTGATGTGAAACACCAAGGTTCTCGCGTTGCGGCTTTTCTTTGCCAGGAAGCCCGTGAACAGCGTTTCGACGCCCATTTCACGACTCTCCAGCCTGCCGCTCGCCTCACCGGCCGCCACCGCCTCGATCGTCATTTCGACCTGACGGGGAATGCCTGCTTCGACGACTTCCGTGCGGTGATGCAATGTGGCGCTTGCGATCGGAACACCTGCCGGCGTGTATCGCACCGGTGCGCGTTCGACGACGCTTGCCGTCAATTGCAACCTGTTCACGTGAGTGACGCGCTCCTTGATGGCTTAATGAGTGACGAACTTAAGCCTGCGCTTCGGTCGGCTGAGCTGCAGCCGCCTTCTTGGCTTCTTCGCGCTGAACTTCCTTCATCATCGGCGACGGGCCGGTTTCGGCCTTCTTCATCTTGACGATGAGGTGGCGCAGCACGGCGTCGTTGAACTTGAACGCGTGTTCGAGTTCGTCGAGCGTCGTCTGGTCGCACTCGATGTTCATGCAGACGTAGTGAGCCTTCGCGAGTTTCTCGATCATGTAGGCCAGTTGGCGACGGCCCCAGTCTTCGACGCGGTGGATCTGACCGCCGTGCGACGTGATCGTGGTCTTGTAACGCTCGATCATCGCGGGCACTTGCTCGCTCTGATCGGGGTGCACGATGAATACGATTTCGTAATGACGCATTACACACTCCTTGTGGATTAAAGCCACCCGGGCGTCTGAACCGGTGTGGCAAGTGAGAAGCCGAAGATTCTAACCCGGATACGGGGCACATGCAAGACCAATCGACGATTCGCACGCGGATTCGGCCGTGTTTTCAACGACTTGAAGGGCGCGCCCGGCAAGCGGGCCGCCCTTCGACTCTCTTTTCCCGGTCAGGGTCGGAACAGAAGCGCGCGGCAGGCCCGCAGTCCGCCGCCGTGCCGTCACTCGGTGCGCGTGACCCCGAGCCGCGCATCGAGCGCGGTCCTGAATGCCGCGAGCGCCGACGGTTCGGCGTCGGTCACGGCCCACCACGTCATCCCGGCCGCGTCCCAGCGGTCGAGCGCGTAGCCCTGCGACACGGTCGTGTACGGCGCCCCCGGCCCCTCCCCGGCCGGCCGCACGTAGACGTCGATCACGTGCTGCCGGTAACGGTAGACGAGCACCGCGACGCGGCGCCGCCCGACGTAGTCGAGCCGGCCGCCGACCAGCGCGAAGCCGTCCGCCGCGAGATCCTCGACCGGCGGCGCATAGTCGATCCGGCCGTTGAACCACGGCTTGACCGTGTGCCGGTCGGTCGAGATCACGTCGATGTCGCGCGCCGACAGGTCGGCCCGCACGTGGCTCGACACGAGCTCGTCGACCGTGCGGTCGGTGTCGGCGTGGCGGGCGGACAACGCCATCCCGCCCGCCGCGGCAAGCGCCACCAGCAGCGCGACACCCCAGCCGAGGCCGGGCAGCGCGGCAACGCGCGGCCCCATGCCGGCCGAAGCCGGGCGTGCCGCCCCGCCCTGGTCCGTCAGCCACGAAAACCAGCGGCGGCCGCGCGGACGCGGCTGCGGCTTTGAGCGCGGTTCGGGCTGCGGCTCCGCCCGCGCCTGCTCGCGCACGGGCGCATCGGCCGCTGTCGGCAGGCTCGCGAGAATGCTGGCCCGCAACGCATCCGGCGCACGGTGATAGTCAGCCTGGCGCACGGCCTGCACCAGCGTGACGATCCGCGCGCGTTCGCGGCGGCACGCTTCGCACCCTTCGACATGCTGCTGGACCCGCAACGCATCGGGCGCCGACAGCTCGCGGTCGACGTCCGCGTCCAGCAACGCTCGCGCTTCGTTACAGTCCATCAATAGCCTCCGATGCGGTTCCGCCAGCCGGCGTACGGCCCGGCCTGCCTTCGGCCGCCGGTGCCGGCGGGCCGCCCAGCAGCGCGGCGAGCTTGCGCCGGCCCCGTGCGAGCCGCGACATCACCGTGCCGACCGGCACGTCCGCGATCGCCGCAATCTCGCGGTAGCTCAGGTCCTCCATCTCGCGCAGCACGAGCACCTCGCGGTATTCGGGCGGCAGCTTCGCGAGCGCTTCGTTCACGAGCCGCACGTTCTCGCCGCGCAGCAGGTGCGCGAGCGGATCGTCGGTCGCCGGTTGCCAGTCGTCGGGCACGTCGGTGTCGTCGAGCGTGTCGGGCAGCGCGACCTCGTGCGCATGCGTGCGGCGTCGCCATTCCGTGTACCAGGTATGGCGCACGATCGTCAGCAGCCACGGCCGCGCGTTGTCGCCGCGACACGAATCGACGAAGCGCAGAGCGCGCATGCACGCGTCCTGGACGACGTCGTCCGCATCGCCGGCGTTGCCGCTCAGCCAGCGCGCGAGGTTGTATGCGGCGTCGAGATGCGGCAGCACGAGCGCACGAAACCGCTCGCCACGCGCAACCGCGTCGTCCGCCGACCGCTCTTCGACCGCCTGTCCGGCTTGCCCCACATGGCCTCCCTGGTCCCGGCGGCCGAAGCCGCGCCCGTTCCGAGCACGGCGCCCGGACAGACCGGCAACGTGCACGCTTGATGACCTTACCGTCGTTGCGTCGAGTTTATTCCCGCGCCGCGCGGCTGAAGCGCAAATAAATCGCCAAACAGCCCGGTGGTCAGGCCGTCCGTGCCGGTTACGGCGTGGTGCTCCAGTAGCCCGGGCTCGCGTAAGCGGCGCGCAGGTAGTCGATGAAGTAGCGCACGCGCGCCGGCACATAGCGCTGCTGCGGGTAGACCGCGAGGATGTCGTAGTCGGGCAACGCATATTCGTCGAGCACGGTTTCAAGCTCGCCCGTCTCGAGCTGGGCGGCGATTTCCCACGTCGAGCGCCAGCCGAGCCCGAGACCTTCGGCCACCCAGCGGTGCAGCAGTTCGCCGTCGTTGCAGTCGAGATTGCCTGCGACGCGCATCGTCGCGATCTTGCCGTGGCGCTGGAAATACCAGCCGCGGTTCTGCCCGCCCTGGAGGTTGAACGCCAGGCAGTTGTGCTTGAGCAGGTCGTCGAGCGACTTCGGCCGGCCGTGCTGGCGGAAATACCCGGGCGTGCCGCATACCACGCGCCGGTTCGACGCAAGCTTCACCGCGACGAAGTTCGGATCGACGGCCCCGCCGATCCGGATCGACAGGTCGTAGCCTTCGCGCACGAGATCGACGACGCGATCGGTCAGGTTGAACGACAGCTGCATCTCGGGCTTGTCGGCCAGAAAGCCGGGCGCGTGCGGCGCGACGTGCTTGCGCCCGAATGCGGCCGGCGCGGACACGATCAGGTGCCCGCTGACCGCGCGCCGCCCGGCGGCCAGTTCGTTCTCGGCCTGGTCCCATTCGGACAGGAGGCCGCGGCAGCGCTCGAGGAACGCCGCGCCCTCCTCGCTGACCACCAGCCGCCGCGTCGAGCGGTACATCAGCTTCACGCCGAGACGCTTTTCGAGCGCGTCGATGCGTCGCCCGAGCACCACCGGCGACACGCCCTCCTCGAGCGCCGCCGCCGCCAGGCTGCCGGCATCGGCCACGCGCACGAACGTCTCGATCTGCTTGAAGCGGTCCATCTCCCGTCTCCGTCTCTGTTCCGGCGCCAGTGGAAAGCCCGCCAGGCCGTCATTCCATACTTTTAGTTTCGAAAAAAGCGACTCCGGCTGATCTTATCAAACCTTTCATGCATCCCTAAAGTGTCCCCAACAGACCCACTTGCAAGATCCACCCCATTCAAGGAGACATTCATGGCCAAGATGAGAGCCGTCGACGCAGCTGTGCTCGTGCTCGAGAAAGAAGGCATCCAGACCGCGTTCGGCGTGCCGGGCGCGGCGATCAACCCGTTCTACTCGGCCATGCGCAAGTCGGGCGGCATCAGCCACGTACTGGCACGCCACGTCGAGGGCGCGTCGCACATGGCCGAAGGCTTCACGCGTGCGGCCCCGGGCAACATCGGCGTGTGCATCGGCACGTCGGGCCCCGCCGGCACCGACATGATCACGGGCCTCTACTCCGCCTCGGCCGACTCGATTCCGATCCTCGCGATCACGGGCCAGGCACCGCGTGCCCGCCTGTACAAGGAAGACTTCCAGGCCGTCGACATCGAATCGATCGCGAAGCCCGTCACGAAGTGGGCCGTCACCGTGCGCGAGCCGGCGCTCGTGCCGCGCGTGTTCCAGCAGGCATTCCACCTGATGCGCTCGGGCCGTCCGGGCCCGGTGCTGGTCGACCTGCCGATCGACGTGCAGCTCGCCGAAATCGAATTCGACATCGACACGTACGAACCGCTGCCGGTCTACAAGCCCGCGGCCACCCGCGCGCAGATCGAGAAGGCGCTCGCGATGCTCAACGACGCGGACAAGCCGCTGATCGTGTCGGGCGGCGGCGTGCTCAACGCAGCGGCCGAAGACCTGCTCGTCCAGTTCGCCGAAACGATCGGCGTGCCGGTGATCCCGACGCTGATGTCGTGGGGCGCGATTGCCGACGACCATCCGCTGATGGCCGGCATGGTCGGCCTGCAGACGTCGCACCGCTACGGCAACGCGACGATGCTCGCGTCCGACTTCGTGCTCGGCATCGGCAACCGCTGGGCGAACCGCCATACGGGCAGCGTCGAGGTCTATACGAAGGGCCGCAAGTTCGTGCACGTCGACATCGAACCGACGCAGATCGGCCGCGTGTTCGGCCCGGATCTCGGCATCGTGTCGGACGCGAAGGCCGCACTGGAGCTGTTCGTCGCCGTTGCACAGGAATGGAAGGCCGCCGGCAAGCTGAAGGACCGCAGCGCGTGGGTGTCGGAATGCCAGGAGCGCAAGCGCACGCTGCAGCGCAAGACCCACTTCGACAATGTGCCGGTCAAACCGCAGCGCGTATACGAAGAGATGAACAAGGTGTTCGGCCGCGATACCTGCTACGTCAGCACGATTGGCCTGTCGCAGATCGCCGCCGCGCAATTTCTGCACGTGTTCAAGGCACGCAACTGGATCAACTGCGGCCAGGCCGGCCCGCTCGGCTGGACGATCCCCGCCGCGCTCGGCGTGCGTGCAGCAGACCCGGGCCGTCCGATCGTCGCGCTGTCCGGCGACTACGACTTCCAGTTCATGATCGAGGAACTGGCGGCCGGCGCGCAATTCAAGCTGCCGTACGTGCACGTCGTCGTGAACAACTCGTACCTCGGGCTGATCCGCCAGGCGCAGCGTGCGTTCGACATGGACTACTGCGTGCAGCTCGCGTTCGACAACGTGAATGCGCCGGAACTGAACGGCTATGGCGTCGACCACGTGGCCGTCGCGGAAGGCCTCGGCTGCAAGGCGCTGCGCGTGTTCAAGCCGGAAGAGATCGAGCCGGCGCTGCGTCAGGCGCAGACGCTCGCGGAAGAGTTCAGCGTGCCGGTGGTCGTGGAAGTGATCCTCGAGCGCGTGACGAACATCTCGATGGGCACCGAAATCGACGCGATCAACGAATTCGAGGATCTCGCCGAAAAGGCCGAGCACGCACCGACCGCGATCTCGATGCTCGACTGAACCGCACGACATTTTTGACTGACCGACCGAAGAGGCTTAGCTCATGCCGAAGTTTGCTGCAAACCTGACCATGCTGTTCAACGAAGTGCCGTTCCTCGACCGCTTCAAGGCGGCCGCCGATGCGGGCTTCGACGCCGTCGAGTTCCTGTTTCCGTATCCGTACGCGAAAGAGGAACTCGCCGAGCGGCTCGAGACGCATCGCCTGCGCCTCGTGCTGCACAACCTGCCCGCCGGCAACTGGGACCAAGGCGAGCGCGGCATCGCGTGCCTGCCTGACCGCGTCGGCGAATTCCAGGAAGGCGTCGGCCGTGCGATCGAGTACGCGAAGGCGCTGAAGGTGCGGCAGTTGAACTGCCTCGTCGGCATCCCGTCGGCCAGCACGGCGCGCGACAAGACGTTCGTCACGATCGTCGACAACCTGCGCTTTGCCGCCGATGCGTTGAAGCGCGAAGGCATCCGCCTGCTCGTCGAGCCGTGCAACAGCTTCGACATCCCGGGCTTCGCGCTGAACCGCTCGTCCGAAGGGCTCGACGTGATCCGCGCGGTCGGCTCGGACAACCTGTTCCTGCAGTACGACATCTATCACATGCAGCGCATGGAAGGCGAACTGGCCGCGACGATCGAACGCAACCTCGCGTCGATCGGCCACGTCCAGCTTGCGGACAACCCGGGCCGCAACGAGCCGGGCACGGGCGAGATCAACTACGCGTTCCTGTTCGCGCTGCTCGACCGGCTCGGCTATGCCGGTTACGTCGGCTGCGAATACAAGCCCCGCACCACCACGACGGAAGGCCTCGGCTGGCTGCAAAGCGTCGCCGGCTGCGCACCCGGCTCGGCGCGTCGCGCCGCCTGAGTCGCGCCCTTCCCGTTTTCAGCCCTATAGGAGACTTTCACATGGCAACCATCGGTTTCATCGGCCTCGGCATCATGGGCGCGCACATGGCGCGCAACCTGCTCAAGGGCGACCACCAACTCGTCGTGAACGGCGCGTTCCCGATCCCGGACGACCTGCGCACGAGCGCGAAGGTCGTCGCGAACTCGACCGAAGTCGCACGGAACGCGGACATCATCATCTCGATGGTGCCGGACACGCCCGACGTGCGTAACGTGCTGTTCGCCGACGACGGCGTCGCGAAGGGCCTGACGGCCGGCAAGCTCGTGATCGACATGAGCTCGATCTCGCCGCTCGACACGCAGGAATTCGCGAAGCAGATCAACGCACTCGGCTGCGACTACCTCGACGCGCCGGTGTCCGGCGGTGAGGTCGGTGCACGCGAAGCGACGCTGACGATCATGGTCGGCGGCCCGGAGGCGGCATTCGAGCGCGCTAAGCCGCTGTTCGAGAAGATGGGCAAGAACATCACGCTCGTCGGCGACAACGGCGCGGGCCAGACCTGCAAGGTCGCGAACCAGATCATCGTCGCGCTGAACATCGAGGCGGTCGGCGAAGCGCTGCTGTTCGCCGCACGTTCGGGTGCCGATCCGGAGCGCGTGCGCCAGGCGCTGATGGGCGGCTTCGCCGCCTCGCGCATCCTCGAAGTGCACGGCGCGCGGATGACGAAGCGCACGTTCGATCCGGGCTTCCGCATCGAGCTGCACCAGAAGGACCTGAACCTCGCGCTCGACGGCGCGCGCAAGCTCGGCCTCGCGCTGCCGCATACGGCCAGCGCGCAACAGCTGTTCAGCGTGTGTGCATCGCACGGCGGCAAGGCATGGGATCACTCGGCACTCGTGCGTGCGCTCGAGATCATGTCGAACTTCGAGATCGGCCAGACGCCGGCCGCGTAACGCGGCTGCAACGATGCGCGTTTCCGCTGCGATGGCGGACGCGCGCGACAGACACACGTGACCGGCACGGCCGGTCGCATCGATGCGCGACACGCTCGCGCATCACGGTGGGGCGCCCCGCCCTGCACTGCCGACGGCACGCGGGACGGGGCGAAAAACGCCGCTCTGGGCTGAGAGCGGCGTGGTGGGGTCCGCAGCGGCACCCGGCGACGCCGGGGAAGCCTTGGTCGGTCAGACGTCGTCGTCGGGTGTCCGCCTGTCGGATTTCGCGTATTACATTTCTTTACGTTCAAGCGTGCGATTTTTCATGCAATCGTCGTCATGAACGCCTACACTTTCGCCACGCCTTTCGAGAAAACCGCCGCGCTTGCGTTCACCTCCGGTGACCGCGCCCAGCGCGGTGTTTTTTTCGCCACTTCACGGCGCGTTTTCTTTTCAACCACCTAAGGAGTGCAACGATGGGTCTTCTTTCGTTTATCAAAGAGGCGGGTGAAAAACTGCTGGGTCATGCCGATGCGCAAGCCGCGGAAGATCCGAATGCCGCAAACCAGACCGCGGCCGATGCCATCAAGAACTACATCAACACGCAAGGTCTCGACACGTCGAACCTGACCGTGGCATTCGACGGCGCGTCGCGCACCGTGACGCTGTCGGGCAGCGTCGCCGACCTCGACACGAAGGCCAAGGTCAAGGTCGCGGCCGGCAACGTGCAAGGCGTCGCGGGCGTCAACGACGACGATCTGCAGCCGGACGATCCGGAAGTGCAGTACCACGACGTGAAGCCGGGCGACACGCTGTCTGCGATCGCCAAGGAAGTCTACGGCGATGCGAACAAGTACCCGGCGATCTTCGAGGCGAACAAGCCGATGCTGTCGAGCCCGGACCGGATCTACCCGGGCCAGAAGCTCGTGATTCCGCCGCAGTCCTGAGCATTGTTGCCGGACAGACGGACGCAAGAAGGCAGGCCATTCGGCCTGCCTTTTTTCATGGTGACACGCGCGGCCCGCGCCGCGCGTAGCGGTCAGCCGTTCACAGCGTATCGAACGTTCGTTGCAGAGCGTCGCGGCCGTGAATGCCGTTCGCGAGCGCGAGCATCAGCAGCACGCGCGCCTTGAACGGGTTCAGCGACCCTGCGCTCACGAAGCCGAGCGCATCGTCGCTCGCCGCGCCGTTGCGCATCACGTGCCCCGAACCGACGCGCGACGCGCGAACCACCGCAACGCCCGCATTCGCCGCATCGGCCAGCGCCGCCTGCAGCGTCGCATGGATCGAGCCGTTGCCCGTGCCCGCGACGACGAGACCACGCACGCCGGCCGCGACCAGCGCATCGACGGCCGTCCGCGTCACGCCCGCGTAGCTCGCGACGACTTCGACGGGCGGCCACGCGGCGGCGATTGCCAGTTGCGTGTCGCGCGACCGCGTGACGCGGCGGGCGAATTCGACCCGGCCGTCCTGCACCCAGCCGAGCGCACCGAGCTCCGGCGACTGGAACGCATCGACCGCATAGGTGCTCGTCTTCACGACGTCGCGCGCGCCGTGGATCCGGTTGTTGAATGCGACCAGCACGCCCTGCCCGCGTGCGGACGGGTGCGCGGCGACCGTCACCGCGTTCAGCAGGTTCAGCGGGCCGTCGGACGACAGCGCGGTCGCCGGCCGCATCGCGGCCGTCAGCACGACCGGCTTGTCGCCGTTGACGACCAGATGCAGCGCATACGCGGTTTCCTCGAGCGTATCGGTGCCGTGGGTGATCACGATGCCGTCGACCGCCGGGTCGGCGATCAGCGCGTCGATCCGCGCGGCGAGCTTATTCCACAGCGGCAGCGCGAGATCCTTGCTGTCGATGCTGGCGATCTGCTCGGCGTCGATGCGCGCGACGGACGCGAGCGCCGGCACCGCGTCGACCAGGAAATTGACGCCGAGCGCGCCGGCTTGGTAGCCGGCCGTGCTGGCCGCGTCGGGCGCGGCACCGGCGATCGTGCCGCCGGTGGCGAGCACGGCGATGCGCGGCAGGGCCGCCGCGGACGAAGGGGATGCGGAATTCGAAGTATTCATGGCCGCGATTGTAAAGGCTTGCGGCCGGGTTCCGGCGCGGCGACCGTGGCCGGCCGCCGCGCATCATGGTTTGTCCCGATCGTCCGGTCACCCGTGCCGTCAACGGCCGTGGCGTCCGCAACGTTATAGAAAGTGCCGTTTTGGTGTTTTCACATTGATTTGCCATAATCGGAGCGCGCTGTGCGATGCGACCCTATCGTCATTGCACGGTGCTTCGTGACGGCGTCGATAACACGCAATTCACCCCATGGGAGTGTCGAAATGAAAATCCAATCGCTCGTAGCCGCAGTGCTTCTCGGCGGCATGCTGGCTTCCCCCGCGTTCGCGGCGAACAGCCAGCAGGACAAGATGAAGGCCTGCAACACCCAGGCAGCCGGCAAGACGGGCGATGAACGCAAGGCGTTCATGAAGGACTGCCTGTCGGCGAAGCCCGCGAAGGCCATGTCGCAGCAGGAAAAGATGAAGGCGTGCAACACGCAGGCCACCGGCAAGAAAGGCGACGACCGCAAGGCGTTCATGAAGAGCTGCCTGAGCAACGCGCCGGCCGCCTGAGTTCCGGCGCTCCCGTATCGAATGCCGCGCACCGCTTTGGCGGGCGCGGCATTTTTGTTTTCGTTGCACGCGCATCGACGCGCCCCGCCCCCGCGCTTCTTCCGCGCTTTTGAAACGCCTCCCGCCCTGCTTTCCCGGCTCGCCGTGCCGGCGCCGCCACATGGTGCGGCAATTCGCCGCGTTTTCTTCTATGATGGCTGCAACGCGGCCCATCCAAGTACAAGAAGCGCCATCGGGCCGCCCTCGAGACAGACGCGCACACGCGTCAAACGGAGGCATGGATGGCATGGAGACAACACCGCTGGTTCCGCCGCTGGCTGATCGTGATCGTGTTCTGGGCCGTGCCCGTTGCGATCGTCGCCGTGCGCGAGATCCGCGAGGAAATGGCGTACAACAAGGCGGACCTGCAACTCGCGCTGACCACCTGGCAGCTCACCGATGCACAGCAGGCCGCCGGCGCCGCCGCGAAGTGCCACGGGGATCCTGACGAGGCGCGCGCGGCCGGTTGCCCGGCCGACGTGCTCGCCGCCAATGCGCCGCGGCAGCAGGCGGCCCGCGACGAATACGTGGTGCGCCGCAGCACGCTCGCGAGCTACCTGTGGCACGCGTTCGTCGGCTACTGGGTCGTGCCGGCCGCGTTCCTGTTCGCCTGCGGCGTCGTGATCGCGCTGATCCGCCGCGCGCTGCGCCGCCCCCCGATCAAGCCGCCTGTTCCGCCCGTCACGCACTGATGCGCGCGGCAGGCGCCGCCGTCCGACCACCGTGTTTCCCGCATGCCGATACGACGTCGGCGCGCGGGTACCGGTTCGTCCGTTGGCGCACCGCGACATCCCCGGGCGATTTGACGCTTTTTCACGTCGCTTCGAAAAAAGGCTGTAATCCGCTGTGATATAACTGCCGACGTGATCCGTTCCCTGAGCGAGACTCACTCCGAACATCATCCGATGGAGAAGAACGATGCAAAAACGGAATCTTGTGCTGAAAGCCGCCGCTGCGCTCATCGTCGGTAGCCTCGCGCTCACCGGTTGCACCACCACCCCTGACAAACCGGACAACGCCGCAACGAACGCGTCGAAGCGCCAGGCAATCGACTCGAGCGTCGACGCAACGCTGTCGCGCATGTACTCCACGGTCAAGGGTTCGCGCGAACTCGTCGCGAAGTCGCGCGGCGTGCTCGTCTTCCCGGACGTCATCCAGGCCGGCTTCATCGTCGGCGGCCAGTCCGGCAACGGCGCACTGCGCGTCGGCGGCAGCACGGTCGGCTACTACAACACGTCGTCGCTGTCGGTCGGCCTGCAGGCCGGTGCGCAGTCGAAGGCGATCGTGTTCCTCTTCATGACGCAGGAAGCGCTCGACGAATTCCGCGGTTCGGACGGCTGGGCAGCCGGCGCCGGCGCGTCGGTCGCGCTCGTGAAGATGGGCGCGAACGGCGCGGTCGACACGACCACGGCCACCGCGCCGGTCCAGGTCGTCGTGCTGACGAACGCGGGCCTGATGGGCGACGTGTCGATCAACGGCACGAAGGTCACGAAGCTGAAGATCTGACGCTCGCGCACCGCCCGTGCGCACCGCGCGCGGGCCATGCACAAACGGCGATGTCCTTGCGGGCATCGCCGTTTTTCTATCCGCGCATCTATCCGCGCACGTCCTGCGCCTCGCGCGTCAGGTCGTCGAGTCGATCACCTTGAAGCGCGAGCGCTTCTGCGCACGGATCAACGACTGGTAGACGTCGACATACTGCTGCGCCATGCGGCGCGACGTGAAGCGTTCCTCGAAGCGCTGCCGCACGCGCGCACGCGGCAGCAGGTGCAGCCGGTTCACGGCGGCCACCGCGCTGATTTCGTCCTCGACGATGAAACCCGACACGCCCTCGTCCACCACTTCCGGCACCGCGCCGCGATTGAACGCGATCACCGGCGTGCCGCACGACATCGCCTCGATCATCACCAGGCCGAACGGCTCCGGCCAGTCGATCGGGAACAGTAGCGCATGCGCGCCCGACAGGAACTCTGCCTTCTGGTGATCCGCGATCTCGCCGATGAATTCGACGTGCGGCAACGCGAAGAGCGGCTTGATCTCGCGCTCGAAGTATTCCTGGTCGGCCGCGTCGATCTTCGCGGCGATCCTGATCGGCAGCCCGCACTGGCGGGCGATGCGGATCGCCGTGTCGACACGCTTCTCCGGCGAAATGCGGCCGAGGAACGCGAGATAGCGCGGCTCGACGGGCTGCGGCATGTACAGCGTGTCGGGCAGCCCGTGGTAGACCGTCGTCAGCCATTTCGCCTGCGGCAGCGGCTGGCGCTGCGAGTTCGAAATCGAGATCACCGGCGCCGTGTTGAAGGTGTCGAACACCGGCTGCTGCTCGGGCAGGTCGAGCCGGCCATGCAGCGTCGTCACGTACGGTGTTTCCTGCCGGTTGAAGACCGAGAACGAGTAGTAGTCCATGTGGAAATGGAGCACGTCGAAGTCCTTCGCGCGGCGCGCGACCGTCTCCATCAGCAGCATGTGCGGAGCGACCCGGTCGCGGATCGACGAATCGAGCCGCAGCGCGCGCGGCCAGACCGGCTCGAGCTTCGCCCGCGTCGTCGAATCGCCGCTCGCGAACAGCGTCACATCATGGCCGAGCTCGACGAGCGCCTCGGTGATGTAGGACACGACGCGCTCCGTGCCGCCGTACAGTTTCGGCGGCACGGATTCGGTCAGCGGCGCGATCTGGGCAATTCTCATGGTCCACGTCTCCTGTGTCCTGTCCGTCGCCACACGGCCGGCGGGCCTTTGGGCTTTCGCCCCCGCTCGCCCCCATGCAGCGCTGGCCGGCACGGCGCCAGCCGGATATCTCTTCATTATTCGCGATCCCGCTGCGCGGAACCGCCCGTCTTTCATTTTATGGGTGTTGTTACAGGCAGGATACATTCCGCCTTCCGGGCCGATCCGGCCCCGATGCGACGATCGCGCCCGAACGCGTGCCGCCGCCCTGCCCGTCAGCGCGACGGCCACTTCCATGGCGGCAGGTCACGCGTGTCGGCATCGACGAGCCCCGTCGCGCCGAGCTGCTTGTCGAGCACCAGCGATTCGCAGCCGGCTTCGCGCTCGAGCGTCGCGATGAGCCGTGCCGCATGCGACACGACGAGCACCTGCGAGCGCTGTGCCGCCTGCGCGATCAGGCGGCCAAGCGCCGGCAGCAGATCGGGGTGCAGGCTCGTCTCCGGTTCGTTCAGCACCATCAGCGCGGGCGGGCGCGGCGTCAGCAGCGCGGCCGCGAGCAGCAGGTAGCGCAGCGTGCCGTCCGACAGCTCGGCCGCCGCGAGCGGCCGCAGCAGCCCTGGCTGGCGCATCAGCACGTCGAAGCGGCCGCGGCCGCCCGGATTGTCGATCTCGACCGACGCGCCGGGAAACGCGTCGTCGATCGCCGCGTCGAGTGCCGCGCCGTCGCCGATCTCGCGGATCGTCTGCAGCGCGGCGGCCAGGTCGGCGCCATCGTCCGCGAGCACCGGCGTATGGGTACCGATGTGCGACTGCCGCGCGGGCGCCTGCGCGTCGGTCCGGAAGTGGTCGTAGAAGCGCCACGAGCGGATCCGTTCGCGCACTGCGATCATCTCGGGCGCGCCGGTCGGATCGGCGAACTCGGTCATCATGCTGTCGAAGCTGGCCACCGGCTGCGGAATCGTCTGCCAGTCTCCCGATGCGGTGCGCGCACGGATCTGCGCGCCCTGCCGGTCGACCAGCAGCGTCGACGGGCGCAGCAGCGCGCCGCCCCAGATGCACTCGCGCTTGACCACCGGGTCGAGCGAGAACTGCGAATTGCTCGGCAGCGGCAGACCGAGATCGATCGCGTAGCCGAAATCGTCGCAGGCGAAGCCGAGTTTCAGGCTCACGGGCCCCTTGCGCACCGTGCCGGTCACCGGCACGTCGCCGTCCAGCATCGCCCGCGAAAATCGCTCGGGACCGGCCCACAGCGTCGACGGCAACCCGCCTTCGCGGGCGAGCGACGGGATCACGCGCCCCTGCGCGGTGTCGGCGAGCAGCCGCAGTGCGCGGTACACGCTCGACTTGCCGCTGCCGTTCGGCCCGGTGACGACGTTGAGCGCCGCGAGCGGCACGATCAGCTCGCGCAGCGAGCGGTAATTGGCGATGGCAAGCGATTTCAGCGCGGTCATGACGAGGGTGACGGTATGCGGGCCGCTTTCAGCGGCCTTCGGCGGCCTGTGGATCGGCCGCGGTATTGGCCGCGGTGCTGGCGGCAGGCTGCCGCGCGTGCGGCCGTTCGGGATTCGGCGCGTCCGGCGCGGCATCATGCGGATACAGTTCCATCCGGCTGCGCGGCAGGCATTGCGGATAGCGGCCCTGCAGGTAGGCGATCAGCCCTTCGCGCACGCGACAGCGCAGGTCCCAGCACGATGACGAATCGGCCGCGCTGACGAGCGCACGCAACTGCATCGTGCGTTCCGTCGCGTCGGTCACCTGCAGCACCTGCACGCGGCCGTCCCACTCCGGCGCCGCGTGGACGAGCCGCGCGAGCTCCTCGCGCAGCGGCGCGAGCGGCGTGCGGTAATCGACCGACAGGTAGACCGTGCCGATGATTTCCGAACTGCTGCGCGTCCAGTTCGTGAACGGGTTCTCGATGATCCATTGCAGCGGCACGACGAGGCGCCGCTGGTCCCACAGCCGCACCGACACGAACGACCCGGTGATTTCCTCGATGCGTCCCCACTCGCCCTGGATCACGACCACGTCGTCGAGCCGGATCGGCTGCGTGAGTGCAATCTGCAGCCCGGCGATCAGGTTGCCGAGCACCGGCCGTGCGGCAATACCGGCGACCAGGCCCGCGACACCGGCCGACGCCAGCAGGCTCGCGCCGACCTGGCGCACGTTCGGGAACGTCATCAGCGCGGCGCCGGTGCCGATGATCACGATCAGCACCATCACGGTCCGCACGAGCACCTTGGCCTGCGTATGGATGCGCCGGGCCTGTAGGTTGTCGGACGTATCGATCGGATGCGCCTGGATGATGGCGTCGCCGACGCCGGCGGCGAGCCGCACCAGCAGCCACGTGAGCGAAATGATGGAGCCGACCGCCGCCGCCGTGCGCATGCCGCGCACGAACGACATGCCGTCGTCGGCCTGGACCCACAGGAATTCGAGCGCCAGCAGCGCGAGTACGGCGAGCGACGGCCTGTCGATGTAGCGCAGGATCGCGCTCATCAACGGATACGGCTGCGCGATGCGCTTGACGATGCGTGCGCCGAGACGGTGCACGACCGTGACGACCAGCAAGACGATGACGGACACGGCCAGTGTGCCGAGCCATGAATGCAGCGGCGCATCGGTGATGCGCTGCAGTTCCTCGATTGAAATCATCGGCGCCCGTGGGTTATGAGGCGCGCACGCCTCGTCCTGGATGCGTCGGCGACGCCCGGGCCGCGCGCGGGCCCGGACACGGCGTCAGGTCAGTTGCCGCTCCTGCAGGGAAACGCCTTGCCGAGACCGAGCGACACCGCGGTGCTCGCGTTGTAGTCGGCCAGCTTCGGATTTTCCGCGATGTACTTGCGCACCGCGTCGGTCATCTGCTGCGCCCGGATGTCGGGCGGCAGGCAGAAATACTGGCCGACCCGCGGCCCCGTCGTGCCGCCGATCGCATCGATGGTGTTGTAGACGCCGTCGGCGGCGCCTTCGATGTAGGCCGCGCACGACGCCCGCGACTTGACGTCCGTCTTCGCGCACAGCCGGTCGAGATCAGCGCCCGTGAAAGCCGCCGCCGACAACGGCACGGCAAACGCCGCGGCACAAAACATTGCGCGCAACATGGTGTTCCTTATGTCAATGCGGCCCGAGACCGCCTGCTGCCCTGGCCGGCGCGGCGCCGGGCCGCCCTGCTCCGGCCGGAATCCGGCCGGGCGGGCACCGTCTGCCGCACCGAAAACCGTCATTTTGCACTCTTTTGCGCATCTGCCGGCGTCGATGCCCCGATGCGGGTCGTCCGCTTGCTCAGGATCTCGATCGCGTCCGGCGCGTTGTAGTGCTTCGCGAATTCGAGCGCGGTGATGCCGAGCTGGTTCTTCACCTGCGGATCGGCACCCTGGTCGAGCAGCAGCGTGACCGTCGACGGATGGTTGCCGCGTGCGGCCATCATCAGCGGCGTCGTGCCGTTCGGCGATGCGGTATCGATGTACGCGTCGTGGTCGAGCAACAGCTTCACGACCGCGTCCTGGCCGTTGGTGGCCGCGTAGTGCAGCGGCGCCCAGCCCTTCTTGCTGACTTCCGCGCCCTTGTCGATCAGCAGCTTGGCGAGGCCGACATCGCCGTTCAGCGACGCGAGCATCAGCGCGGTTTCGCCGGCCTTGTCTTCCTTCTCGAGATCGACGTTCGGTGTCGTGGCGAGCGCCGCCGCGACCTTGTCGGACTTCTCGCGCGCGGCGATCACGATCAGCGGGTCGCCGTTCGGCGCGATCGTGTTCGGGTCGAGCTTGCCGCTCTTGAGCTGCTTGCCGATGTCGGCGATGTCGTCGAACTTGACGGCCTTGACGATCGCATCGAGCGATTCGGCATGTGCGCCGGCTGCCGCGAACAGGCCGCTCGCGACGAGTGCGGCGGCAACGAGTGCGCGTTTCGGCAGATGGTTGGTCAGCTTCGTCATTGTTGTGGGCTCCTTCCCTGGGTTGTCGGCTGCGCGCACGTCGTTAGCGCGCGATCTTGAACAGCCGGAAAAAGTTCTGTGTCGTCGCATCGGCGAGCGCCTCGACGGCGATCCCGCGCTCGGATGCGATAAAGCGTCCGACATGGCTGACGTACGCAGGTTCATTCGGCTTGCCACGATACGGCACCGGCGCGAGGTACGGCGAGTCGGTCTCGATCAGCAGCCGGTCGAGCGGCACGCGTCGCGCGACGTCCTGCACGTCGGTCGCGCTCTTGAACGTGACGATGCCCGACAGCGAGATATGGAAGTTCTGCGCGAGCGCCTGCTCGGCCACCGGCCACGGCTCGGTGAAGCAGTGCATCACGCCGCCCGGCACGTCCGCGCGCTCCTCGGCCATGATCCGCAGCGTGTCTTCCGACGACGAGCGCGTGTGGATGATGAGCGGCTTCATCGTCGCGGTCGCCGCGCGGATATGCGTGCGAAAGCGTTCGCGCTGCCATTCCATGTCGTCGATCGACCGGCCTTCGAGACGGTAGTAGTCGAGGCCGGTTTCGCCGATCGCGACGACCTTCGGGTGCGCGGCCAGCTCGACGAGCTCCGCGAGTGTCGGCTCGTGCATGTCCTCGTGATCGGGATGCACGCCGACCGACGCATAGACGTTGTCGTACGCGTCCGCGATCGCCAGGACGTCGGGCAGCGTCTCGAAATCGACCGACACGCACAGCGCGTGCGTGACGTCGTGCTCGCGCATGTTCTCGAGAACGGCCGGCAGGCGGTCGGCCAGGCCCTTGAAATTGATATGGCAGTGAGAATCGACGAACATCATTTTTCCTGAATACGTAAGGCGAGCGCTCATGCGCGCGCCGGCATGCGGCAGCGGGCGGCGTTCGCGGGCCGGCCGGCCACGGTCGCGTCACGGTGCGGGGCCGTCATCATTTCGCAACCCGCAGGAAACAATGCCGGATCACGCGAACATTTCCCGGTATCCGAGAAACAATTCCTCGAATACGAGCCGCGCGTTGAGCGGATGGTTCTCGACCGTCCGCTGCCGCGTCACGGCCTTCATGAAGCGGGCGAACGCATTCGCATCGACCGCTTCCGCGCAGCGCGCGAGCGCCGACGCGTGCATCGGGAAATAGCGCGGCGCGCCCGCCATCCGCTGGGCGAGCAGGTCGTACAGCCAGCGCTGCAGCCAGCCGAGCACCAGCGGCACCGGCAGCTTCTGCAGCGTCTCGCCGCACGCGAACGGGTCGCATGCCGCACCGGCCGCGAGCTGCCCGAGCGTGTAGTCGCGCAGCGGGCGGTTCTCGTCGCTCGCGAGCGCCAGCGCGGCGAGCGGCGCACCGCCGGCCTCGGCGAGCAGCGCCGGCGCATGCTCGACGCCCTGCACGGCGAGCCAGGCTGCGGCCGCATCGGGCGCCGGCACCGTCATCGGCCACTGCCGACAGCGGCTGATGATGGTCGGCAGCAGGCGGTCGATGCGCGCCGATACGAGCAGGAATACGACGCCCGACGGCGGTTCCTCCAGCGTTTTCAACAACGCGTTCGACGCCGCGACGTTCAGCGCCTCGGCCGGATACAGCACGACGACGCGCGCGCCGCCGCGATGCGAACCGACTCCGCAGAAATCGAGCAGCGCGCGCACCTGCTCGATCTTGATTTCCTTGCTCGGCGCCCGCGTCTTCTTGCCGCCTTCGTCCGCGTCGGCCGCCTTCGCGTCGTCCGCGGCACCCGGCGCCTCGCCCGCCAGCGCCTCGGGCAGCACGATCCGGTAATCCGGATGGTTGCCCTGCGAGAACCAGGTGCAGGCCGCGCAGGCGCCGCAAGGCTCGCCGTTCGGCTGCGGCGATTCGCACAGGAAGCCCTGCGCGAGATGCTGCGCGAACTGCAGCTTGCCGATCCCGGCCTGGCCGTGCAGCAGCAGCGCGTGCGGCCATTGCGCACGCAGTTGCTGCAGGCGGTTCCAGTCGTCGGTCTGCCACGGGTAGATCATGGGGTGCGTTCCTTGCGAATTACAGCGCGGCGAGCACGCGTTCGAGCTGCTGGCGGATCTCGGGAATCGTCTGCGTCGCATCGACGATCGCGAAGCGGTGCGGCGCCTCTTCCGCGCGCCGCAGGTATTCGCTGCGCGTGCGCGAGAAGAACGCGTCGGATTCGCTCTCGAACTTGTCGGGCATGCGCGCGGCGCCGCGGCGCTCGCTCGCCACCTGCGGCGCGACGTCGAACAGCACCGTCAGGTCGGGCTGGAAACCGCCCTGCACCCAGCGCTCGAGCGTCTCGAGCTTGTCGCGCGGCAGCCCGCGGCCGCCGCCCTGGTACGCGAACGTCGCATCGGTGAAGCGATCGGACACGACCCAGTCGCCGCGCGCGAGCGCCGGCTCGATCACGAGCGCGAGATGTTCGCGGCGCGCGGCGAACATCAGCAGCGCTTCCGTCTCGAGGTCCATCGGCTGGTTCAGCAGGATCTCGCGCAGTTTCTCGCCGAGCTGCGTGCCGCCCGGCTCGCGGGTGACGACGACTTGCCGGCCGGCCGCGGCCAGCTTGCCCTGGAGGCGTTCGCAGAACCATTGCAGGTGGGTGGTCTTCCCCGCCCCGTCGATGCCTTCGAACGTGATGAATTTACCGCTCGCCATTATTGACCTCGTATGTACTTGTCCACGGCCTTGTTGTGGTCGCCGAGCGTGTCCGAAAACACGCTCGTGCCATCGCCTTTCGCGACGAAATAGAGCGCGCTCGTCGGTGCCGGGTTGATCGCCGCCTGCAGCGCGGCCACGCCCGGCAACGCGATCGGCGTCGGGGGCAGCCCGCGTCGGGTGTAGGTATTGTAAGGAGTGTCGGCCTGCAGGTCGCGCTTGCGCAGGCGGCCGTCGTACGCATCGCCGAGCCCGTAGATCACCGACGGATCGGTCTGCAGCGGCATGCCGATGCGCAGCCGGTTCGCGAACACTGCCGCGACGAACGCACGGTCGGCCGCATGGCCCGTTTCCTTTTCGACGATCGACGCGATCGTCAGCGCTTCGTAAGGCGTCTTGTACGGCAGGCCCGGCACGCGCGCGGCCCAGGCCTCGTCGAGACGCGTCTGCATCAGATGGTACGCGCGCCGGTAGATGTTCAGGTCGCTCGTGCCCTTGTCGAACAGATAGGTGTCAGGGAAGAACAGCCCCTCGCCGCTGCCGCGCTGCACCGCGCTGTCCGACGCGCCGATCGCGCGCAGCAGCTCGGCGTCGCTCATGCTCGCCGTCGAGTGCGCAAGATCGGGGTTCGAGTCGAGTTCCGCGCGCATCCGCTTGAACGTCCATCCTTCGATGACCGTCGCGACGTACTCGTTCACGTCGCCGCGCGCGATTTTCTGCAGCACCTCGTAAGGCGTGATGCCGGTCTTGAATTCGTAGTTGCCGGACTTGAGCCGGCTCGACAGCCCGAGCACGCGCGTCATCGCGACGAAGCCGAGCGGCTCGACCGGCACGCCGCCACGCTTCAACTGCAGCGCGACGCTCTTCACGCTGCTGCGCGGCTTGATCGTGACGTCGAGCGATGCCGAACCCAGCAACAACGGCCGGGTTGCCCAGTAATACCCGCCGCCCGCGCCGGCAGCGGCCACAACGACGGCCAGCGCCACGATCGTCGCGGCGCATTTCTTCAGTAGGGACATGGAAACGTGACTCAGGTAAGACCCATATAATACTTGCTCGCCTCCGTCAAAGTCAGGGTTGACTGTTCCCTCATTCCATGAGCACACCGTTCGCTTCACCGGCAGTCCAGGCCGCACCCGCCTCGCTCCCCGTTTTCCCCCGTCCGTCCGCCGCCGATTTCGATGCGCCGGGCGCCTGCATGCCGTTGCCGCAGTTCGGCGTGATCGACGTGGCCGGCGATGATGCCGCGACGTTCCTGCACAGCCAGCTCACCAACGACATCGAACATCTCGACGCCGCGAGTGCGCGGCTGTCCGGCTATTGCTCGCCGAAAGGGCGCCTCCTCGGTTCGTTCCTCACGTGGCGCGCCGGCCACGGCGTGCGCCTGCTGGTGTCGAAGGACGTGCAGCCCGCCGTGCAGAAGCGGTTGTCGATGTTCGTGCTGCGTGCCAAAGCGAAGCTGACGGATGCGAGCGACGCGCTCGCGGTGGTTGGTTTCGCGGGCGACGTGCGCGACGCGCTGTCGGGCATCTTCGATGCACTGCCGGACGGCGTGCACGTGAAGGTCGACGGCCCCGCCGGCACGCTGATCCGCGTGCCCGATGCAGCCGGCCGCAAGCGCTATCTGTGGATCGGCCCGCGCGCGGAAGTCGACGCGCGCATCGCCGCGCTCGGCGGGTCGCTGCCGGTCGTGTCTCCGGCCGTATGGGACTGGCTCGACATCCGCGCGGGCGAACCACGCATCACGCAGCCTGCCGTCGAACAGTTCGTGCCGCAGATGGTCAACTTCGACGTGATCGGCGCCGTTAACTTTCGCAAGGGATGCTACCCGGGCCAGGAAATCGTCGCGCGCAGCCAGTACCGCGGCACGATCAAGCGCCGCACGGCGCTCGCGCACGTCGCCGGCGAGACCGATACCGTGCATGCGGGCGTCGAGCTGTTCCACAGCGACGATCCCGGCCAGCCGTGCGGGATGATCGTCAACGCGGCGGCCGCGCCCTCGGGCGGCGTCGACGCGCTCGTCGAGATCAAGCTCGCCGCGCTCGACAGCGGCACGGTGCACCTCGGTTCGGCCGACGGCCCGGTGCTCGCGTTCGATACGCTGCCGTACGCCTGGCCGACGGAAGCGTGATGCACTGACAACCCGTTCGCGCGCCGGCTCGCGAGTCGCAACCGGCGCCCGATGTTTCCTGCGAGAGATTCGCCCGATGTGTCTGATTGCCTTCGACTGGCAGCCTGATGCCGCCGCCGGTCCCGTCTTTACCCTCACCGCCAACCGCGACGAGTTCTTTCGTCGGACAAGCGCGCCGCTCTCGTGGTGGGAAGATGTCCCGGGCGTGCTGGCCGGCCGCGATCTCGAAGCGGGCGGCACGTGGCTCGGCGTATCGCGCGACGGCCGTTTCGCCGCGCTGACGAACTACCGCGCACCGTTCGACATCCGCGCGGGTGCACCGACCCGCGGCAAGCTCGTGTCCGACTTCCTCGGCGGCCCGTCCGTCGCGCCGCTCGACTACCTCGGGCGGCTCGCGGAGCATGCGGCCGTCTACAACGGCTTCAACCTGCTCGTCGGCGACTGGCGACGGCGTGAGCTCGCGTGGTTCTGCAATCGCGCGCCCGAAGGTGAAAGCAGTGTCGCCGCGCCCGTCGCGATCGCGCCCGGTGTGCATGCGCTGTCGAATGCGCGGCTCGATACGCCCTGGCCGAAAGTGGTGCGCAAGCGCGCGGAACTCGGCACGCTGCTCACCGACAATCCGACCCCGTCGCTCGACGAACTGATCGCGCTGATGCGCGACCCGCATGTCGCGGACGACGACGCACTGCCGCACACCGGCATTCCGATCGAGCGCGAGCGTGCGCTGTCGGCTGCGTTCATCGAGACACCCGAATACGGCACGCGCGGCACGACCGCGCTGCGCGTCACGATGAAGGAAGGCGTGCGGCTGACGGTCGAGATCAAGGAACGCTGCGACGACGACGGCTCGCACCGCACCGTCCGGCCCGGCACGTTCGAGCGCGCGCTCACGTTCGACCTCGACGCGACCCCGCCGCGCTGAGCACGCGCCGCGCTATGGCGCGCGTGCCATCTCGACGTGGGGCACGCCGGCTTCGACGAACGGTTCACCGACTGCCGCGAAGCCGTGCCGCAGATAGAACGACACGGCCGAATCCTGCGCGTAGAGCCGCACGACGATTTCGCCGCGGCGCCGTGCCGCATCCAGCAGCGCGTTCAGCACGGCTGACCCGACGCCCTGCCCGCGCGCGTCGGCCAGTACCGCGACGCGCCCGATCGTGCCGGACGGCAGCAGCCGCCCCGTCGCGACCGCGCGGCGCGCGCCGGTCGCCGCATCGACGCGGTACGCCACCGCATGGAGCGACAGCGGATCGTCGTCATCGAGCTCCCATTCCGGCGGTATCTGCTGCTCGCGCACGAACACCGCGTCGCGGATCCGCGCGGCATCGCCACCGAGTACCGTCCAGTCGCCCGTTTCCACCACGCCGTTCGTCATCGCAGCTCCCATGTGGCGCGTACGCCGCCAAACTACCACCGTCAAACGTCGTCGAATGCGGCCTTCAGCGCCGCGATCGCGTCGGCATGCGCGGCCCGCACCTCGGGCACGTAGCCGCCCATCTTGAAGAATTCGTGGATCATCCCCGGATAGCAGACGAGCGTGACCGCGTTACCCGCCGCTCGCAACTTCTCCGCATACGCGGCGCCTTCGTCGCTCAGCGGATCGTATTCGGCCGTCGCGATCCACGCCGGCGCGACGCCCGCGAACGACGGCGCATCACGCGTGCCGTCGAGCGGCGCGAAACGCCAGTCGTCGCGGTCCGCCCGATCGCGTATGTATTGCGTGAAAAACCACTGGATCGTGTCCTGCGTCAGCAAGTAGCCGTTCGCGAGCCGTGCGTGCGATTCAGTGTCCTGGAAGCCCGTCACGCCCGGGTAGATCAGCATCTGCAACGCAAGGCGAATGCCTGCGTCGCGTGCGAGCACCGCGCAGACGGTCGCGAGCGTGCCGCCCGCGCTGTCGCCACCGACGGCCAATCGTTCTGCATCGATGCCGAACGCGGCCGCTTCGCGATGCAGCCATTGCAATGCGTCGGCGGCGTCGTGCACCGCGGTCGGAAACCTGTGCTCGGGCGCGAGCCGATAGCCGACCGACAGCACCGCACATTGCGCATCGTGCGCGAACATCCGGCACAGCGCGTCGTGCGTATCGACGCTGCCGACCGTGAAGCCACCGCCGTGGTAATAGACGAGCGCTGGCAGCGGCTCCGCGAGGCTCGGCGCGACCGGCAGGTACAGCCTCGCGCCGATCGTGCGGCCGTCGCGCGTCGGCACGACACATTCCTCGACCGAATGCATCGGCGCCGGTGCGACGTCGAGAATCGGCGCGCTCTTCTCGTACGCGGCGCGCGCCTGCTGCGGCGTCTGGTGGTGATAGGACGGACGTTTCGCGCGCTCGACCATGTCGAGCACCTGGGCGATCTTCGGATTCAGCGGCATCGGTGAGGACGGCGCCTGGCGGGCGCCGTGAACGGACAAGCGTGCATGATGCCATGCGCGCGTCAGGCGAGCGTGATGCGCCGTGTGTTGCGACATTCCTCGGTGTGCGATGCACGCCGCCAAACAAAACGGCCCTGCCTGTGAAGAGGCCGGGCCGCCGGGCGTGCGGGCGTTTACGCGTCGCTCGGGCCGGGCTGGGCGTCCGGCGCCGTGCGCGAACGTTGCCGCTTGATGTCGCGGCCCACCGCGAGCCGCCGCATGTACTTGAACGTGCCGAGCGCCTTCGCGACGAAATTGCCGTCGCTGTCGCGCACTTCGCCTTCGCAGTAAGCCATCGTCGTCGAGCGATGCATCACACGCCCGTAAGCGCGCAGTTCGCCCCGCCCCGGCTGCATGAAGTTCACCTTCATTTCGACCGTGACGACGCCGATACCGTCGTCGGTCAGGCTGCGTGCGGCCATCGCGAGCGCGATATCCGCGAGCGTCATCGTCACGCCGCCGTGCGCGATGCTCCACGTGTTCATGTGCCGCTCTTCGAGCGGCAGCACAATCTCGCTTGCGCCGTCCTTCGCGGACACGAGCTGCACGCCGAGCATGTCGACGAACGGGCTTTCGATCGACGGGCCGTCCGTCGGGGTTGCCGCGTCGCTCATCGTGCGCTGTCGACGAGGTAGTCGACGCACTCGCGCGATTCGGCCACCGCGACGACGAATTTCTTCACTTCCTGGTGAACCGGATGCACCTGGTATGCATCGAGTGCGGCTTTGTCCGCGAAATCGGACACGAGCACGATGTCGGCAGTCGCATCGAGGCCAGGTGTCGCCACGCCGACGTCGATCTGCAGCGTGCCCGGCACGAGGTCGCGGCAGCCTTCGAGCTTTTCCTTCAGCTTCAGCGCGTTCTGCGCGCGCGTCGCGCCTTCGGCCGATTCTTTCAACTTCCACATGACAATGTGTCTGATCACTTCGTTCGCTCCAGTTCGTGATGGGTCGGCAACTTGCCGCAACCCCTTGCCAGTCGGGCGTTTCACGCCCTTTTACCGTTCGCTTGCGTCGCCGGAAATCGTGTCCAGCCTAGAAAAAATGGGGGATGAAAAGGGGTAGCAGTTCGACAATCCAGAGACGATACCGCCTTTTTCACCGTGCCACTTACCGGCAGCAAGATCCGACAAGCGAAGGCAGGCGACTAGCCTACCAAACTTACCGACGCCAATGGACTGTATCTGTTGGTGAAGCCGTTCGACTCCAAGCTCTGGCGATGTAATGACCTGCGCCCTGCACACAGGAGCAGCCGGAGTCTGGTAAAGCTCGTTTTCGGAGAAGAAGACGAACACGATGAAGCGCTTTACGGATCAGCGAATCATCGGGTTTCTGAAGGAAGTCGAGACCGCTATGCCGGTCGAGGAACTGTGGAGGAAGCACGGGTTCAGTGATCCGTCGTTCCACACCTGGCGTACGAAGTTCGGCGGCATGGAAGTCTCGGAAGCCCGCCGGCTCAAGGACTTCGAGGTGGAGAATGCCCGGCTGAAGAAACGGCTGGCCGAGGCAATGCGCGATACGCAAAGGCACGCACGCCAATCACCAGCGCACCTATCGCCTGTACCGTGAGGCAACCGGGCAACCGCGGCTGCGCCTGCCGCTTTCCAGGAGCGGGTTCATAGGGACTTTGCCGGAAGCCCATTGGCCCTGTTGAAGGGCAGATCAGCGCAAAGCCGAAATAAATCGGACGGGCAACAAACGATGCGCGTATGATGGGCTCATCAGGGCGACCAATAGTCCCCTGACCTTTCGCCCCTCCATCCGCCCTCTTGCTGCATCGCCCCTCTTTCGCGCTGCAACGCAGTCCCTTTCATCAACCAGCCCGCTCCGCAACGTGGATACCGGCTGGATGCGTTTGCCCATGCGACTCGTCGTGGCCGAACGCCAGGAGTTTGCCATGAGCATGCACGTCTACCGTGGATTCGAGATTTATCCACTGATTTACCCTCACGCGCCGGCGCCGAATGGCTGCCCGCATAACTACGACGCCGGGTTCGACGCGGCAGTCAAGATTTGCCTTCGCGGGACCACCGATACGCTGACACAGAGCCAGACTTTCAGATTGCGCGACACATCCCCCTTTGACAACGCCGGCGACGCCCGTCGTGCCTCGGTGCGCTATGCCGAGAACATCATCGACGATAACCGCGACAAACAGGGGTTCTTTTCCGGCGCGCGCTGAGGCGGCTCGTCAGCGCAACACAATTTCCCGGTCTGTTGGAGGTCAAAATGATCATCGACGAACTGCTCGGCTTGATCAGACGGCGGGAGGTCACCTGGATCGACACCGTCGTACCCGTCAGAATCGCCGATTCAGCAATGTGCCGCCCACATGAGCTGCAAATGTTCACTGCCATACGTGCACTATCGATCGGAGCCGGATATTCGGAATTCGAATCCGACGAGATTGCAAGCGCCGTCATGACACGGCTCGGCTGACTTTCCGTTTGAATCTTTCGATACAGGATCTACATGACGACAATTACTCTTAAGCTTAACGAACCGATCGATGTCGCGTTGCGGCGCTTCCGGCGTGACATCGAGAAAACAGGGCTGATTCGCGAGTTGCGCAGTCGCACCTCCTATGAAAAGCCGACGACGGAACGCAAGCGGAAAAAAGCCAGCGCCGTTGCCAGGCAACACTTGCGTGCGAAGCGCATGTTGCCGCCCCGAAAAATGTACTAGGAGAGCATCGTGTACAACATGCCGACCGAGGCGCCTCCATTTTTTCCGCTGACCAAATGCGAAGTCGATTTCAATCGACAGAAAGACATGGTGACACTGTTGCCGAGCTTCTATGCATTCGGGTGTGAGTACACCAGCCGAGGCTTTCTGATCGGTCGGGACGACGCGTTCAAATTGATTGCGGCATTGGAGAAGGCGCTCAGTATCCAAGGATGAACTCACGCCGACGCGTTCACAAACATTGAAAACCAGAAGACCAGCCATGCGCGTCGCAACCCGGTATGTTGATTTGCTCTGTTTCCTTGTTGGGCTGCAGCTCGTCACCCAAAGGAAAACTCGTCAGTGGCTGTCACCCCCTCAGCTCGTCGAATCGCTACAGGCATGGCTAGTCGTCCATCGAGCGAAATGCGAGTGGCGCGATCGGGTCTGGATAGGTCATGCTGCCCTTCAAATAGCGAAGTCCGTCCACGCCGTGGATAGCTCCGCGCCTTCCGAACAGCGTCCTGGCATGGCGGATGATGCGACAACACACCCGCGAGGTGCGCTCGCGAATCGGTTGGGCCTGCGACTGAAGTGCACCCAGTATCTTCGGGAGCGGATCTGATTCCTCTTACGGGGCCAGCACTCGGACACTCGAACAACAGCAGCAAGCTGACGAGAAGAAATCGTCAGCAGCTGACTCGATGGCCGAAACACGATATATGGAGGAAAAATGCGCTTCAATTCGACACGATTCCGAATCGATTCGACACCGCGCAGAGCCGATGTTCAGTATGTCGCGCACGTGCGGATCACCACAACACTGATGGACGGCGCGGAACAAGAAGTACATGATAGTAGCGACCTGGCTGCTTTCTACAATCGTGACGATGCAGTTGCGTACGCAACAAAATGGGCAGAAGAATGGCTGACTTCACGATACGGTTGACGAACGGCCTCAATCACTCGAACGCGACGAACTTGGCTGAGGAAACCATTCTTCCACGTTGAAACCCTCTGCGGATTGCTACGTTGGAAGGAATCTGATTGACTAACCGGATCTCGATGAATGGCAACGCCGGCGATGACAGTCGACCAAAGTTCCGTGCCTCACTACGTTGTTCTTCTGAACGGATGGCGACCCTATGTATTGAATGTGGATCGCATCGTCATCCGACGTGAAGCTAGTCGGTTGTTGCTTGCCTTTGCACGGTCCCATGGCAAACTTGAAGGCATCGACGGTGACGAATGGAACATGTTTTCCGACGCACAGGATCTTTCAGTACCTGAGCGTCGCGAGGCGCGGTTCTATGCCCTGGTAATGGGGACCGAGACCGAGCATCAGTTGCGGTTGCTTGCAAATCTCTGAAATTTTCATTCCGAGCAGCGTTCCGGTTCCCAGTGACGACGAGCGCGACGCCCTGCTCGCGCAGCCCGTCAGCAGCCCCGTCGGCAGCAGCGACATCAGCCAGCACTCGTTCTTTCGCAGCGTCGATTGCGCTCCTGTTGTGCCGCCAGGCGGCGACGAAACGCGCTACGTTCGCTCGGATTGGACCGTCACGTCGAGCAACCGAATCGCACCGAAAGCATCACCGTCATATAGAATGGTGCGCTTTGCCCGTACTCCTATGTGGTTCAAGAACCTTCAGCTTCATCGTCTTCCGGCACCTTGGGCAGTTACCCCCGATCAGATGGAAAAATGGCTGGCGCCCCACGCGTTCCAGCCAGGCACCAGCGTCGAGATGCAGAGCTGCGGATGGGCGTCGCCGCGTGACGACGGCGCACTCGTGTATTCGATCAACCGGCAGATGTTGCTGACGTTTCGTGCCGAGAAGAAGTTGCTCCCGGCGTCGGTCGTCACTCAGGTGACCAAGGCCCGCGCGCTTGAAATGGAGGAGCAGCAGGGCTTCAAGGTGGGGCGAAAGCAGATGCGCGAACTCAAGGAGCAGGTAACCGACGAACTGCTCCCGCGCGCGTTCACCATCCAGCGCGATACCCGCGTGTGGATCGATACGGTGAACGGCTGGCTCGTCATCGATGCGGCTTCACAGGCGCTTGCCGACGACGTTCGCGGCCTCCTCGTCAAATCGATCGATCAGTTGCCGCTCGCTGGCGTGCAGGTGGTGCGTTCGCCAGTCGCCGCGATGACGGATTGGCTGTTGTCCGGCGAGGCGCCGGGCGGATTCACCGTGGACCAGGACGCCGAGCTGCGCTCGAGCGGCGAAGGCGGCGCCACGGTGCGATACGTCGGCCACGCGCTGGAAGCGAACGACATGCGCCGGCACATCGAGGCCGGCAAACAATGCATGCGCCTTGCGATGACCTGGGACAACCGGATCTCCTTCGTGCTGACGCCGTCGTTGACGATCAAGCGCGTGACGCCGCTCGACGTGATCAAGGAAGCGGCTGATCCGACCGCGCAGAACGACGATGAACGCTTCGACTCGGATGTCACGCTGATGACCGGTGAATTGGAGCGGATGCTGACCAGCCTGATCGATATCCTGGGTGGCGAGCAGCGTGACTCGGTTCATCAGGCGGCAGCAGCCTGAACGCCATCGGCGGCAGAGAAACCTCGCCTCCCTCGCGACGCGAGGTTTCTAGCCGGCGCGACGATCCCGCCCACGACCGCCGGCAGCCAGCCTACCCAACTTGCCGGCGCCAAGGGGCCGACATGCCGAGATTCACGCATTCGGCTCCCGGAATGCTGTTTCCGTCAGCACACGGGCGCCGCGACTCATTTGATCAGGCGCAGCACATCGCGAAAACGCGGATGCCGGCTGGAGCCCACCCATTCGAACCCGATCATCTCGACCGTCGCGATTTGCACCCCCGCCGCACCGAGCCGGGCGACCCCGGCGTCCCGGTCGGTTGTCCTGCGAGACCCCACGGCATCGCTGACCACCGTGACTTTGCGGCCGCTGCGCAACAGCCCGAACGCCGTTTGCAACACGCACACGTGCGCCTCGCAACCGGCGACGATGACGCTGTTGCGCCCGTCCGGCAATGCGTCGACCAGGCCCTCCGCACACGCGTCGAAATGGTCCTTGACGACGGTGTCGGAGCACAGACCCTTGATCTCGGGTACGTTCCGGCCCAGCTGGATGGGGCTCTGCTCGGTACCCATCACCGGCACCCCGAGAATCTGCGCAATGCGGGCGAGTCGGACAGCCTGCGTGACGACCGATGCCCCGTCGTGGATCACCGGCATCAGCCGCGCCTGAAAATCAACCAATACGACCACTGAATCGTCGGACACGTGCAGCACGGCGCATTCTCCGGAGTGAAAGCGACGTCAACCACCATCGACCGTCGATGAAAAGTCGCTTTGTCGCAAGATCGTCAGTCCCGCATAAGACCGATGTCGAATCGCACCAATCACCGGTTGCGTGAATTCGGTAAACGGAAGCGGCCCCCAAGCCTACCAAACTTGCCGGCACCGCTGACGTGATCGCATGGACCCAGGTTCACGGAATCACCCGCCGGTCCAGTGGCAGGAACGCCGGTTGCTCACCGCTTCGTATTGTCGAGTCCACCGCCCGAGACACGGCGACAGGCAAACCGCCACGATTCAATTCCGGTTCGGAATCAATCACCAATACCGACATAGATTGCCAATCGATTTTCACCCAACCCGATAATCTGCGCACCGCTACTCTCCGATGAATTCGCATATTTTACCGATCCAACAAGCAATAATTGCGACCTCATTCCAGAACATTATCCGAAAACCACAAAATCATTATTGACTTCGACTTTATCCGAACTTTAGAATCCCCAACGACAGCTTACGTTTCGATTTTCACCCCGCGCACGCGCCCATATCGGCACGGTACCGGAACGCCAGCAGAGAAGCCTTGCATGCCCGGCCGGGGCAGCGCCTCCGTTTGTTTTCAATTCCGGCATTAACCGACAACCGGTTATTTCTCATTCAACTCGCCCCCGAAGTACACGCGTATTAATTCTGAATTTCCCAGGAATTCTGCAATACCGGACTAAGCAGATCGAGCACCCGCTCATTCGATAATTCTCATAAAAATCGCCAGTCATCAGGAGGGACATCAACATGCATCGCCTTGCGAAGTCGCTGTGTCTCGGATTCATCTGCGCCGGCCTGCTCGCGGCCTGCAATGACGACGACGTCAAATCGAGCAACCCGCCGTCGAACAACGCAGCACTGTCGTTCCGCATGGACGCCGGCGGCCAGATCAACGCGTTCTACCGGCAGGACAACGTCGCCGCACACCTGCTCGTGCGTTCGTCGACGAAGCCGCGCCTGCTCGTGGTCTTCCCCGCCGGCAACAGCGGCACCGGGCTGTGGTTCGACGATACCGCGCAGCCGGTGAACTGGAGCCTAGACACGCCGCCGTCCGCGCTATCGGCGCCCGACACGCACGGCCGTCCGCTTTACGGCATCGGCGCCGACGTGTCGGTGGACACCAACACGCTGACGATCCGACAGGGCGTGCTCAGCAACGTGCGCTTCCTGCGCGACTTCAACGGCGGTGCAACGATTCCGCAGCAGATCCTCACCGCGCCGACGGTCCAGGGCAGCGCCGCGCAATGGCAACGCGACCGGATCGACGGCGCGCCCGGCTATTCACTGCGCATCACGCTGCGCGACGGCGGCAGCATCGCGCCGGCAGCGGGCGGCAAGCTCGTCCTGAGCGCACCGGCGGGCTCGCACACGTTGCGGTTGCATGTCGATGCGCTGTCGGGCGAGACGCCGTTGTCGCCGATCACGCGCGCCGACCTTCTCGCGCCGTCGGTGAACCCCGACCCGGTGAGCCAGAACGTGCTCGAATTCCTGAGCTTCCACGACAAGCTGCTGGCCGGCTCGTGGCAGTACGACACCTACTTCGGCCGCGACACGCTGATCTCGGTACGCATGCTGATGCCCGTGCTCGAACCTGCGGCGATCGAGGCCGGCCTGTCGTCGGTGCTGAGCCGGCTCTCGACCGACGGCAAGGTCGCGCACGAGGAAGGGATCGGCGAATTCGCCCTCGTCGACAACCAGAAGAACGGGCGGCCGAACGATTCGACACCGACCTACGACTACAAGATGATCGACAGCGACTACCTGCTCGCGCCGATCGCGGCCGCGTGGCTGATCGACGATACGCGCGGCCAGGCCCGCGCTGCCGCGTATCTCGCGCAGCGCGGCAGCGACGGACAGACCAATGGCAGCCGTCTGGTCGTCAACCTGCTGCACGTCGCGACAACCACGCAGCCGTTCGCGCAGCAGCCGAGTGTCGCGAACCTGATCCACCTGCGGCCCGGCGAAATCGTCGGCAATTGGCGCGACAGCACCGACGGGCTTGGCGGCGGCGTCTATCCATATGACGTCAACGCGGTGCTCGTGCCGGCCGCGTTGCGCGCGGCGAACGCATTCCTCGCGCGCGGCCTGCTCGATCCGTACCTGGATGCCGGACAGCGCGCGACGCTCGCCAACACGGCAAATCAGGCTGCCACGTGGGAAACGCAGGCACCGCCGCTGTTCCAGGTCAGCGTGCCGGCCGCGCAGGCGGCCACCGACGTGTCGGCCTATGCGCCGTCCGCGGGCGTGCCTGCCGGCGCCGCACCGGGCGCGCCACTGGCGTTCTACGCGCTGTCGCTCGATCAGCAGGGCAACCCGATTCCGGTGATGAATTCGGATGGCGGCTTCGCGCTGCTGTTCGGCACGCCGCCGGATGACGAGCTTCAGCGGATCGTCACCGACGTCACGCGGCCGTTCCCGACCGGGCTCGTGACCGATGCCGGGATGCTGATCGCGAATCCCGCGTATGCAAGCCAGGCGCTGTGGCCGAAATTCACCAGTTCCGCGTATCACGGCACGGTGATCTGGTCGTGGCAGCAGGCGATGTGGGTGGCCGGGCTCGATCGCCAGCTCGCGCGCCAGGACTTGTCGGCTGCGACACGCACGCTGCTCACGCAGGCGCGGCAGACGATCTGGCAGGTGATCTCGAACGGACGCGACATGCGCACGTCCGAGATGTGGACGTGGTCGTACGTGAACGGCAAGTACCAGACCGATGCATTCGGTACGCGTAGCGCCGACGCCACCGAGGCGAACGCTGCGCAGCTCTGGAGCACGACGTATCTCGCGATCCGCGATCCGCAGCAGCGCGCGGGCAAGTACTGGTGGCAGGCGTCGCAGCAGATGCAGGATGCCCAGCCGAAACAGCGCGCGGCGGCGCTGGCAGCGCGGTAGCGCGGTAGCGCGTCGCCAGCCGCATGCTGACCGCCATGCAAAAGCCCCGGTGGCGTTGCCGCCTCCGGGGCTTCGTCAGAGATCGAGGCGCCGGACACGGCCTCTGTACGCCCGGGCTGCCGAATGTTCCGCGTCCGTTCACCGGCGCCCGCGTGCCGCGCAAACCCGCATCACCGCGCCACGACCCGGTTCCGCCCTTCCCGCTTCGCCTGGTACAACCGTTCGTCGACCACGCGCAGCAACGCATCGACCGTGCTGCCGTCGGCCCCGTATTGCGCAACGCCGACGCTGACCGTCACCTGCACGCGCTTGAAATCGAGCCCGAACGGCGAGCTCGCGATCGACGAGCGCACGCGCTCGGCGGTCATCCGTGCGCCTTCGAGCGGCATCTCCGGCAGCAGCGCCATGAATTCCTCGCCGCCGACCCGCGCGAGCCCGCCGGCCGGCCGGATCGCGTCGAGGCACTGGCGCACGACGCCGCGCAGCACCTCATCGCCGATCTGATGCCCGTACGCATCGTTGATGTTCTTGAAATTGTCGAGATCGAGCGCGAGCAGGCAGAACGGCGTACCGTCGCGCTCGGCCCGCACCATCTCCCGCTCGACCTGCGCGATGAATTGCCGGCGGTTCGACGCGCCCGTCATCGGGTCGGTAGCGGCCATGTATTCGAGCTTCTGGTTCGTGCGCCGCAGTTCCTGCAACGCGCTCTCGGTGCGCGCCATCGATTCCGACAGCCGGCTCATCAGGTCTTCCTGGCGGTAGATCGCCGAGAACGAGCGCGTCGTCTGCAGCGCCTGCACGACGCCGTAGCTGAGCAGGAAGAAGCCGCCGGCGAAGATCGCGTGCGCGAGCCACCACATGTGATTCCACGGCTTGCCGAGAATGAACGCGAGCGACGACAGTGCAAACGCCATGATCGACACGCCGTAGATCACCATCAGCGGCGAGCGGATCCGCCGCGCGAGCAGCAGGGCGACGTTCAGCAGCGAGAATACGAGCGCGCCGCCTTCCATCGACAGCCGCGTGCCCGGCGCGCCCGCGACCGGCGAATACGCGATGTACGCCACGACCACGTTGACGATCACGAAGAAGACGATCCACGGCAGCCACGTGCGTACGCTCGTGCGCTTCTCGATGCGATCGGGCGGCCGCGAATACGACAGCAGGCCCGTGAGCAGCAGGATCGACATCGCGAGCCGCGACGCGGGCCCGTACAGCAGGAACAGCCAGATGTTGTGATGCGCCATCCCGGTGAATGCACCGTGCAGCGCATAGATCATCGCGAAGCCCAGAAAGCCAAGTGTCATCCAGCGCAGCAGCGGCTCGCCGGACGACCGGTAGCAGACCCACGTCACGTAGGTGACGAACGCGCCTTCGAGGGTGGCGGCCGCGATCGCGATTTCATGGAATGCATGGTTCTCGAACACGACGTGCGGGTCGCTGAAGAACCACAGATACGCAATCAGATAGGCGGGCAGCAACGCGAATCCGACCAGCAGGCATTTCGCGTAGAGCCTTGCGGCCGCGCTGACGACGCGCGGCGGTTCCCCGGCTGCATAGGTCGTACTCATTCGGTCCCCGGTCGGTCTGCTGCGTGGGTTCGAACCTTCGCGGCACGGATCACTCGACGCACGATCCTGCCCATCGTGCCGAAAGGCAAATGTCAGAGCAAGTATAGGTGGGGCAATTCGTTTGACAAGTAAGGGGAAACGGCATTGCCGGGCGCATGCCTTTTGCTTGCCGATTGTTTCGAATGGCGGATCAGTCGCACCGATTCGCGTCTCGGCCGCCTGTCTCGCCGAAGCGAAACCGCGGCCGCTCCGCGTCAAAGATCAGAGGATTTCGAACAGCCCGGCCGCGCCCTGTCCGCCGCCGATACACATCGTGACGACCACGTACTTCACGCCGCGCCGCTTGCCTTCGATCAGCGCATGGCCCGTCAGGCGTGCGCCCGACACACCGTACGGATGGCCGACCGCGATCGCGCCGCCGTTCACGTTCAGACGATCCTCAGGAATCCCGAGCGTGTCGCGGCAGTACAGCACCTGCACCGCGAATGCTTCGTTCAGTTCCCACAGGCCGATATCGTCGACCTTCAGCCCCGCCTGCTTCAGCAGCTTGGGCACCGCGAACACGGGGCCGATGCCCATCTCGTCCGGCTCGCAACCGGCCACCGCGAAACCGCGGAACACGCCGAGCGGTTGCAGTCCTTCGCGCCGCGCGGCGTCGGCGCTCATCACGACGCAGGCCGACGCGCCGTCCGAGAACTGGCTCGCGTTGCCCGCGGTGATCACGCCGCCCGGCACGGCCGAGCGAATCTTCGACACGCCTTCGAGCGTCGTGTCGGGGCGGATCCCTTCGTCGGCCGAGACCGTCACTTCCTTCGTGAACAGGCGGCCCGTCGCCTTGTCGGCAACGCCCGCGAGCACGGTGATCGGCACGATCTCGTCGCGAAAGCGCCCGGCTTCCTGCGCAGCCGCGGCGCGCAGTTGCGACTGCACGCCGTACTCGTCCTGGCGCTCCTTCGAGATGCCGTAGCGCTTCGCAACGTTCTCGGCCGTCTGCAGCATGTTCCAGTAGATCTCGGGCTTGTGCTGGACGAGCCAGCCTTCCTGGATCATGTGGTGGTTCATCTCGTTCTGCACGCACGAGATCGATTCGACGCCGCCCGCCACATACACTTCGCCTTCGCCCGCGATGATCCGCTGCGCGGCCAGCGCGATGGTCTGCAGCCCGGACGAGCAGAAACGGTTCACGGTCATCCCCGGCACCGTCACGGGCAGCCCCGCGCGCAGTGCGATCTGCCGCGCGATGTTCGCGCCGGTCGCGCCTTCGGGGTTCGCGCAACCCATGATCACGTCCTCGACGCGTGCGGGGTCGAGCTTCGCGCGTTCGACAGCGGCCGCGACCGCGTGGCCGCCGAGCGTCGCGCCGTGCGTCATGTTGAAAGCACCGCGCCAGGATTTCGCCAGCGGCGTGCGGGCGGTCGATACGATTACGGCTTCGGTCATGCGAGTCTCCTTCGGTCCTGCTTCATGTTGGGGTCTGCGCTACGCCGCCGGGCGCGCGCCCGCGGACGTCACATGCGCGACGCCCGCTGCCTGCATCTGTTGCCACGCGTGGGCGAGCGACCCGTTCAGGTCGATCGCGCGGCACGCATCGTTGATCACCGCGGCTTCGAAACCGGCCGCGCGCGCATCGAGCGCCGACCACGCGACGCAATAGTCGGTCGCGAGCCCGCAGCACCACACGCGCTTCGCGCCGAGCTCGCGCAGATAACCCGCGAGCCCGGTGCGCGTCGTGCGGTCGGCTTCGACGAACGCGGAATAGCTGTCGACCTGCGCGTCGCCGCCCTTGCGGATCACGAGCCGCGCATGCGGGATGTCGAGATCGCGATGCAGCGCCGCGCCATCCGTGTCCTGCACGCAGTGCACGGGCCACAGCACCTGCTCTCCGTACGGCAGCGCGAGCGTGGAAAACGGTTCGCGGCCCGGATGGTTCGCCGCGAACGACACGTGCTCGCGCGGATGCCAGTCCTGCGTCAGCACGACCTGGTCGAAGCGTTGCGCGAGCGCGTTGATCACCGGCACGACCGCGTCGCCGTCGGGCACCGCGAGCGCGCCGCCCGGCATGAAGTCGTATTGCACGTCGATCACGAGCAGTACGTCGTCGGTGCGTTTCATTGCATTTCTCCGGGTGTGCGTCGCGCCGCGATCCGGCGCGTCAGCCGTTGAACCCGCGGCCGGCCTTCGCGAGTTCCGCGATCGACGGTGCGAGCTTCCATGCGTCGCCGTTCGGCGCGGCCGCGTAGCGGCGAATCGCGCGCTCGACGTTGTAGAGGCCAACCATGTCCGCGTACAGCATCGGGCCGCCGCGCCACAGCGGGAAGCCATAGCCGGTCAGGTAGACCATGTCGATGTCGGACGCCTTCGACGCGATCTTCTCTTCGAGGATCTTCGCGCCTTCGTTGACGAGTGCGAACACGAGCCGCTCGACGATCTCGTCGTCGCCGATCTTGCGACGCTCGACACCGCGCTCCTTCGAATATGCAACGACCATCTCGTCGACGAGCGACGACGGCTTGGCCTTGCGCTCGCCCGGCACGTAGTCGTACCAGCCGGCGCCCGTCTTCTGGCCGAAGCGGCCCTGCTCGCACAGACGGTCGGCGATCTTCGAGTACTCGAGATCGGGCTGCTCGATGTAGCGGCGCTTGCGGATCGCCCAGCCGATGTCGTTGCCGGCAAGGTCGCTCATCCGGAACGGGCCCATCGCGAAACCGAACTTCTCGATCGCACGATCGACCTGCGCGGGCAGCGCGCCTTCCTCGAGCATGAACAGCGCCTGGCGGATGTACTGCTCGATCATCCGGTTGCCGATGAAGCCGTCGCACACGCCCGACACGACCGCCGTCTTGCGGATCTTCTTCGCGACGGCCATCACGGTGGCAAGCACGTCCTTCGCGGTCTGCGCGCCGCGCACGACCTCGAGCAGCTTCATCACGTTCGCCGGGCTGAAGAAGTGCATGCCGACGACGTCCTGCGGACGCTTCGTGAACGCCGCGATCTTGTCGACGTCGAGCGTCGACGTGTTCGACGCGAGGATCGCCCCCGCCTTCGCGACTTCGTCGAGCTTCGTGAACACCTGCTCCTTCACACCGAGTTCCTCGAACACGGCCTCGACGATCAGGTCGGCGTCCTTCAGGTCGTCGTAGGACAGCGTCGGCGTGATCAGCGCCATGCGCGCGTCGAGCTTCTCCTGCGTGAGCTTGCCCTTCTTCACCTGCGCGTCGTAGTTCTTGCGGATCGTCGCGACGCCGCGCTCGAGCGCGTCCTGTTTCGTCTCGAGCAGCGTGACGGGCAGGCCTGCGTTGACGAAGTTCATCGCGATCCCGCCGCCCATCGTGCCCGCGCCGATCACGCCGACGCGGCGGATCTCGCGCAGCGGCGTATCGGCCGGCACGTCGGGAATCTTGCTCGCCGCGCGCTCGCCGAAGAACGCATGCCGCAGCGCACGGCTTTCCGGCGTCATCATCAGCGCGACGAAACCCTCGCGCTCGGCCACGCTGCCCTTGTCGAAGCCGTGCAGCACGCCGGCCTCGATCGCGTCGATGCACTTGTGCGGTGCGGGGAAATTCGGCGCGGCGGCCTTCGCGGAATTGCGCGCGAACTGGATGAAGCCCGCTGCGTTCGGGTGAACGATCTTGCGATCGCGCACGCGCGGATGCGGCCCCTTCTGCGCGCCGACCTTGCCCGCGAACGCGACGGCCGCGTCGAGCAGGTCGCCGTCGGCCATTTCGTCGAACAGCCCGCTCTTCGCAAGCTGCTCCGACGGCACCGGCACGCCCGACACGATCATGTTCAGCGCGGTTTCGAGCCCCACCGCACGCGGCAGGCGCTGCGTGCCGCCCGCGCCCGGCAGCAGGCCGAGCTTCACTTCGGGCAGCGCGATCTGTGCGCCGGGTGCCGCGACGCGGTAGTGCGCGCCGAGCGCAAGCTCGAGGCCGCCGCCCATCACGACGCTGTGCAGCGCCGCGACGACGGGCTTCGCGCTCGCCTCCACCGCGTGAATCACGGTGTGCAGCGTGGGCTCCTGCAGCGCCTTCGGCGTATTGAATTCGGTGATGTCGGCGCCGCCCGAGAATGCGCGTCCCGCGCCGGTCAGCACGATGGCTGTCACCGACGGGTCCTGCGCGGCGCGATCGAGCGCGTCCATGACGCCCTGACGGGTCGACAGGCCGAGCCCGTTGACGGGCGGATTGTTGAGCGTAAGGACGGCCACGCCGTCGCGAGTCGAGTAATCCACTGCCATCTGCCTGCCTCCATGCATCGCGCGCCGGGGTGGCTGCGCTTCATTGTGCGCGGTCGAACAGCCGCATGTCCTGATGAACGGAGGCAGCATACAACGAAAAAGCACGGTCGTTCAATTTGAATTTTGTTCCCGATGCCGGTCGCCCGATCCGGGGACGGATCGGGGGACGGATCCGGGCGACCGCATCACGAGCCGCTCCGGGCCCGGGCCGGCGTTACGGCTCGCAGACCGCCGTCGGCAACACGTAGTCGCGGAACGTCTCGCGCAACTTCAGCTTCTGCAGCTTGCCGGTCGCGGTGTGCGGCAGCGATTCGACGAATACGACGTCGTCGGGAATCCACCATTTCGCGACCTTGCCCTCGTAGAACGCGAGCAGCGCGTCGCGGCTCAGGTTCGCCCCTTCGCGCGGCACCACGACGAGCAGCGGGCGCTCGGTCCATTTCGGGTGCGCACAGGCGATGCACGCGGCCTCGGCCACGCCCGGGTGCGCGATCGCGACGTTCTCGATGTCGATCGAGCTGATCCACTCGCCGCCCGACTTGATCACGTCCTTGCTGCGGTCGGTGATCTGCAGGAAGCCGTCGGGGTCGATCGTCGCGACGTCGCCGGTCGGGAACCAGCCGTCCGGCGACAGCGGCGACGTATCGCCGCGGAAGTAGTGATCGATCACCCACGGGCCACGCACCTGCAGTTCGCCGAATGCGACGCCGTCCCACGGCAGTTCGTGGCCGTCCTCCCCGACGATGCGCATGTCGACGCCGCAGATCACGCGCCCCTGCTTCTCGAGCAGCTTGCGCTGCGCGTCGAGCGGCCGCTGCGACTGCGCCCAGTTGAGCTTCGCGAGCGTGCCGAGCGGCGACAGCTCGGTCATCCCCCATGCGTGAATCACGCGCACGCCGTATTCGTCCTCGAAGGTGCGCAGCATCGCGGGCGGGCACGCGGAGCCGCCGATCACCGTGCGGTTCAGCGTCGAGAAGCGCACGCCGGCCTCGCGCATGTAGTTGAGCAGGCCGAGCCACACGGTCGGCACGCCCGCGGAGAACGTCACGCGCTCGGCCTCCATCAGCTGGTACAGCGATTTCCCGTCGAGATCCTTGCCGGGCAGCACGAGCTTGCCGCCCGTGAGCGGCACCGCGTACGGCAGCCCCCATGCGTTGACGTGGAACATCGGTACGACGGGCAGCACGGCGTCCATCGCGGACAGGTTCATCGCGTCGGGCAGCGCTGCACCGTACGCGTGCAGCACGGTCGAGCGGTTCGAATACAGCACGCCCTTCGGGTTGCCGGTCGTGCCCGACGTGTAGCAGAGCCCCGACGCCTGCTGCTCGTCGAGGCGCGGCCAGTCGTAGCGACCGTCCTCCGCTTCGACGAGCGTTTCGTAGCAGAGGAACGGCGTCGTGCCGGACGGCAGGTGCGCGGCGTCCGTCATCGCGACCCAGCCCTTCACGTGCGGGCATTGCGGTGCGATGGCCTCGACGAGCGGCGCGAAATTGATGTCGAAGAAGACGTAGCGGTCTTCCGCGTGATTGACGATGTACGCGATCTGCTCGGGAAAGAGGCGCGGGTTGATCGTGTGGCATACGGCACCCATCCCGCCGATCCCGTAATACGCTTCCAGATGCCGGTAGCCGTTCCATGCCAGCGTACCGACGCGATCGCCGGTTTCGACGCCGAGCCGCGCAAGCGCCTGCGCCAGCTGCTTCGCGCGGCGTTCGCAATCGCGGTACGTGTAGCGATGCAGATCGCCTTCCACGCGCTTCGACACGATCTCCGTATCGCCGGCGTGGCGCGCGGCGTGAGAAATCAGCGACGACACCAGCAACGGCATGTCCATCATCTGGCCCAGCAACGGCTTACCCATCGTCTTGTTCTCCGTGAGGATGCGAATCGGTGCCTCTGCAGCGCGCCCGTCAGCGGCCCCGGACGGGCGTGGCGCACGGTGCGCGGGCCACCATGCGGGCGGCGCAGCGCCGCCTTACAATATCGGCTTACCCAGAGGCGCTCAACATGTCGTTTTCCCGAAGCGCAGCCGATCCGGCTGACACCCTCCCCGACCTCGCCGCCACGCTCGGCGAGCCTGCCGCCGGCGCGTTCATCACGCTCGGCGACGCGTTTCATACGCGGCTGCCGGCCGCGCCGCTCGCCGCGCCGTACGTCGTCGGCCTTTCCGGCGAAGTCGCGCAACTGCTCGATCTGCCGCGGTCGATCGCCGCGCAGCCCGGCTTCGCCGAGCTGTTCGCCGGCAACCCGACGCGCGACTGGCCCGCGAACGCGATGCCGTATGCGTCGGTGTATTCCGGCCATCAGTTCGGCGTGTGGGCCGGCCAGCTCGGCGACGGCCGCGCGCTGACGATCGGCGAGCGCACCGGCACGGACGGCCGCCGCTACGAGCTGCAGCTGAAAGGCAGCGGCCGCACGCCATACTCGCGGATGGGTGACGGCCGCGCGGTGCTGCGCTCGTCGATCCGCGAATTCCTGTGCTCGGAAGCGATGCATCACCTCGGCATCCCGACCACGCGCGCACTGACGGTGATCGGCTCCGACCAGCCGGTGGTGCGCGAGGAGATCGAGACGTCCGCGGTCGTCACGCGCGTGTCGGAGAGCTTCGTGCGCTTCGGCCACTTCGAGCACTTCTTCTCGAACGATCGCCCCGACCTGCTGCGCCAGCTCGCCGATCACGTGATCGACCGCTTCTATCCGGATTGCCGCCACGCCGACGATCCGTACCTCGCGCTGCTCGAGGCCGCGACGCTGCGCACGGCGGATCTCGTCGCGCAGTGGCAGGCCGTCGGCTTCTGCCACGGCGTGATGAACACCGACAACATGTCGATCCTCGGCGTGACGATCGACTACGGTCCGTTCGGCTTCGTCGATGCGTTCGACGCGAACCACATCTGCAACCACTCGGATACGAGCGGCCGCTACGCATACCGGATGCAGCCGCGCATCGCGCACTGGAACTGCTATTGCCTCGCGCAGGCGCTGCTGCCGCTGATCGGCCTGCAGCACGGCATCGCCGACGACGATGCGCGCGCCGAACGTGCAGTGGAGGACGCGCAGGCCGTACTCGCGAAGTTCCCGGAACGCTTCGGCCCCGCGCTCGAACGTGCGATGCGCGCGAAGCTCGGCCTGGAGCTCGAACGCGAGCACGATGCCGAACTCGCCAACAAGCTGCTCGAGACCATGCATGCGAGCCACGCGGATTTCACGCTGACGTTCCGCCGGCTCGCGCAGATCTCGAAGCACGACGCGAGCCGCGACGCACCCGTGCGCGACCTCTTCATCGACCGCGACGCATTCGATGCGTGGGCGAACCTCTACCGCGCGCGGCTGTCCGAGGAAACGCGCGACGACGCGGCTCGCGCGGTTGCAATGAACCGCGCGAACCCCAAATACGTGCTTCGCAACCATCTGGCCGAAGTCGCGATCCGGCGCGCGAAGGAAAAGGATTTTTCGGAAATCGAGCGGCTCGCGCAGATCCTGCGCCGCCCGTTCGACGAACAACCGGAGCATGAAGCGTACGCGGCGTTGCCGCCCGACTGGGCCGGATCGCTCGAAGTGAGCTGCTCGTCCTGAGCCGCAACCCGCGAGTATCGCCCCATCGATCAGGAGAACCCCACATGTCCCACGATTCCGACGACAAGACCTTCCCGTACGAGAAGGACGACGCCGAGCTGCGCCGCCGGCTCACGCCGATGCAGTACGAAGTCACGCAGCATGCGGCGACCGAGCGCGCATTCACCGGCGAATACACCGACACCGAAGACGACGGCATCTACAAATGCGTCGTCTGCAGCACGCCGCTGTTCGAGTCAGGCGCCAAGTTCCACTCGGGCTGCGGCTGGCCCAGCTACTTCAAGCCGCTCAACGGCGAGGTGATCGACGAAAAGGTCGACTACTCGCACGGGATGGTCCGCGTCGAGGTGCGCTGCAACCACTGCGGCGCGCATCTCGGGCACGTCTTCGAGGACGGCCCGCGCGACAAGACCGGTTTGCGGTACTGCATCAATTCGGCTGCGTTAAACTTCGAGTCCCGACCCGAAAACGAATGAGCGGCGCCGGGCGGATCCGCGGGCGCCCCTCGCGCCACCGCCCTGATCCGCTCCGGCGGTGCCTGGCGGGTCCCTACAACGGTGAAAGGCCGCTCAAGCGGCCTTTCACGCAGCTGCGAGCGCCATGAAATTCCTGTTCGATCTGTTTCCGATCATCCTGTTTTTTGCCGCCTTCAAGGTCTGGGGCATCTTTACCGCCACCGCCGTCGCGATCGTCGCGACGCTGGCCCAGGTCGCCTGGGTTGCCTTCCGGCACCGGAAGGTCGACACGATGCTGTGGGTCAGCCTCGGCGTGATCGTCGTTTTCGGTGGCGCCACCCTCGTCCTGCATGACGAGAAATTCATCCAATGGAAACCGACTGTGCTGTACTGGCTGTTTGCGATCGGGCTGCTCGCTGCGCGCTATGCGTTCGGCAACAACCTGATCGAGAAGATGATGGGCAAGCAGCTCACGCTGCCGCACCCCGTATGGGACAAGCTGAACGTCGCCTGGGCGCTGTTCTTCGCGGTGCTCGGCGTCGCGAACCTGTACGTGGTGCACAACTTCACCGAATCGCAATGGGTGAACTTCAAGCTGTTCGGCACGACGGGCGCGATGGTCGTATTCATCATCCTGCAGAGCCTGTGGCTCACGAAATACCTGAAGGACGAGTGACATGACGGACGCCTTTCTCCACGCGTCGCCCGGCGAACGCATCGCGCTGATCGAAGCGCGCCTCACCGCGGCGCTCGCCCCGCTGTCGCTCACCGTGCGCGACGACAGCGCGCAGCACGCGGGCCACGCCGGCGCGTCCGCCGGCGGCCATTTCACGGTCACGATCGTGTCGGCCGCCTTCGCGGGCAAGCCGCGCGTCGCGCGGCACCGGCTGGTGTATGATGCGCTCGCTGATGCGATGCAGCGCGGCATTCACGCGCTCGCGATCGTGGCTTACACGCCCGAAGAATTCAACGAATCTTCAATCTAGTCTCATTAGGAATTCCCGATGATCCTGAAATCCCCCCGCCTGTGGGTCGCGGCGGCTGCTTTTGCAGCGGCACCGGCATTTGCCCAGAACATCGCCGTCGTCAACGGCACGCCGATTCCGAAGTCGCGCGCCGACGCGATGGTTGCTCAGCTCGTCCAGCAAGGCCAGACCGACAGCCCGCAACTGCAGCAGGCCGTCCGCCAGGAGCTCGTGAACCGCGAAATCCTGATGCAGGAAGCGATCCGTGAAGGCATCCCGAACCGTCCGGACGTGAAGGCGCAGGTCGCCGTCGCGCAGCAGACCGTCGTGCTGCGTTCGATGATCGAGAGCTTCCTGAAGAAGAACCAGCCGACCGACGCCGAAGTGAAGGCGCGCTACGACGACCTCGTGAAGGGCGCCGGCGGCAATCGCGAATACCACCTGCACCACATCCTCGTCGACAACGAGCAGCAGGCGAAGGACCTGATCGCGAAGATCAAGGCCGGTGCGAAGTTCGAAGATCTCGCGAAGCAGTTCTCGAAGGATCCGGGTTCGGGCAAGAACGGCGGCGATCTCGACTGGTCCGACCCGAAGGCGTACGTGCCGGAATTCGCGGCGGCCGCGCAGAAGCTGCAGAAAGGCCAGATGACCGACACGCCCGTGAAGACGCAGTTCGGCTGGCACATCATCCGTGTCGACGACGTCCGCGATATCGCCCCGCCGCCGTTCGATCAGGTGAAGGCGCAGATCGCGCAACAACTCGTGCAGCAGAAGCTGCAGGCGTTCGAGGAAGGTCTGCGCCAGCAGGCAAAGATCCAGTAACGCAGGCGCTCGTCGCCGATGCATCCAAAATGCCGCTCTTCGGAGCGGCATTTTTTATTGCCCGCGCGGGCTGCCGGTGCATCACGATGTGCGTCAGCTCGCCCGGCAAAAAGAAGAGGCCGCTCGAATGAGCGGCCTTTCCCGTGCCGGATTCGCGCGCGCCGCAAGCGCGGCTGGCTACGCGGGATGGAACACGTCGTGATAACGAACGTCACCCGACGGCCGCGGTGCCGAATCGTCGAGCGACAGCGCGAGGAAATACTCGGGCGGCACGCCCGGGAACACGATGTCGCCGGATGGCGCAAAGCCGAACCGCGTGTAGTACGCGGGTTCGCCGAGCAGCACGCAACCGCGCGCGCCAAGCCGGCGCAACGCGTCGAGCCCCGTGCGCACCAAACCCGCACCGATGCTCTGCCGCTGGCAATCGGGCAGCACCGCGAGCGGCGCCAGCCCATACCAGCCCTGGCTGCCGGACGGCTCGCCGCCGATCGACACCGGCGAGAACGCAACGTGCCCGATCAGGCGTCCGTCGCGCTCAGCGACGAGCGAGACGCTCAACGCACCGTCGGCACGCAGCGCATCGACGATCCGCCGTTCGAACTGGCCACCCTCCGGCTCACCCGCGAACGCGGCGACGATCACGCGGCCGATCGCGTCGGCCTCGCTTGCACGCGCATCGCGCAGCGTGACGACCTCGACCGGCGCGTTCGGGTCGAACATCATCCCGATCAGCCGATCCAGCGGCGCGCGTTGCGGAACACGCGCATCCACGGGCTCGCTTCACCCCAGCTTTCCGGGTGCCAGCTCATTGCAACGGTGCGATGCACACGCTCCATGTGCGGCATCAGCACCGAGAAGCGGCCGTCGGCCGTCGTGACCGACGTGATGCCGGCCGGCGAGCCGTTCGGGTTGAACGGATAGCGCTCGGTCGCTTCGCCGCGGTGGTCGACGTAACGCATCGCGACCGCGACGCGATCGATGTCGCCCTGCTGCGAGAAATCCGCGTAGCCTTCGCCGTGCGCGACCGCGACCGGAATCCGCGAGCCTTCCATCCCCGCGAAGAAGATCGACGGCGACTTCTGCACTTCGACGAACGAGAAGCGCGCCTCGAACTGCTCGGACTTGTTGCGCGTGAACTTCGGCCACGCTTCCGCGCCCGGAATCATCGACGCGAGGCTCGACAGCATCTGGCAGCCGTTGCAGATGCCGAGCGCGAACGTGTCGGGACGTGCGAAGAAGGCCGAGAACATGTCGGCGAGGTTCGCGTTGAAGCGGACCGTCTTCGCCCAGCCTTCGCCCGCGCCCAGCACGTCGCCGTACGAGAAGCCGCCGCATGCGACCGCGCCCGCGAAATCGGCGAGCGTGGCACGGCCGGCCAGCAGGTCGCTCATGTGCACGTCGTGCGCATCGAAGCCCGCGCGATCGAACGCGTAGGCCGTTTCCAGATGCGAGTTCACGCCCTGCTCACGCAGGATCGCGACGCGCGGCCGTGCGCCCGTCGCGATGAACGGCGCGGCGATGTCATCGGCCGGATCGAAGCTCAGCACCGGCGAGATGCCCGGATCGGCCGCGTCGAGCAGCGCGTCGTATTCGGCATCCGCGCAGGCCGGGTTATCACGCAGGCGCGCGATGCGCCAGCTCACTTCGCTCCATGCGCGATGGAGTTCGGTGCGCGGTGCGTCGAAGATCTTCTTCGCGTCGCGGTACACCTCGATCACGTCGCGATCGTTGACCGAGCCGATCACGTGCGAGCACGCCGACAGGCCGAACTCGCGCAGCGCGCCGAGCACCGCGTCGCGCTCGGTCGCACGCACCTGCACGACGGCGCCGAGTTCCTCGGAGAACAGCGCGCGCAGCGTGCGATCCTCGCGGCGGCCGCTCGTCTGCTTCGCCCAGTCCTTCGCGTCGCCGTAGTCGGATTCGTGATTCGGGTCGAGCGTCAGCATGTCGACGTTCAGCGACACGCCCGCGTGGCCCGCGAACGCCATTTCGCACACCGTCGCCCACAGGCCGCCGTCCGAGCGGTCGTGGTATGCCAGCAGCTTGCCTTGCGCATTGAGCGACTGGATCGCGTTGAAGAAGCGCTTCAGGTCTTCCGCATCGTCGACGTCCGGCGTCGTGTCGCCGACCTGCTGCGTAACCTGCGCGAAGATGCTGCCGCCCATCCGGTTCTTGCCGCGGCCGAGATCGATCGCGATCAGCACGCTGTCGCCCACGTCGGCGATGCGGCGCAGTTGCGGCGTCAGGTGACGGCGCACGTCCTCGACCGGTGCGAACGCGGAGATGATCAGCGACACCGGCGACACCACTTCCTTCGCAACGCCCTGCTCATCCCACTTCGTCTTCATCGACAGCGAATCCTTGCCGACCGGGATGCCGATCCCGAGCGCCGGGCACAGCTCCATGCCGATCGCCTTGACCGTGTCGAACAGCGCGGCGTCCTCGCCGGCCGTGCCGCATGCCGCCATCCAGTTCGCCGACAGCTTCAGCTTGTCGAGCGCCGCGATCGGCGCGCTCGCGATGTTCGTGATCGCCTCGCCGACCGCCATGCGGCCCGATGCCGGCGCATTGATCACGGCGAGCGGCGTGCGCTCGGCCATCGTCATCGCCTCGCCCTTGAAGCCCGCGTAGTCGAGCGCGGTGATTGCGCAGTCGGCCACCGGCACCTGCCACGGGCCGACCATCTGGTCGCGCACCGACGTGCCGCCGACCGAGCGGTCGCCGATCGTGATCAGGAACGACTTGCTGCCGACCGTCGGGTGCTTCAGCACGTCGACGGCGACCGCCGACAATGCGATGCCCGTCACGTCGACCGGCGCGCGCTCGGTCGTCACGCGCGTGACGTCGCGATGCATGCGCGGCGGTTTGCCGAGCAGCACTTCCATCGGCATGTCGACCGGGTATTCGTCGGCGCCCGTCGCTTCGTCGTCGACGAGCTTCAACTGGCGTTCGTCGGTCGCGACACCGACCACCGCGAACGGGCAGCGCTCACGGGCGCAGATCGCCTCGAAGCGCGGCAGGTCGGCCGGCGCGATCGCCAGCACGTAGCGCTCCTGCGCTTCGTTCGACCAGATTTCGCGCGGCGACAGGCCCGATTCCTCGAGCGCGACCTTGCGCAGCTCGAAGCGCGCGCCCTTGCCCGCACCGTCGACGATCTCGGGGAACGCGTTCGACAGGCCGCCCGCGCCGACGTCGTGGATGCTCAGGATCGGGTTTTCCGCGCCGAGCTGCCAGCAGCCGTTGATCACTTCCTGGGCGCGACGCTCGATTTCAGGGTTGCCGCGCTGTACCGAGTCGAAATCGAGTTCGGCCGTGTTCGCGCCGGTCGCCATCGAGCTCGCGGCGCCGCCGCCCATCCCGATCCGCATGCCCGGGCCGCCGATCTGGATCAGCAGCGAGCCGGCCGGGACGTCGTGCTTGTGCGTATGTTGGTCGGCGATGTTGCCGAGACCGCCCGCGATCATGATCGGCTTGTGATAGCCGTGCACCTTCCCGCCGACGTTCTGCTCGTACACGCGAAAATAGCCGCCGAGGTTCGGACGGCCGAATTCGTTGTTGAACGCGGCGCCGCCGAGCGGGCCGTCGATCATGATCTGCAGCGGCGACGCGATGCGGTCCGGGCGGCCGTACGGGCCGTGCGCTTCGTTCGGGTTGCGCTCGGCAACCGGCTGCGCCGCGTCGCGTGCGTTTTCCCACGACTGGCGTGCGTCGGGCAGATCGAGGTTCGATACGGTGAAGCCCGTGAGGCCGGCCTTCGGGCGCGCACCGCGGCCCGTCGCGCCTTCGTCGCGGATCTCGCCGCCCGCGCCGGTCGCCGCACCCGGGAACGGCGAGATCGCCGTCGGGTGGTTGTGCGTCTCGACCTTCATCAGCGTGTGCGTGAGCTCGGTGTGGCGGCCATAGCGTTCGCCCGGCTCGCCGGCCGCGCCCGCGTTGCGCGGGAACCAGCGTTCGGCTTCGGCACCGACCATGATCGACGAGTTGTCCGAATACGCGACGATCGTGCCTTGCGGGTTCAGCTTCTCGGTGTTGCGGATCATCGCGAACAGCGACATGTCCTGTGCTTCGCCGTCGATCGTCCACTGCGCGTTGAAGATCTTGTGGCGGCAGTGCTCGCTGTTCGCCTGCGCGAACATCATCAGTTCCACGTCGGTCGGGTTGCGTTCGAGCTTGCGGAACGCGTCGACCAGGTAGTCGATCTCGTCGTCGGCGAGCGCGAGGCCCAGTTCGACGTTCGCGCGTTCGAGCGCGCCGCGGCCGACGCCCAGCACGTCGACGCTCGCGAGCGGCTTGGCCGGCAGTTCGTCGAACAGGTGCTTCGCGTCGTCGCGCGCCGCGACCACGCTTTCGGTCATCCGGTCATGCAGCGCGGCCGCGACGGCTGCGCGCGCGTCGTCCGACAGCGCCTTCTTGCCGCCGAGCAGGCCCGACTTCAGCGTGACCGTGAATTCGACGCCGCGCTCGATGCGGCGCACCTGCGTGAGGCCGCAATGCTGCGCGATGTCGGTCGCCTTGCTCGCCCACGGCGAGACCGTGCCGAAGCGCGGCAGCACGACGAAGGTCTCGGCCGCGCCCTTCTCGGCCGCCGGCTCGAACGGCGCGCCGTAGTGCATCAGTGCGTCGATGCGCGCGCTGTCGTCGGCCGACAGCGGCTCGGCCGCATTGACGAAGTGCAGGAACCGCCCGCGCACCGCGACGATGTTGGCGTCGATTTGCCTGAGCGTGTCGAGCAGACGGGTTTGACGGAAATCGGAGAGGGCCGAAGCGCCGGGAAAACACGAGAAGTGAGCCATGGGCTGGACTGACGTCGATGAGTCGCGCGAGGTGGCGACGTGGGGCGAAAGGAAGGCCGTAATTATACCCGGAAGTCGGCCGCCCCAGACCGGCCAATCGGTAGCCCGCATGCACCGCGACGGTGCCACGGTGCGCGCCGCGTACGTCCCGCCCGCCGGGCGGCCGCGCGCGGGCGCGGCAGCCGGCGGCCGCTGCGCGGCTGCACGGTCCGTGCTCGCCCGGCGCCGGTTCCCGCGATTTTGGCGCTATCATTCCGGGTTCACCGGGCCGGGCCCTCAGCAAATTCTCACCGGGTAGCGCACGCGCGCCGCCCGTCATCGAAGCAATCCATGGATGTCATCGTCATCGGCGGCGGAATCAGCGGCGTCGCCACCGCCTACCAGTTGCGCGCGGCCGGCCATCGCGTGTGCGTGGTCGAACGTCACGCCACCGTCGCGCAGGGTGCGACCTACGGCGACGGCGGCGCGCTGCTGCCGAGCCCGCTCGACGTCTGGTTCGGCCCGACCTTCATGCGCCAGCGCCAGCCGCGCGACAGCGGCGTCGTCTACAAGCCGGGCTTCAACGGCGGCGTGCGCCGCTTCGTCAAGCAGCTCGGCACGTTGCGCGAACCCGACGCGTTCGCCGCCCAGTACGCGCGGCTGCGCCCGCTGATCGATGCGTCGCGCGACACGCTCGCCGACATCGAGACGCGCCTCGAACTCGAATTCGAACAGAAGCCCGGCATCCTGCACGTGGTGCGCGATCCGCGCGACTGGGAGGCGATGCAGCCCGCACTCGACCTGCTGCGCACGCTCGACCAGCCGTACCGCCTGCTCTCCGCCGACGAATGCGCTGCGCTCGAGCCGTCGGTGCCGCCCGAACCCGGCTTCGCCGGCGGCGTGCTGCTCGAGACCGAGCGCACCGGCAATTGCCCGCTGTTCGCGAAACTGGTCAAGCAGACGCTCGACGAGCATGGCGTGCAGTTCAGATTCGGCGCGGAAGTCGCCGCAATCCGCGTCGACACCGGCCGTGCCGCGGTCGAGCTCGTCCCGCCCGGCGACCGGCGCGCGTCGAACGCACGCGAGGTCGACGTGATTTCCGCCGATGCGATCGTGGTCGCCGCCGGCGCCGGCAGCCTGCCACTGCTCGACCGGCTCGGCTGGCGCCTGCCGCTGCACCCGGTGCGCGTTCATACGCTCACCGCGCCGGTCGCCTACGAAGAACACGCGCCGCACCTGAACGTCATCGATTCGATCAAGCGGATCTCGATCACGCGCACCCACCAGCGGCTGCGTGTCGGCGGCGGCGCCGTGTTGCAGAGCCTGCCCGACACCGCGAAGCCGCTCGCGGAGCCGCTGTCCGAGGCCGCGCTCGCGCTGCTCGGCCAGGCCGTCCACGACTGGGTGCCCGGCGCCGCGCGGATCTCCGCTGCGTTGTCGTGGCAAGGCACGCAGTTGCTGTCGCCGGACGGCCTGCCGGTCGTCGGTCCGACCCCGCATCCGCGCGTGTTCGTCAATTTCGGACACGGCCCGGCCGGCTGGGGGCTTGCATGCGGGTCTGCTAAAGTGGTGACCGACTATCTGGGCGGGGACGTACAGCACTGGCCCGCCGACACGCTCGCCGCGCTGCGCGCCGGGCGCTTCACGACCTGACCGCCGCGGGGCCGTCCCCGGCGGCCTCCTAGCCAGCCGCCACGACCCCGCGATGACCGTTAATACCCGCCCGCTTCCCGATTCCGATCCGATCGCGCTGCTGCGCGTCGCCGACCTGCGCACAACCGAAACCGACGGCGCGGCCGTGCTGCCGCCGCATACGCTGATGGGTCGCGCCGGCGCCGCCGCCGCGCACTGGCTGTCCGAGCGCATGGCCGGCGACGACCGCCCCGTGTGGTTCGCGGTCGGCCCGGGCAACAACGGCGGCGACGCGCTCGTTGCCGCCGCCCACCTCCAGCAGCTTGGCGTCGCCACGCAAGCTTGGATGCCGGTGCCGGTGAAACCGGACGACGCGCAATGGGCGCTCGGCCTCGCGCGCGCAGCCGGCGTACCGCTGTCCGCCGCACCGCCTGCTTCGCTGGACGGCTTTGCGTGGGTCGTCGACGGGCTGTTCGGCATCGGTCTCGGCCGCGCACTCGACGGCGCATTCGCCGAGCAGGCCCAGCGCATCGCCGCGCATGCGCGCAGCGGCGGCCAGGTGCTCGCACTCGATGTCCCGAGCGGGCTCGACAGCGATACGGGCCAGATCGTCGGCGCGGGTGTCGCTGTCGCCGCCACCCATACGCTCACTTTCATCGCCGCGAAGCCGGGCCTCTATACCGGCGAGGGTCGTGATCTCGCCGGCGAGATCGACGTCGCATCGCTCGACGTCGCGCCGCCCGCCGCGCCGGCCATCGTGCTGAACGCGCCCGCGCGGTTCGCCGCCGCCCTGCCCCCGCGCGCATTCGCGTCCCACAAGGGCACGTTCGGCAGTCTCGCGGTGCTCGGCGGCGACACGGGCATGTGCGGTGCGCCGATCCTGGCCGCACGCGCCGCGCTGTTCGCCGGTGCCGGCAAGGTGCACGTCGGCTTCCTCGGCGCCGGCGCGCCGCCGTACGACCCGCCGTTTCCCGAACTGATGCTGCATCCGGCTGACGGCCTCGATCTCGGCGCGATGACCGCCATCGCGGCCGGCTGCGGGCTGGGTACGCGCGAGGCCGCGGCGACGCTCGTGCGCGACGTGCTCGAACACGATGCCGCAACGCTGCTCGATGCCGATGCGCTGAACGTCATCGCGACACATGCCGATCTCGCAGCCGCCGTCGCTACGCGCGGTACGCGCGGCAATCCGTGCGTGCTGACGCCGCACCCGCTCGAAGCCGCCCGGTTGCTCGGCAGCGACACGGCGACGATCCAGCACGACCGTGTCGCCGCCGCGCAGGCGCTCGCGGCGCGTTATGTAGCGAACGTCGTGCTGAAAGGCTCGGGCACGGTGATTGCGGCGCCGGACGGCCGCGTGACGATCAATCCGACCGGCAATGCGGCGCTCGCTACGGGCGGCACCGGCGACGTGCTCGGCGGACTGATCGGCGCGTTGCTCGCGCAGCGCGTCGCGCCGTACGAAGCGGCGCTCGCGGGCGTCTACCTGCACGGCCTCGCGGCCGACACGCTGACCGCGCACGGCACCGGCCCGGCCGGACTCACGGCCGGTGAACTCGCGCCGATGGTGCGCACGCTGCTCAATCGCCTTTTTTACGCGTCGCCGCGCGCCGACACATAAGGCCGCTATACTGACTGCCCCGCCGCACGGCGGGCCCTCTCGTCCGCCGGCCTTCCGATCCCGATGAGCCGGCGCGGCATTCCTCCCGATTCACGCTTCACTCGAACCGCCATGACGCTGAATTCGCTCCCCGCCTGGACTGCCCTTCAATCCCACTTCGAGCAAATCCGCCATGCTCGCCTGCGCGACTGGTTCGCGCCGGAAAACGACCACGCGCCGACGCGCGCCGAACGTTTCACGCTCGCGGGCGGCGGCCTCGCGGCCGATTTCTCGAAGAACCGCATCAATGACGAGACGCTGCGCCTGCTCGTGCAGCTCGCGCGCGACGCGGGCGTCGAGGCACGCCGCGACGCGATGTTCGCGGGCGAGATCGTCAACCCGACCGAAGGCCGTGCCGCGCTGCACACCGCGCTGCGCGCGACCGATCCGCAAGCGCCGTTCCACGCGCAAATCAGCGCCGAGCGCGCGAAGATGGCGACCTTCGCGCGCGCCGTGCGCAGCGGCACGTGGACGGGCTACACCGGCAAGCGCATCCGCCATGTGATCAACATCGGCATCGGCGGCTCCGATCTCGGGCCGAAGATGGTCGTGCATGCGCTGCACCACGTCGCGACGCCTGACATCACCACGCACTTCGTGTCGAACGTCGACGGTGCCGATCTCGCGCGCGTGCTCGAACAGGTCGATCCGGAAGAAACGCTCGCGATCATCGTGTCGAAGACCTTCACGACGCTCGAGACGATGACGAACGCGCGCTCGCTGCGCGACTGGTTCGTCGCACGCGGCTGCCCCGAGGACGCGCTCGCGAAGCACTTCGTCGGTGTGTCGGCGAACCCGGCCGAAGTCGTGAAGTTCGGCATCGCCGCGGACAACGTGTTCGAAATGTGGGACTGGGTCGGCGGCCGCTATTCGCTGTGGTCGGCGGTCGGCCTGTCGATCATGATCGCGATCGGCCCCGAGCAGTTCGACGAACTGCTGGCCGGCGCGAATGACATGGACCGTCATTTCCGCGAAGCGCCGCTCGAGCGCAACCTGCCCGTGCTGCTCGGCCTGATCGGTATCTGGTATCGGAATTTCTTCGGTTCGCAGAGCTATCTCGTCGCACCGTATTCGGAAGCGCTGCACTACCTGCCGTCATACCTGCAGCAGCTCGAAATGGAGAGCAACGGCAAATCCGCGCGCCTGGACGGCACCTTCGTCGACTACCCGACCTCCGCGGTCACGTGGGGCGAGCCGGGCACCAACGGCCAGCACGCGTTCTTCCAGATGCTGCACCAGGGGCCGACGATCGTGCCGATCGACTTCATCGCGGTGCTGACACCCGAGCATCCGCTCGCGAGCCATCATCCGAAGCTGCTGGCAAACTGCTTTGCGCAGAGCGAGGCGCTGATGCTCGGCCGCACACTCGACGAAGCGCGCAAGGTCGCGGGGCCGGGCAAGGAGGCGCTCGCGCCGCATCTGACGTTCCCCGGCAACCGCCCGACGACGACGCTGCTCGTCGATGCGCTGACGCCGCGCACGCTTGGCGCGCTGATCGCGCTGTACGAACACAAGGTGCTCGTGCAGGCAACGGTGTGGGACATCAATCCGTTCGACCAGTGGGGTGTCGAGCTCGGCAAGATTCTCGGCAAGGTGGTGGAAGCCGACCTGACGGCCGAGTCGGTCGATCCGGCAAAGCACGACTCGTCGACCACCGCGCTGATCGAGCGCGCCCGTGCGGCGCTGAAGCGCTGATGCTCTGAGGTAGCGGCGTCATGCAGACGCCGGCCGCGCAGCCCTGCTTGCGCGGCCGGCCGCTCGATTCAGGTGCCGCGCTGCTCCGTATGCGGCTCGACGATGCGTCCGGCGTCGATCGTCACGGTCGTCGCACAGCGGCGTGCGAGTTCGACATCGTGCGTGACAAGCACGAGCGTGGCGCCATGTGTGCGGTTCAGTTCGAACATCAGGTCGATGACCGCATGGCCCGTGGCTGCATCGAGGCTGCCGGTCGGCTCGTCGGCAAACAGGATCGCCGGGCGCGTGACGAATGCGCGCGCAAGCGCGACACGCTGCTGCTCGCCCCCGGACAACAGCTTCGGATAATGCGCGGTGCGCTCGCCGAGACCGACCTGCACGAGCAGCGCCCGGGCACGATCGGCTGCCTCACGCGCGCTGATGCCGCCCTGCAGCTCGAGCGGCAGCATCACGTTCTCGAGCGCCGTGAGGTGCGGCATCAACTGGAACGACTGGAACACGAACCCGACTGCGCCGTTGCGCAGCGCCGCGCGCGCATCCTCGTCGAGCTGGTCGAGCGCGCGACCGAGGAGGCGAACCGTGCCGCTCGTCGCGCTGTCCAACCCGGCAAGCAGGCCGAGCAGCGTCGATTTACCCGACCCCGACGCGCCGACGATCGCGAGGCTGCTGCCCGGCTGCACGGCGAGCGTGATGCCGTCGAGGATCGTCAGCTCGCCCGTTGCATCGGCGACCCGCTTGCATACGTCTTGGACTTCGATGATCGGATCGGTAATCTTGAACATGGACACGACATTTCGCTGGAAAAGACGCGCGGCATTCGCCGCGCTGCTGGGCACCCTGCTCGCGGCTACCGTGCCGGCACGCGCCGCAACGACGCCGGCAGCGACATCGGGCCAGCCCGTGATCGTCGTGCTCGGCGACAGCCTGTCGGCCGAATACGGGCTGCCGCGCGACACCGGCTGGGTAGCATTGCTGCGGCAACGGCTCACGACCGAGCGAATCGATTATAGCGTCGCGAACGCCAGCGTCAGCGGCGACACCACGAGCGGCGGCCGTGCGCGGCTGCCCGCGGTGCTGCAGCGGCTCAAGCCGGCGATCGTCGTCGTCGAGCTCGGGTCGAACGATGCGCTGCGCGGCGTGCCGCTCGCAACGACAGAACAGAACCTGCGCGACATCATCGCCGGTGCGCGACAGGCGCGGGCGAAAGTCGTGCTGGTCGGCATGTATGTGCCACCCAATTACGGCCCCGACTACACGCAGAAGTTCCACGCCGTCTATACGCGACTGTCGAAGGATCTGGGCGTGCCGCTCGTGCCGTTCCTGCTGGCCGGCATCGAAAACAAGCCGGAGTTGTTCCAGGCCGACCAGATGCACCCTGCACAGCAGGCGCAAGGCATTCTGCTCGACAACGTCTGGCCGGCGCTGAAGCCGCTGCTCGGCAAGCCGCGCGGCTGACGCTGCCGCCCCGCCGGAAAACAAAAAGCCCCGCTTGATGCGGGGCTTTTCGTTGCGTGCGAAACGACGCTCAGTTGTCGCCGTCCTGCGACTGGCTGGCCGTCGAGCCGTACAGCTTCACCTTCGAGCGATCACGCAGCGCGGCGAGATATGCTTCGCCTTCGCTCTGCGCATCGACCTGCGCCATCTGCTGCTGCGCGGCGGCCAGTTGCTGCGGATCGACCGCCGAACCCGGGATCACCGCGTTCACGCGGTAGATCGCGTAGCCGTCCGCGCCGAGATCGACACCGACGTACGCAGGCAGCGTCTTCGCGTCGACCTTGTAGACGGCGCTCAGTGCAGCCGGCGTCAGGCCCTGCGACTGCGTGCGCGAGACCTTCTGCGCAGCCGCGAACCCGTCGACCGACTTCGACTTCTGCAGTTCGGCGAGCTTCGTCGCGCCGTCCTTCTTCGCGAGTTCCGCAGCCTGCTCGGCAACGACCTTCTGGCGCACGACGTCCTTGATCGCGTCGAGCGCGGGCACGGCGGCCGGCTTGTAGTCGGCCACGCGCGCCGAAATCAGCGTGTTGTTGCCGACGTCGATCGCCTGCGTGTTGTTCTGGCTCTTCACCGAGTCGCTGGCGAATACGGCGGCCAGGAACTTCGGATTGTTCAGCGGGCTCGTCGGCGGCAGCTGCGGATTCGGCGTCGGGGTGACGGTGGCCGTCTGGATCGTCAGCTTGTACTTGTCCGCGGCGGGCTGCAGCGTCTTCGCCTTTTCGTAGACGGTGGACGTGAAGCCTTCCGCGTTGTCCGTGAATGCCTTCGATGCGTACTGCTGCTTGAGCTCGACCGCGATCTGGTCCTTCACGTCGGCGAACGGCTTGACGGCCGCCGGCTTCACTTCCGTTGCCTTCAGGATGTGGAAGCCCAGATCCGACTGCACGACACCGCTCACGTCGCCCTGCTTGAGCGCGAACGCGGCATCGTCGAACGCCTTGCCGCCCGCCGTCGAGCCGCGCGTGATGAAGCCGAGGTCGCCGCCCTTCGCCGCCGACGGAGCGTCCTGCGAGCTCTTCTGCGCGATCTGCGCGAACTGGTCCGGATGCGCCTTCACGTCGGCCAGCAGCTGCTCGGCCTTCGTCTTCGCTGCAGCCTTGTCGGCCGCGCTTGCGCTGCCCGGCGCGGCGATGAAGATGTGGCTCACGCGCACCTGTGCTTCGGTGCGGAAGTGCGTCGGGTTGTCGTCGTAGAACTTCTTGATGTCCGCATCGGTCGGTTGCGCGCTCGCGGCGGCTGCGGCCGGCGAATAGACGAGGTACTGGATCGTCGCGGTCTCCGGCGTCGCGAAGCTCTGCTTGTGCGCGTCATAGTACGCGGCGAGCTGCGCATCGGTCGGCTGGACCTTCGCGGCGAAGTCGCTCGTCTTCAGCACGAGCGCCTGCACTTCGCGCTGCTGCGCGGCGAGTTCGGACAGGCGTTGCGCGAGGCTCTTCGGCGTGAATGCGCTCGATACGATGCTGGCCGGAATCTGTTGCAGCGAGAGGCTGTAGCGCACGCGCTCCTGATACTGCTCGGGCGTCATCCCCTGGAACGACAGCAGTTGCGCATAGCGCTCGACGTCGATCGAACCGTCGGGCTTCTTCAGCGATGCGATCATCGGGTCGCTCATGAGCGCGTCGCGCACGGCGTTGTCGGATGCGGTCAGATGCAGACGTTGGGTCTCGTCGGCCAGCACGCGTTGCTGGATCAGGCCGTCGAGCACCTGCTTGCGGTGCTCGGGCGTATCGAACATCTTGATGTCGAACTGCCCGCCGAGCGCCTGACGCGCCTGGTCGATCTGCTGGCGGAACGCGCCGTCGAATTCGACCCGCGTGATCTTGTGCCCGTTGACTGCCGCGACGTTCGCGCTATCGTCGAAGAAACCGCGGAAGCCTTGGATCCCGACGAAACCCAGCCCCGGCAACACGATCAGGAGCAGGAGCGCCATCATCAGGCGCTGGTGATTACGGAAGAAATCGAGCATGCGTGACGGGAAAATTGGACAAAACGACCGATATTACAACATACGGGGTGGGACGGGAGAAAAGCAGTCGTGCTGCGGGCGAGTACGGCGCGGCAAACAGGCGCACAAAACGAAAATGCCCGCACAAGGCGGGCTTCTTCATTTTCTGGCGGAGCGGACGGGACTCGCCTACATCCTGCAGGCCGCGGCTGCGCGTGCACGCGCATCCCTTCGAGTCCCGCCGGAAGCTGCGCAGGCAGCTTCCTCCACTCCGCAGTCACGCGCCCGCAAGCGGGCGCAACCGGAAACGCAAATGAAAAAGCCCGCACGAGGCGGGCTTCTTCATTTTCTGGCGGAGCGGACGGGACTCGAACCCGCGACCCCCGGCGTGACAGGCCGGTATTCTAACCGACTGAACTACCGCTCCTTGGTCTGGCTGAATCAGGAAACTGGTGGGTGCTGAGGGGTTCGAACCCCCGACCTACGCCTTGTAAGGGCGCCGCTCTACCAGCTGAGCTAAGCACCCGTTTCCGATTCGTTCTGGCTGCGATCTGCGTTTCGGCATCAACAACCAGCGAGCCCGCAAGTTTAATTCATCCCCGATCATTTTGCAAAGCCCTGGCGCGAATTTTTTACAACGTTCGCGCGCACGATTCCGCAACGCATAAAAAAACCCGCGGCCATGCCGCGGGTTTCGTGAACAACCGTCAGGAACGACGGCGCCCCGATGCTCAGTGCTTGACGAATTCCGTCGAGCCGGCATCCTTCGCCGCATCGGCGACCGGTGCCGCCGCCTTCGCCTCTTCTTCCGGCGGCAGCGGGGTCGGCGAACGCTCGAGCGCGAGTTCCAGCACCTTGTCGATCCAGCGGACCGGCACGATCTCGATCGCGTTCTTCACGTTGTCCGGAATCTCGGCGAGATCCTTCACGTTCTCTTCCGGGATCAGCACGAGCTTGATGCCACCGCGATGCGCGGCGAGCAGCTTCTCCTTCAGACCACCGATCGGCAGGACTTCACCACGCAGCGTGATTTCGCCCGTCATCGCGACATCGGCACGCACGGGGATACCCGTCAGCACCGACACCAGCGCGGTCGTCATCGCACCGCCGGCGGACGGACCGTCCTTCGGCGTCGCGCCTTCCGGCACGTGAATGTGGATGTCCTGCTTCTCGAACGCTTCGTCCTTGATGCCGAGACGACGCGAGCGCGAGCGCACGACCGAACGTGCCGCCTCGACCGACTCCTTCATCACGTCGCCGAGCGAACCCGTACGGATCACGTTGCCCTTGCCCGGCATCACCGCAGCTTCGATCGTCAGCAGATCGCCACCAACTTCCGTCCACGCGAGGCCCGTCACCTGACCGACCTGGTTTTCCTTCGCCGCGAGGCCGAAGTCGTACTTGCGTACGCCGAGGAACGTATCGAGGTTTTCGCCGTCGACCTTGATCGCGCCCGAGGCCTTCTTCAGCAGCAGCATCTTCACGACCTTGCGGCAGATCTTCGACACTTCCCGCTCGAGCGAACGCACACCGGCTTCACGCGTGTAGTAGCGGATGATGTCGCGGATCGCCTGCTCGGTGACCTCGATCTCGCCTTCCTTCAGCCCGTTGTTCTTCTTCTGCTTCGGCAGCAGGTAACGCTGGGCAATGCTGACCTTCTCGTCTTCCGTGTAACCCGACAGGCGGATCACTTCCATCCGGTCGAGCAGCGGCGGCGGGATGTTCAGCGAGTTCGACGTCGCGACGAACATCACGTCCGACAGGTCGAAGTCGACTTCGATGTAGTGGTCGGCGAACGTGTGGTTCTGTTCAGGATCGAGCACTTCGAGCAGCGCCGACGACGGATCGCCGCGGAAATCCATGCCCATCTTGTCGACTTCGTCGAGCAGGAAGAGCGGATTGCGCACGCCGACCTTCGTGAGGCTCTGCAGGATCTTGCCCGGCATCGAACCGATGTACGTACGGCGGTGGCCACGGATTTCGGCTTCGTCACGCACGCCACCGAGCGCCATCCGGACGAACTTGCGGTTCGTCGCGCGGGCGATCGACTGGCCGAGCGAGGTCTTGCCGACGCCGGGGGGCCCGACGAGGCACAGGATCGGCGCCTTCACCTTGTCGACGCGCTGTTGCACGGCGAGATACTCGAGGATGCGTTCCTTCACTTTCTCGAGGCCGAAGTGATCCTCGTCGAGCACCTGCTCGGCGTTCGACAGGTCGTTGTTGACCTTGCTCTTCTTGCGCCACGGCAGGCCGATCAGCGTGTCGATGTAGTTGCGCACGACGGTCGCTTCCGCCGACATCGGCGACATCAGCTTCAGCTTCTTCAGCTCTGCGTCGGCCTTCTTCTTCGCTTCCTTCGGCATGCGCGCGGCGTTGATGCGCTTCTCGAGTTCCTCGAGATCCGCACCTTCCTCGCCTTCGCCCAGTTCCTTCTGGATCGCCTTGACCTGTTCGTTCAGGTAGTACTCGCGCTGGCTCTTTTCCATCTGGCGCTTCACGCGCCCGCGGATGCGCTTTTCGACCTGCAGGATGTCGATCTCGGCTTCGAGCTGCGCGAGCAGGTGCTCGAGACGCTCGATGACCGGGAACATCTCGAGGATGTGCTGCTTCTGGTCGAGCTTCAGCGGCAGGCGCTCGGCGATCATGTCGGCGAGGCGGCCCGCTTCGTCGATACCCGACAGCGACGTGAGGATCTCCGGCGGGATCTTCTTGTTCAGCTTCACGTACTGGTCGAACTGCGACACGATCGCGCGGCGCAGCGCTTCCGTTTCAGCGCTGTCGGCGTGATCGGGCTCGAGCGGCATCACTTCGCAGGAGAATTGCGTTTCCTGCTCTTCGATCGACAACGCCTTCGCGCGCTGCAGGCCCTCGACGAGCACCTTCACGGTGCCGTCCGGCAGCTTCAGCATCTGCAGGATGTTGGCGATACAACCGACCTCGTACATGTCCTTTTCGGTCGGTTCGTCCTTGGCCGCGGTCTTCTGGGCGACGAGCATGATGTGCTTGCCGCCTTCCATCGCTGCTTCGAGGGCCTTGATCGATTTCGGCCGGCCCACGAAGAGCGGAATCACCATGTGCGGGAAAACGACGACATCCCGCAGCGGCAGCAGCGGGAGCGTGATGCGTTCCGGCGGGAGAAGTTGGGTGCCTGACATTTCATTTCCCCATGAGTGGAATCAATTGTTCGGTAATTGAGGCCGCCACAACGAATTGCAAGCCTTCAAGTGCGGGAAATATTCGGTAAGAAAGTAACCACCGCGTGTCGAGTCAGAGTTACCCACAAGATAAACGAAAAAAAGCCGCCCACGGTCTCATGAACGGCCTTTTTCGCAGAACATCGTCGGCAAGCCGGTCAGTTCGAACCCGCCACCTTCGGCGTGTCCTCGTAGATCAGCAAAGGCTTGCCGTCGCCATCGATGACGTTCTCGTCGATGATGACCTTGCTGACCCCTTTCATCGTCGGCAGCTCGTACATCACGTCGAGCAACGCCTGTTCGATGATCGAACGCAAACCGCGCGCGCCGGTCTTGCGGCGGATCGCCTTGCGGGCGACTGCCTGCAGTGCGCCCGGCCGGATTTCCAGCTCGACGCGCTCCATCGCGAACAGCTTGTGATATTGCTTGACGAGCGCATTCTTCGGCTCGACCAGGATCTTCATCAGCGCGGCTTCATCGAGCTTGCCGAGCGTCGCGACCACCGGCAGGCGGCCGATCAATTCGGGGATCAGACCGAATTTGATCAGGTCTTCCGGCTCCGTTTCGCGCAGCACTTCGCCCGCGTCACGTTCCTGCTTGCTCTTGACCGTCGCGCCGAAGCCGATGCCGGTTTTTTCGGTACGGTCGGTGATCACCTTTTCGAGGCCGTCGAATGCACCGCCGCAGATGAACAGGATGTTGGTCGTGTCGACCTGGATGAAATCCTGGTTCGGGTGCTTGCGGCCCCCCTGCGGCGGCACCGACGCCATCGTGCCCTCGACGAGCTTCAGCAGCGCCTGCTGGACGCCCTCGCCCGACACGTCGCGCGTGATCGACGGGTTGTCCGACTTGCGGCTGATCTTGTCGATTTCGTCGATGTAGACGATCCCGCGCTGGGCCTTGTCGACCTCGTAGTTGCAGTTCTGCAACAGCTTCTGGATGATGTTCTCGACGTCTTCGCCGACGTAGCCGGCTTCGGTCAGCGTCGTCGCATCGGCGATCACGAACGGCACGTTGAGCAACCGCGCGAGCGTCTGCGCGAGCAGCGTCTTGCCGGAGCCCGTCGGGCCGATCAGCAGGATGTTGCTCTTCGACAGCTCGACGTCGTCCTTCTTGTCGAGATGCTTCAGGCGCTTGTAGTGGTTGTACACGGCCACCGCGAGGATCTTCTTCGCACGCTCCTGACCGATCACGTACTGATCGAGGATGTCGCGAATTTCCTGCGGGCTCGGGAGATCCGACCGGGACAGGCTGGCCTCGACGCCGGCGGCAGCCGCCTCGTCGCGAATGATTTCGTTGCAGAGGTCGATGCATTCATCGCAGATGAACACCGACGGACCCGCGATGAGTTTTTTCACCTCATGCTGGCTCTTTCCGCAAAACGAGCAATACAACAGCTTCTCGCTGTTCGAACCTTTTTTGTCCGCCATGAATGTAGAGCCTCCGGACAGGTAGATGACATGATACGCCGAATGCTCCTGATGCCGCGCCTAGGGCGCGACCGGAGTCGGCTGGATGCGCTTGCCGCAGATGCTCCGGGCGTACGGGACGTTGCAGGGGCGCCGCAGGAATCGGGGCGGCACCCTACTTAAGCTCACGGACGCTTCAGCAGCACCTGATCGATCAGCCCGTATGCCTTCGCATCCTCGCTCGACATGAAGTTATCACGGTCGGTGTCGCGCGCGATGCGTTCGACGTCCTGGCCCGTGTGCTGCGCGAGCAACTGGTTCAGCCGCTCCTTCAGGTAGAGGATTTCGCGTGCCTGGATCTCGATGTCGGATGCCTGGCCGCGTGCGCCGCCGAGCGGCTGGTGAATCATCACGCGCGAGTTCGGCAGCGCGAAACGCTTGCCCTTCGCACCCGACGCGAGCAGGAACGCGCCCATGCTGGCCGCGAGGCCCATGCACAGCGTCGACACGTCCGGCTTGATGAACTGCATCGTGTCGTAGATCGCCATGCCGGCCGACACCGACCCGCCCGGGCTGTTGATGTACAGGCTGATGTCCTTGTCCGGATTCTCGCTCTCGAGGAACAGCAGCTGCGCAACCACGAGGTTGGCGGTCTGGTCGTTCACTTCGCCGACCATGAACACTAGGCGCTCCTTCAGGAGACGCGAGTAGATATCGTACGAACGCTCGCCGCGGCCGCTCGTTTCGACGACGATCGGCACCAGCCCCAGCGCTTGCGCCTCGAAACCCTGCGGCGCGTTCGAAGCAAGCATGTCCAGCAATTCAGCGCGAGTGATCATTCAATGAACCTTGTTCGAATGGAAAATTGAACGGAAGGAAGCCGCCCGCCCAATCGCCATATTAATGGCAACCGTGCGCTTGACGTAAAAACGGCGTGCGGGCCGTCGCTCCGACAGCCGGCACGCCGCTAGAGCAACACTTACGCTTGCGCCGATGCGCTCGCGAGTGCTTCGAAGCTCACTTCCTTGTCCGTCACCTTCGCCTTGCCCAGCACGAAATCGACGACGTTGCTTTCAACGACGAACGCTTCCATCTCGGCGAGGCGCTGCTGGTTCGAATAATACCAGCGGACCACTTCCTTCGGGTCTTCGTAGCTCTTTGCGAACTCGTCGACTTCCGCGCGGATCTGTTCCGGCTTCGCTTCGAGGCCGTTCGACTTCACGAGCTCGGCCAGCACGAGGCCCAGCTTCACGCGGCGTTCTGCCTGCTCGGTGAACATCTCGGCCGGGATCGGTGCGTCCTTCGCGTTCGGCACGCCACGCTGCGCCAGATCCTGGCGAGCCATTTCGACGAGGCGTTGCTGATCCTGCTCGATCAGCGCCTTCGGCACGTCGAGTTCGGAGATCTTCAGCAGCGCGTCCATCACCTGGTTCTTGACGATCGACTGCGTGCGACGCTTCGCTTCGCGCTCGAGGTTTTCCTTGATCTCGGCACGCATCTTCGTGAGGTCGCCGTCTTCGATGCCGAGCGACTTCGCGAATTCAGCGTCGATTTCCGGCAGGTGCGGCCACTCGATCTTCTTCATCGTGACCGTGAACTGCGCCGTCTTGCCCGCGACGTCCTTGCCGTGGTAGTCCTCCGGGAACGCCAGGTCGAACGTGCGCGACTCGCCGACCTTCAGGCCCAGCGCCGCAGTTTCGAATTCCGGCAGCATGCGGCCTTCGCCGAGCACGAACGGGAAATCTTCGGCCGTGCCGCCCTGGAACGCGACGTCGTCGATCTTGCCGACGAAGTCGACCGTCACGCGGTCGCCGTTCTTCGCTGCGGTGTCCGCGCCGCCGTCGCCGTGCTCGCCGGCTTCGCCACGTGCGTGGAAGTGCACGCGCTGCTTGCGCAGGATGTCCAGCGTGCGGTCGATTTCGGCGTCGCCGATCGACGTCGTCGAGCGCTCGACTTCAGCCGTCGCCAGATCGCCGATCTTGACTTCCGGGTAGACCTCGAACGTCGCGTCGAACGCGTATGCACCTTCAGCCTGTTCCTGCTTCGGCTCGAAGCTCGGCTGGCCAGCGACGCGCAGGTTTTCCGCGCGGCTGATCGTGAAGAATTCCTGGCCGATCTTGTCGCTCAGCACTTCCGCTTCGACCTGACCCGCGTACTGTTGCGCGACCATCTTCACCGGCACCTTGCCCGGGCGGAAACCCGGCATGCGCACGGTCTTCGCGAGTTTCTGGATACGGGCGTCGATTTCCTTCTGCACGGTGTCTTTCGGCAGGGAAATCGTCACGCGGCGTTCAAGCTTGCCGAGGTTCTCAACAACGTTAGCCATGGCTTCAATCGTCCTAAAATTATTCGAGCGAATCGGGTTTTCCTTGCCGTGCCTGCCTGCGGCGTGATGTGTGTCACATCCACTCGCCGCGCCGGAGCGCCACGCCATCCCTGCACGCGCCGAATGGCTAGCGCAAGCGGCTCGGAGCACGGCTTTGGCCGGAAGAATCGACTATTCTAGCAAACAATTTTCATCACACCGCCAGATCGGCGCGACGCACATGCGTCCGCGCCCCATCAACAGCCCTTTGCACGGCAATGCAAGCGGATCGCCGCTATGCCGAACGCCGTATCCTCCACGGGCCCGCCATCCTGTAAGCTCCGATTGAGGGGTCGCCACCGTCGCAGCCCCGATATTCTTCACACCAATCACGCCTTCCGGAGACACCATGCCGCAACACCCGTCCGCGCCTGTCGTCGTCATCGCGCCCGATTCGTTCAAAGGCTCGCTTTCCGCCGAGCAGGTCGCGGACGCGATCGCCACCGGCATCCGCCGCGCGCGGCCCGACGCGGTCGTGCGCTGCTGCCCGATGGCCGACGGCGGCGAAGGCACGCTCGACGCGATGCTCGCAGGCGGCGGCACGCGGCGTGCGTTGCGGGTGGCCGGCGCGTCGCTCGCGGCACGCGATGCGGCGGTCGGCGTGATCGACGCGCGCACCGCGATCGTCGAGACGGCAGAGATCGTCGGCATTACGGATCCGGTCGGCATGAGCGTGCCGGTCGACGCACGCAGTACGCGCGGGATGGGCGAGGCGATCCGTACGCTGCTCGACGAAGGCGTGCGCCGCTTCTTCGTTGCGCTCGGCGGCAGCAGCACCAACGATGCGGGCGCCGGGCTGCTCGCGGGCCTTGGCCTGCAGTGCTTCGACGCGGCCGGCCAACTGGTCGAACCCGTGCCATCGCGGCTCGCCGACATCGCGCGCATCGACGCGTCGGGGCTCGACCCGCGGCTGAAGGAAACGGAATTCATCGGCATGTCCGACGTCGACAACCCGCTGACGGGTGCGCACGGCGCGACCGCCGTGTTCGGCCCGCAAAAGGGCGTAGCGCCCGGCCAGGTTGCGACCCTCGACGCCGCCCTCGCCCGCTTCGCCGACCTGCTCGAAGCTGCGCTCGACCGTCGCAGCCGCGACCTGCCGGGCGCCGGCGCCGCGGGTGGCCTCGGTTTCGCGCTGCACATGCTCGGCGCGCAGTTCGAGGCGGGCGCCGAAGTGGTGGCGCGGCAAGTCGGCCTCGACGGGGCGCTTGCCGGCGCCGACTGGCTGATCACCGGCGAAGGCCGCTCCGACGTGCAGACGCTGCACGGCAAGGCACCGTTCATCGCGTGCCGCCACGCGCAGGCCGCCGGCGTGCCCGCATCGCTGCTGTCGGGCGCGGTCGACCCGGCCGCGCTGCCGCGCCTGTCCGAACATTTTTCCGGCTGCTTCTCGCCGGCTCCCGGGCCGATCACGCTCGACGTCGCGATCCGCGACGCGGCCAATCTGCTCGCGAACGAAGCGGAGCAATTGACACGCCTGAAGTACGGCGCACACTGACCGTTGACCCGAGCGCGCGATACAGGAACAATCGGGCCCGCCCTTTTTCTTCAGGATTCGACATGAAAGGCCGTCAAGCCGGGCTCGATCAGTTTCTGACCTATCGCCTCCACGCGCTCACGAAGCGATCCGACCGCGGGATCGGCGAGGTGTACCGGCACAAGCTCGACATCTCGCTGCCCGAGGCGCGCGTGATCGCCGCCGTCGGCGCCTTCGGCCCGTTCTCGATCATGGATCTCGCGCGCCACACCAATCTCGACAAGAGCCAGGCGAGCCGGGCAGCCGAGGCGCTGCTGCGCCAGGGGCTGCTCGAACGCAGCGCAAGCGAGGAGGATGGCCGGATCGTGCTGATCGCGCTGACCGCCGACGGCCGCGCGCTGCATCGCAAGATCATGCCGATCGTGCGCAAGTGGAACGACGGCCTGCTCGCGTGCCTGTCCGACAGCGAACGCCAGACGTTCGAACGACTGCTCGACAAGGTCGTCGCGCACGCGACCGAGCGGGACGACTGAGCCGCAACACGGGCACGGCGCCCGCAGTATTAATCAGATGAATTCGACGGGCCGCCCCGGTCGCCTGACCGGCGACGCGGGCGGCCCGCTTTGCGTGATACGGGGCTACGCGTTGCAAGCGGAGCGCCGCGCTCCGCGTCGCCGGCTCGCGCATGCAGCGGCCCCAAGCGCGCTACAGTCCGCTGTTCGCCGCGCGCTGGCGCAACAGCCCGAGCACCGCGTCGCAATACGGGGTCGGCACGCCGAGCTTGCGACCGAGTTCAGGGAACACGCCGAGGATCGGCCCGATCTCGAGGGCGCGCCCCGCTTCGAAATCCTGCAGCATCGACGTCTTGAACGCGCCGAGCTTGCGCGTGACCGCGATCCGCTCGGGCCCGCTCATCCCCGTCGACAGGCCCAGCTTCGCGCCGATCGCGGCCGCCTCCTCCATCATCCGCAACGCGAGATCCTGCGTGAACGGATCGTCGAGCAACTGCTCGGCCGTCGACCCCGTCAGCGCGCTCAGCGGATTCATGTTCATGTTGCCCCATAGCTTCGTCCAGATCTCGGTCCGGATCACGGGCGTCGACTCGACGTCGAAACCGCCCGCCGCAAGCGCCGCGGCGAATCGGGCCGTGGCGACGTCAAGCCGCGGATCGGGCGCACCGACGATCAACCGGTTGCCGCGCCCGCGGCGCACGACGCCCGGCGCGTCGGTACTCGACGACAGGTGCACGACGCAACCGATCGCCTGTGCGGGCGGCAACGCCGCCGACACCGCGCCGGCCGGATCGACCGCATCGAGCGGCACGCCGTCGAGCGCGCCTCGGAGCCCGTGCGTGAACCACCACGGCAGCCCGTTCATTGCAGCGACGATCACCGTGTCCGGCCCGACCAGCGGCGCGATGCCCGCGGCCAGCGCCGGCAACGCCTGCGCCTTCAGGGCGATCACCACGTAATCCTGCACGCCGAGCGCGGCCGCATCGTCACTCGCTCGCACCGGCACCGACGATGTCTCGCCGGCCTCGTCGATCACTCGCACGCCGTGCGCATTCAGCGCGTCGAGCGTCGCGCCGCGCGCATACGCGCTCACGGTCATGCCGGCCCGCGACAGCGCGGTCGCGAGCAACCCGCCGATCGCGCCGACCCCGACCACCGCCGCGCGCACCGACCCTGAATTCGTGTCGTTCATGATGGAATTCCGTCTCCTGGAAGCTGACGAGCATAACCTTCAATGGTTGCGGGCACAACCATTCATGCGATCGCATGCAACGTGCGCAACGTGCAGTTCAGCGAGGATCGCCACCGGCTTCCACCGGCTCGTCGTCGGCCGCGCCGCCCGTCGCGCCGAGCACGCCGGCGATCTGGCTCTTGTCGTGCATGCCGAGCTTGCGGTACGCGCAGCGCAGGTAGTGGCGCACGGTCGTCGGCGAAATCGCCATCTGTTGCGCGACTTCCTTGTGCGAGCGCCCTGCGCCGTAATAGCGGATCGCCGCGAGCTCGCGCGGGCTCAGGCGGTCGAGCAGCGATCGCGGCCGCGCCTCGATCTGGAACAGCCCCGCAACCGGCACGCACTGGATTCGCAGCGCATCGCCGACGAACGGGTGGCCCGGCTGTCGCCGCAAGTGCGCGACGAGCGGCTCCGGCACGCGGGCGCCGGCCCATGCCGGCCATTCGGTGCGCAGCACGTCGTCGAAACCGTGATCGGCATGGTGAAGCACGCCGAAGTTGTCGCACAGTGCCCGCGCCGCCGGCGCGACCGTATCGCCGCGTTCGCGCGTGAGCTGCGCGGCGCGATTGATCGTCAGCGCCGCCGCGAGATGCGGGATCACTTCCTCGAAGCGGCGCGCGTCGTCGTCGCTGAACGGGCGATTCAGGCCCTGGCGGTAGATCGACATGAACGTCGTCAGGCCGAACCGGCGATCGAGCGTGCACACGCACATCAGTTGTGCGAGCCCGTACTTCACGCACCAGTCGCGAAACCGGGCATCGAGCCCCGGTTCGACGACCGACAGCCGCACCGCATGGCCGTGCGCGCCGCGCAGCGTGCGGTGCGCGAGCGGGTCGCAATCGCGCACGCGCTTCCAGTCGCTGAAGAACGCATGCGGCAGACGGTACAGGAAGCTGTTGTGCATCACCGGGCCGGTCGGCACGTGAGTTGCGACGCCCGTCCATGCGGCGTCGAACGGGATAAGCGCCTGCAGCAGCGAAAAGAAGCGGTATTCGAATTCGCCGATGCCGGATCGGGCGGCAACCGCGTACAGGTCGAGCAGCATCAGCCCGAGTTCGCGCTGCGATGCGTCGCCGCGCGTGACGCCGTCGAAATCGGCGCGCCGGGACGGCAGCGGCGGCCAGGCGAAATCGTCGAGCACGATGGCGGCCGGCACGTCGCGCAGCGCATCGAGATCCTGCCCGAAATCCGTCGTGATCCTCACCTTCCGCTCCCCTGCCCGATCGGGCTGCTGATGTGCGCAACGACACCGGCCGATTATAGCGAGCGGCTTTTTTGACGGGCCACGGTGCCGGAACGGGCGCCAGCCCCATCCATTTGAACGGTGCACGGCAGGTTGCTGCTCCGCAGCACGCCGCGGCACGGCAGCGCGCCGTGTGGATGTCGTGCACCACGGGTTTTCCACACCGTTCATCTGTACGACTGTTCGAAGGTTTTCCCGCTGCGGACACTGCGTCGCGACAACACCAACGACAAACCGATGCAGGACGGTATGGAGAACTCCACGTGACGAAACCCCGCTTCATCCGCACGGCCGCGGCCGTCGCGACATTTGCCGCGTGCGGCGCTGCCGCGCACGCGCAGTCGAGTCTCACGCTGTACGGCGCGCTCGACGCCGGCATGCAATACCTGACGCGTGCCGACGGACGCCACTCGGCCGTGCAGTTGCAGAACTACGGCATCCTGCCTTCGCAGATCGGCCTGAAGGGCCACGAGGATCTCGGCGGCGGCTGGCGTGCGCTGTTCAAGCTCGAACAGGGCCTCAACCTCAACGACGGCACCTCGACCGTGCCCGGCTATGCGTTCTTCCGCGGCGCGTACGTGGGCATCGCGGGGCCCGTCGGCACCGTCACGCTCGGCCGGCAGTTCAGCGTGCTGTTCGACAAGACGCTGTTCTACGACCCGCTCTGGTACGCGTCGTACAGCGGCCAGGGCGTCATCGTGCCGATGAACGCGAACTTCGTCGACCACTCGGTCAAGTACCAGTCGCCGACGTTCGCCGGCTTCGACGTGGAGGCGCTTGCCGCGACGTCCGGCGTCGCCGGCAATACGCGCGCCGGACGCGTGCTCGAGCTCGGCGGCCAGTACACGAGCAACGGCCTGTCGGTCAGCGCGGTGCTGCATCAGGCACACGGCGATGTTTCCGCAGGCGACGACATGTCAGCGCGCCGCCGCGAACTCGGCACGCTCGCCGCGCGCTATGCGTTCGCCACACTGCCGCTCACCGTCCATGCGGGCGTCGAACGCCTGACCGGCGACCTCGACGCGGCGCGCACGATCGTCTGGGGTGGAGCGCGCTACCAGATGTCGAGCGAGATCGGCCTGAACGCGGGTGTCTATCACACCGACTCGCGCACGCCGGCGATCGGCCACCCGACGTTGTTCATCGCGAGCACCACGTACGCGCTGTCGAAACGCACCGTCGCGTACGTGAACCTCGGCTACGCGCGCAACAGCGGCCAGAGTTCGCAAACTGTCTACGAATACGACCCGACGCCGCTCGCCGGTTCATCGCAGTTCGGCGCGATGGTCGGCATGTACCACCTGTTCTGATTTCCCCAACGAGATCCCGCCATGAAAACCCTGTCCCCGGATGCCGCACTCCCGCCCGCCGGCCGCGCATCGGCCTTCGCGCGCTCGACGCTCGTCGCGCTCGTCGTGTTCGCGGCCGTCACGCCGCTGCTGCTGCTCGTGGCGCCTGCCGTCGCGGGCCAGCTCGCGACGCAGCTCGGGTTGTCCGCGTCGCAGATCGGCACTTACTTCTTCGTCGAACTCGGCGCGTTCAGCCTGGCGACCGTGCCGTCGTACCTGTGGCTCGGCCGGGTCGACGCGCGCCGCGTCGCCGCATTCGCCATCGCGCTGTTCGGCGCGGGCAACCTGCTGACCGCACTGTGGATGCCGGGTTTCGTCGCGCTGCTCGCGCTGCGCGCCGTCACCGCGCTCGGCGGCGGCTCGCTGATGGTGCTCTGCATGACGAGCGCCGCAACCAGCGAGAACAGCGACCGCGTGTACGGCCTGTGGGTCGTCGGCCAGTTGATCGCGGGCGCGATCGGCCTGTTCGTGCTGCCGCATGTGTTCGCGGCGTTCGGGCTGCGCGCGCTGTATGTCGCGCTCGCCGCACTCGCGCTGCTCGCGGCGCCACTGTCGCGCGGCTTTCCGCCCTCACTGGGCGCGCGAGCCACGCTCGCGCGCAACGCTGCGGCGCATACACCGCAAAGCTTCGTCGTGCTCGCGATCGGCGCGGTGCTGACGTTCTATCTCGCGATCGGCAGCGTGTGGACGTTCGCAAGCCGCGCCGCGGCCGAAGCCGGGCTCGATCCGCAGTCGACCGGCAACGTACTCGCGATCGCGAGCGTGATGGGCATCGCCGGTGCGGCGCTCGCGTCTTGCGCGGGCGGCCGGCTTGCCCGGCGCGCGATGCTCGCGGCCGGTTACGCGCTGCTGGCGGCCTCGCTCGTCGCGCTCGCCGTGATGCGGCATGCCGGCGGCTACAGCGCGGCGATCTTCGCATTCAAGTTCGCGTGGACGTTCGTACTGCCGTTCATCCTCGCGACCGTCGCGCAGATCGACACGTCGGGGCGCCTCGTGGCCACGCTCAATTTCGTGATCGGCGCGGGCCTCGCGGCCGGCCCCTTGCTCGCCGGGCTGATGCTCGACGCAGGCGGCACGATGCGCGTGCTGTTCACGGCCGCGACGGCCGTCGCGATCGTGTCGTTCGCCGCGCTGCGCCACATCGACCGCCGGACGCGCCCTTCCATTTCCACCCAACCGTGACAGGTCACGCACATCCATGAATCGCACTGCCTTCTTCACCGACGAACGCACTTTCTGGCATACCGGCGGCACGCACGCGCTGTTCTTCCCGGTCGGCGGCTGGGTCCAGCCGCCGTCGAGCGCGGGCTACGCCGAATCGCCCGATTCGAAGCGCCGCTTCCTGTCGCTCGTGCAGGCATCGGGCCTGGCCGCGCAGCTCGACCTGCGCGGCGCCGGGCCGGCCACGACCGCCGACCTGCTGCGCATTCACCCCGCGCACTATCTCGACGCGTTCCGCGCACTCAGCGATGCGAATGGCGGCGACCTCGGCGACCTCGCGCCGTTCGGCAAGGGCAGCTACGAGATCGCCGCGTTGTCGGCCGGACTCGCGATCGCGGCCGTCGATACGGTCCTCGGCGAACGTGCGGCAAACGCTTTCTCGCTGTCGCGACCACCCGGCCATCATTGCCTGCGCGATCGCCCGATGGGCTTCTGCCTGCTGGCGAACATCCCGATCGCGATCGAGGCCGCCCGCGCGAAACACGGCGTCGAGCGCGTCGCGGTGATCGACTGGGACGTGCATCATGGCAACGGCACGCAGTCGATCTACTATGACGATCCGGACACGCTGACGATCTCGCTGCATCAGGACCGCTGCTTCCCGCCCGGCTACAACGGCGCCGATGACCGCGGCGAAGGCGCAGGCGTCGGTGCGAACCTGAACGTGCCGCTGCTCGCGGGTAGCGGCGACGATGCGTATCGCTACGCGTTCGAGCGAATCGTGCTGCCGGCGCTGGAGCGTTTCCGGCCCGAGCTCATCGTGATCGCGAGCGGCCTCGACGCGAGCGCAGTCGATCCGCTCGCGCGCATGCAGCTGCACACCGACAGCTACCGGTTCATGACACAGGCGGCAAAGGAAGCCGCGCAACGCCATTGCGGCGGCCGGCTCGTGATCGTGCACGAAGGCGGCTATTCGGAGGCGTACGTGCCGTTCTGCGGGCTCGCGATCGTCGAGGAGTTGGCGGGTGTTCGGACCGACGTCGCCGATCCGATGCTCGACCTCGCGATCGCGCAGCAGCCGGGCGAGCGGTTCGTAGCGTTCCAGCGTGAATTGCTCGACGAACTGGCTACGTCGTTCGGGTTGTAAAGCGCGCCGGCGGACGCGACGAGGGCCGGCCGGCGCCGGCCCCTCTTGCGCGATTGGAGTGGATGGGGTTTCCTGTGCTTTTATCCCCGTTTCGGCCCGAAGCCGCACTCTTCCGATGAAATCGTCCCCGCGCGATAACAATGACGAGGCCAAGACGCGCCGCCAGCCTTCGAAGCTGGTCCTGAACATCGCCGCCGTGACGGTCGGCCTCATCACGTTCGCGATCGGCGCGGCGTGGGTGATCTATAGCTGGGTCGTCGATCGCGAAGCGCAGTATTTCGCGATCCCGCTGGTGTTCTCGGTGCCGGTGATCGTGGCGGTCGCGATCCGCAGTTTCTGGGAATAAGCGCGCCTGGAATGATGAAGCGCCGCGGGTCGGGCGACGCGCGGCGCTGGTATCCGGCTTGTTTCAGATGAGGCGGGAATTCCCGCAGTTCGCTTGCGGGCCGGTCACAGGCCCGAGGACGCACACGGATCGGGGACTGTGCCCCGGGTCCCGCCGATAACGAGGGTGGGCCCAGTGCCGGTCAGGAACCTGGCGGCCGCTATCTGCACACGTTCCGTCGTCAACGACTCATCGCTCGAAATCTGCCGCTTCGAGTAGACATAACACTCCGGGGGCATGACGAACCGCTGCACAGGCTTGTGCGCTCCAGGCTATGTTGTCGGCGGGCGTCGTGGCAAATGCCGGCGCAGCGAGTATCAGCGCCAGTACGAAAATCGGAACGCGGACGGTGTTTTTCATCGATGGCCCTCGGCGTAATTGTGTTTCTTATAGGGGAAGCGAACACGATATTACACGCGGCACGAATATTCGCGCACCGCTTGCCCTGGCTCTCGTACCGGGAAAAACACCAGCATCAACAAAAAAGCGCTGCGGTCAATCGACCGACAGCGCTTTTGGGTGAACGGCCTCGGACTGAGGCGCATCCGACTTCTGGTGCTGAGGCCTGATTCGAACTAGTGAATCTGAGCCTTTACTATCAAGCAGATGGGCTTTGGTCGCTCAGAAGTGGCCCCCATAGTTGCCCCCATTACACGTTCCTGGGATTGCCGAAGCTCTGTTCGTGTCCTCGGTAATACTCAGCACTCGGTCGTAGGACTGACCCAAGCCCCAGCAGATCCGACGAGAGTGTTAATTATGTCAAGTATAGAACGACCGGCTGCAAAGTCGGCCAGCCGAAGAAACAAAGACGGCCGCTCGATCGATCCCAACTACTCGAGCCGGTTCGAACTCAGTACAGCAGAAACATTGCACGCTCGCGCGCGAACACTGCATTTTGTGCTTCGACGACACGTTCGATTTCGTCGAGCGGCTGCCCCGCTTCGAGCATGTCGGTAACTTCCCGCGAGCCGATGGACACACGTATCGCATCGATCTGGAACTGCGCCGGATAACGCTGGTGCAGCGTCAGTGCAAGTGCCAGCCCGATTTCGCCCGGTCGCGTCGCACCGGACCGCCGTTCGATCCGCACACCGTCGCACAGCTTGCCGCGATACGGCCCCTCCGTCGGCACGAAGCGGACCGGCGTGAACGTCGCAGCGAGCCCCATCGCTCGAAGATCGCTGGCGAGGATGCGCCCGTCGATCCACGGCGCGCCGATTACGCCGAACGGCGTTGGAGTCCCCCGCCCGACGCTGAGCGCCGCCCCCTCGATGAGCCCCGTTTCCGGATAAAGCGAGACTGCCGCACCGTCGCGCAGGTTCGGCGACGGCGGTACCCAGCCGAGCCCGGTATCGTCGAAACGCATCGTGCGTGTGTAGTTCGCCATCGGTACCACGGTGAGCGCCGCGCCGATGCGCAGGCGCGCGTTGAAGAGCCGCGCAAGTTCGCCGAGTGTCATGCCGGGCTGCAGCGGCAACGGGTAGTAATTGGTGAACGTGGCCGGCTCCGCATCGGCCACGGGGCCGTCGACCACGTCGGCGCCCAGCGGGTCCGGGCGGTCGAGCACGAGCACCGGGCGGTGCGCTGCGGCCGCCGCCTCGAGCGCATAGCCGAGCGTGGCCAGGTACGTGAAGAAGCGCACGCCAGCGTCCTGCAGGTCGATCACCACGATGTCGACGCCGGCAAGCCACTCGGGCGCGATCCCGCGTCGGTCGCTGTAGAGGCTGTGGACAGTCACGCCGGTCGCGGCGTCGGTCGTATCGCCGAACGTTTCGTCGACGTCCGTGCCGAGCCCGTGCTCGGGCGCGAACAGGGCGACGAGCCGCGCACCCGGCGCCTGCACGAGCAGGTCGGCCGTACGCCGGCCGAACCGGTCGAATCCGCTTCGATTCGTCAGGAGAGCGATTCGCTTGCCTGCCACCGCGGCGAAGCCGCTCTCCGCGAGCACGTCGATACCGGCCAGTACCGGCCCGCGCGAAACCGGCAACCGGCCAGCCTGCGCGACGGCCGCCGCCATCGTCGGCACGCGCGTCGCGATTAGCGAAGACGTGACCGGCCCGGCCGCGCTCGATACGATGCCGAGCACGAGCGCGCGCAGCGGCATCGCGGTGCCGGTTTCATCCGGATACAGCCGGCTCGTCAGCACGATCGCGAAGCGGTGCGTCACAGGATCGATCCACAGCCCCGTGCCCGTGTAGCCGAGATGCTGCAGCGCGCCGGCCGGCGGCACCCGGTAGCGGTTCGCGACGAGCGGCGCACCCACCTGCCAGCCTGGCGTATGCCAGTCGCCTTCGGCGTCGAGCGTGGCCGGCGTCTCAAGCACGGCGACGCTCGCGGCGCCGAGCACACGTGTCGTGCCAAGGGTGCCGCCGTTCAACAGCATGCGCGCGAAGCGCGCGAGGTCGTCGGCACTTGCGAACAGCCCCGCTTTGCCCGCGACGCCGCCCAGCGCCGCCGCGACCGGATCGTGCACACGCCCCCGCAGCAACCGGCCATCGCGAACGATCGTCGGCGCGACACGTGCCAGCGTCGCGGGGCCGGGCCTGAATGCGGTGTCGGCCATGCCGAGCGGCACGAATACGTGTGCCGCGCACCACGCGTCGAGCGGCTGTCCCGACACGCGCTCGACGATCTCGCCAAGCGCCACGTAATTGACGTCGCTGTAGCGCACACGCGTGCCGGGCGGCTCCGCGGGCGTCATCGCGACGATGTCGGCGAGCACCGCGGCACGGCTGCGCAGGACGCGCGACGACGACACGCCGGCCGGCAGTCCCGACACGTGCGCGAGCAGTTGGCGGATTGTGACGGCGCGCTTGCCGTGCGCGGCGAATGGGGGCCAATAGCGCGCGGCCGGCGCATCGAGGCTCAGCAGGCCGCGCTCCGCAAGCTGCAGGATCGCGACGGCCGTCGCCACGGGCTTGGTCAGCGACGCGAGATCGAAGACGGTATCGGCCGTCATCGCCTCGGCGTGCTCGCCCGTCACGCGCAGGCCGCGCGCCACGCGCACCTGCACGCCGTCCGCGTCGCCCGCCACGACCACCGCGCCGGCAAGATGACCGTCGGCGATCTCGGCCGCGATTGCCGCATCGATCGCGGCAGCCTGCCGTTGCGGCATCGTCGCCAACCCCGCATCGGGCGCGGCATGTGCATCGGCTGGCAGCAGCGCCGACAGCAGCGCGCCGGTCAACGCGGCAGCGCAGCGGGATCGTAGCGATTGCGCGGATTCCACAGCATCCATCCGTCCGTGCCGGCCGCGTCGGCGGCGTCCACCTGAGCACGGATATCCGCCGCGTCGAATGCGCGCCGGTCGAACG